>DNFT01000078.1:0-16368 GCA_003486385.1 Eubacterium sp. | reverse complement strand
TTATATTTATGCATAAATATAATACGCTATACACGCTAGGTTTATAGAGCATGTTTTGACCACAACATCATAATATGTATGAATATAGGATAACAGGAAGGCTGCATATAACATGGGAAAGATATTTTTTATTTCAGGGAAAAGCTCAACAGGGAAGGATACTATTTACAAGAAGCTTTTAGAAGACCGCAGCCTTGGACTTAAAAAGATAACTATGTATACCACGAGACCTAAACGCAGCGGAGAGCAGGACGGAGAGGAATATTTTTTTGTTGATGACGATGAAGCTGTGAGGCATGAGTGTGACGGAAGTATTGTTGAGATAAGGATTTACAATACTGTATATGGTCCATGGAAGTATTACACAAGAAATGATGGTCAGATAAATCTGGATGGGAAAGAGAATTATCTGGCGCTTGGGACTATAGAAGCGTACAATAAGTATTGTGAATACTTTGGAAAAGACAGGGTGTGTCCGATATATATTGAGGTTGATGATGGTACCAGATTAAGAAGGGCATTAGAGCGTGAGTGCCGTCAGGAAAAGCCACAGTACAGAGAGATGTGCAGAAGATATATTGCAGACGAAGATGACTTTTCAGAGGAAAATATGAGGCAGTGCGGAATAATAAAAAGGTTTGTAAACGATAAGCTTGAGGACTGTATTGCAGAAATCAGGGAATATATAGTACAATGCAGTAAATAGCTTGACGCTTAACTTCCGATATGACAAAATGTAACTATTAAGAAGTATTATTTAATAAGCAGCCGTTAAAGCTGTATTTTATAGGTTAATACTATTGAAAAAGTAAGCTTATCGTGAAATGGTTATCGCGATAATGGTGAGTCAGGAGGATAATCCTATGGACATTAAAGTGAATGATGTGAGCAGGGCGATGCCTGTAGAAAATCAGACAAAGACTTCACAGGCGGATGGTTCATTTAAGTTCATTTTGGCGAGCAATGTAGAGGATGCAGAGCTTAATAGCAGGCTTAATCAGCTTATGACGCAGATTACCGAGCAGGGTGAGCGCATAGCCAAGCATACGGATATCGCTGATATGAAGAGATATAGGGAGCTGGTCAAGGATTTCATGAATGAGGTTGTCAATCGCTCACATGAATTTTCAAGGGAGAATTTTCTTGACAGAAGGGGAAGACACAGAGTGTATGGTATTGTAAAGCTTGTGGACAAGAACCTTGATGACCTTGCAACGGAGCTTTTGAAGGATGAGAAGGATAATCTCACCATATTGAGCAAGGTCGGGGAGATAAGAGGACTTCTGATTGATATATCGACATAAGCTTTGATGCTGAATCAGGGTGTAAATGATAAGAGTGGTTATAGAAAGGGGTTGGTCTTGTATGGCAGAGTTTAAAGATATCCTGGGGCATGAGGGGATTATAGCTCATTTGCAGAATGCTGTTTCCATGGATAAGATATCACATTCATATATTATGAGCGGTGAGGATGGGCTTGGAAAGAACATGCTTGCTGATGCCTTTGCAAAGACATTGCAGTGTGAGGAGGGCGGTATTACACCCTGTGGGAAATGCCGTTCGTGTATTC
Source organism: Eubacterium sp. (assembly GCA_003486385.1). Classification (GTDB taxonomy): domain Bacteria; phylum Bacillota; class Clostridia; order Lachnospirales; family Lachnospiraceae; genus CAG-882. The sequence continues at coordinate 14,798 of DNFT01000078.1, read as the reverse complement.
AGGCGGAATCGGGAAACCAGCCGGACATAATACATGTTACACATGAGAAGCCTAACTCAATAGGTGTGGATGATGTTAGGGAGCAGCTTGTAGATGACATTGTGATTAAGCCTTACAGCAGTAAATATAAGATATATATTATTGATGAGGCGGAGAAGCTCACTGTTCAGGCTCAGAATGCCATTTTAAAGACAATAGAGGAGCCGCCGGCTTATGCGGTGATTATTTTTCTGACCAACAATGCCGGGGTATTTCTTCCGACCATACTTTCAAGATGTGTAATGCTCAGTCTTAAGCCTGTCAAAAACCAGCTTATTGTTGAGTATCTGATGAAAAACTGTAAGATTCCGGAATATCATGCGCAGCTGTGTGCGGCGTTTGCACAGGGACGACCTGGGCGTGCGGTCAAGCTTGCCGCATCTCCTGATTTTGAGGAGATTAAGTCGGATATTATTAAGCTTTTAAAGAATATACATAATATGGAGCTTACGGATCTGGCTGCGTCAATCAAGGATATAAATAATTATGATATAAGCGTGGATGACTGCCTTGATATTATGACCTTGTGGTTCAGGGATGTTCTGCTGTTCAAGGTATCGCGCGACCCGAATTCGCTTGTATTTACGGATGAGGTTGCAGACATAAGAAGAGCAGCCGGTAAAAGCTCGTATGAAGGGCTTGAGCTCATAATGGAGGCATTTGATAAGGCTAAGACAAGGCTTCATGCGAATGTGAATTATGACATGACAATGGAGCTGCTGCTGCTCACAATAAAAGAGAATTGATGGCAATTGATTAGAAGAAAAAGTAGATAAGTGAGGATTTATATGGTTAAGGTAATTGGAGTCAGATTCAGAAGGGTGGGTAAGATATATTATTTTGACCCGCTTGATATGGATATTAAGCAGGGCGACCACGTAATTGTGGAGACTGCAAGAGGCGTAGAGTATGGGTATGTTGTACTTGGCATAAGGGAGGTTGCAGAGGATAAGGTAATTCTTCCGCTCAAGCCGGTGCTGCGTATCGCCACTCCTAAGGATAATGAGCAGGAGCTTAACAATAAGTCTAAGGAGAAGGATGCGTTTAAGATATGCCTTGAGAAAATTAAGAAGCATGGTCTTGAGATGAAGCTCATCGACGCAGAGTATACCTTTGACAATAACAAGGTGCTGTTCTACTTCACTGCGGACGGAAGAATTGATTTCAGAGAGCTGGTTAAGGATTTAGCAGCGGTGTTTAAGACCAGAATTGAGCTTAGGCAGATTGGTGTCCGCGATGAGACTAAGATACTTGGAGGGATAGGAATCTGCGGAAGACCGCTGTGCTGCAGCACTTATCTGTCGGAGTTCGTTCCGGTATCGATAAAGATGGCGAAGGAGCAGAGCCTTTCACTCAACCCTACGAAGATATCCGGTGTGTGCGGAAGACTTATGTGCTGTCTCAAGAATGAGGAGGAGACTTATGAGGAGCTTAACAGCAAGCTTCCTAATGTAGGTGATTTTGTAACCACAGCTGATAAGCTTAAGGGTGAGGTGTCGAGTGTCAATGTTCTCCGCCAGCTTGTGAAGGTCATAGTAACACTTGAAAATGATGAGAAGGAAATCCGCGAGTACAAGGTTGAAGATTTGAGATTCAAGCCAAAGAGAAGGCGCGATAACAATAACATCAATGATGATGAGCTCAAGGCACTTGAGGCGTTAGAGCGCAAGGAAGGAAAATCGAAGTTAGATGACAATTAATCTTAAAGCCAATGAGCGGCTTGATGATTTACAGAGAAATGGTTATAAGCTTATCCAGAATTCCACCGTGTTCTGTTTTGGCATGGATGCGGTGCTTCTGACAGCTTTTTCCACGATAAAGGATGGGGAAAACATGATTGACTTAGGCTGTGGCAATGGTGTTATCCCTATTTTGTTAAAGGGAAAGACAAAGGGCGCTCATTTTACAGGACTTGAAATACAGGATATAAATGTTGATATGGCAAGGCGCAGTGTGGAGTACAATGGCATCGGTGACTGTGTGGATATCGTTCAGGGAGACATTAGGGAAGCCTGCTCAATTTTCAAAAAGGGTTCTTTCGATGTGGTGACGAGTAATCCGCCGTATATGACGCAGAATCACGGCCTTACCAATCCGGAGAGCCATAAGGCTATTGCAAGGCATGAGCTTTTGTGCACGCTTGAGGATGTGGTGGCTGCGGCGGCAGGGCTTCTCAAGTCAGGCGGACGTTTTTATATGGTTCACAGACCTCAGCGCCTCGATGAGATATTCGGCGTTATAAAGAGGTATGGCATGGAGCCGAAGCGTATGAGACTTGTTTATCCTTTCATCGACAAGGAGGCAAATATGGTGCTTATCGAGTCGATTAAGGGAGCTAAGCCTATGCTTAAGGTGGAAAAGCCGCTTGTGATATATGCCGATAAGGGAGTATATACCAAGGAGGTACACGATTTATATGAATGAGAATGGAATCGGGGAGCTTTATCTGTGTGCAACGCCGATTGGAAATCTTGAGGACATGACCTTTCGCTGTATACGCGTACTTAAGGAGGCGGATGTTATTGCCGCGGAGGATACGCGAAACAGCATTAAGCTATTAAATCATTTTGAGATAAAGACGCCTATGACAAGCTATCACGAATTTAACAAGGTTGAGAAGGCGCGCGTGCTTGTGGAAAAGATGTTAAAGGGCGAGACGGTTGCACTGATAACGGACGCAGGCACACCGGGAATATCAGATCCGGGTGAGGAGCTTGTAAGGCAGTGTATAGAGGCGGGAATCAAGGTGACACCTGTACCGGGAGCCGCAGCGTGCATAAATGCGCTTATCATGTCGGGAATGCCGACGAGGAGATTCTGCTTCGAGGCGTTTCTTCCGTCGGATAAGAAGGAGAAGGCGGATGTTCTCGAGCAGCTTAAGGCGGAGCAGAGGACGATCATTATTTATGAAGCACCGCATAGACTGTTAAGGACATTGACGGAGCTTGAAAGTGCGCTTGGAGGCATGAGAAAGATAGCTGTATGCAAGGAACTTACCAAGAGACATGAGACGGTGTACCGCGATACGATATCTGGCGCGTTAGGTTATTACACTGCCAATGAGCCAAAGGGAGAGTATGTTCTTGTCATTGAAGGCAGGAGCCCGAAGGAGCTTTTAGAAGAAAAACGTGCTGCATGGGATGATATGAGCATTGAGGAGCATTTCAATATGTATGTCTCCCGGGGAATGGACAAGAAGGATGCGATGAAGCTGGTCGCAAAGGACAGGGGAGTTTCTAAGAGGGATATTTATAATGCATTGCTTGATTAAGAATAAAAAAGAAGAGCTGGTTTACTTGATAGCTTTTATATGCACCGTTGTGGTTTCAATGGTGCTGTTTGTATATTGGGGAAATGGAAAGAGAGTTACTTTCTGTGATGAGATATACACGTACAATATAGTAAACTCGGATGGTCTTACACCTTATGAGATAAATAAGTGGATGAGCGGGGACGATTTTAAAAATGCGCTCACCCATGGCAATGACGATTATTACGAAAAAATGATAGATAATATCAAAATGGATAAGGTTCATCCTCCACTTTATTACATTCTTGTGTATATAGCGTCAAAGCTTGCGGGAGACACACTCTCAGTCTGGACAGCATTAGCTGTGAATCTTTTTGCATATTTAGGGACAGGGTGTATTGTATTTTTCATCTTAAAAAAATTGTTTCACAGCCCTGTATTATCGTCGCTTGGAACGATAGGAGTGCTGATGACCCAGTGCATGTTGTCGGCGGGGATGCTTGCAAGAATGTATATGGTATATACATTTTTTACGGCACTGTTTGTCTATGCCAATGTGCTGGCATCAGATAAGAAAACAGGTGTTGCACGCAGCAGGGGTGCGATATTGGCGGAAATTGCAAAATATCTATTGTTATGTGCTGCGGTAGTCGGTGGATTTCTTACACAGTATTATTTCGTATTCTTTGTCGCCGCATTTTTTGGATTTGAGATAATATATGATATCAAGGAAAAGCGTTTCCGGGATATATTGAAGTATGCTGTGGCTTTGGCGGTGGCGGCAGTCTTTATAAATAAGCTGTGGGATTACTGGTATGTGGCAATTACGTCAAATGCCCATTCAGCCGGGGTTATCGGCAATGCCAAAGAAATTTTTGAGCATCTTGGAAGTATTTATTATGGTTATAAGCTGGTAATAATGTATGTATTCCAAAAAGCTTATAAGGCTTTTCTTATATTATTTCCGGTTATTGCAGCTGTGTTCTATGTTGTTGCCAGAGGCAGGGAGAACTCATATATAAGGTCGGTTGTGACAAGAATTGCCGGTGCAGCTCTAATGTATGCGTTCGTGGTAAATGTACTCACACCGGAGGCTTTATCTTCAACAAGATATTATTATGCGGACATGCTGCTTGTTCTGCTGGCATATATAATATGCGTATTCGCCATTTTTGACAAAATAATAAAAAAAGGCGGCAAGGTTAAGCGGCTGTATATGACGGCAGTTGGGATTTGCATAATTGCATTGAATGTGATTCTTCTGATAAGCGGATTCGGTGTTGATTACTATCCTGATACCGGGGAATATGATGAGACAACAGATATTCTTGAGAGCTATAGCGATATCCCATGGATAATCGGGTGGGAACCGGGATGGATGATAGATACTGCAATGTTTGATTATACTATTCCGGACAGAATTATCCCAATGAATATCAATGCGCAGGTTGAGGCAGGCACATTTGACGGTGTGGATGAGTTTATTCTGGCTCAGTGCAATGCCGAGGATTCAGAACAGGTAACTCAGAAAAATCTGTACAATTATATCATGGACACCGGAAAAAATGTGGAGGCTGAGAAAATTGCGTCACGAGGATATGTAAGCTTCTATTACTGCCGGGCGGCTGTGGATGATGGAAAAAATAAAGAGACAGTGGATAACTTTATTGAGCAGAACAGTGATATATTGTGGCTGGTTATAGATAATGATGGCTGGTATGATGCAGAAAAGATATTTCCTGATGGGGAACCTGAGAAGCTTATATTCATAGATAGGAACACACAGCATGATGATACAGGGAAATACAGTGATTGTGGCAGAGCCGCTATTCTTATGTCGGTGTACGGCGATGATGTGAAGGATGTAGGATTATATTACCTGATTGGTTCAACAGGAAAGTTTTTTCAGGGAACTTATGTCGGCACTGCAGATAATGGTGCTGTTGTCATATATCAATGTGATGTTGTGGAATAGGGCTTGAAATTAAGCTGCTTTGTCAATAAATGGGGCGGTATCCTTCGGATGCCGCCCCATTGTTGTGTAGAATAGTTGTACATTATAGGTTATCAATATCCTTGATCAGGCTGTCGACCTCCTCATTGGTGGTTGCCCAGCTTGTGCAGAAGCGCACAATGGTTCCGTTTTCGGAGTGTCCTTGAAGCTCAAAAATGTACTTATCGGAGAGCTTTTCTTTCTGCTCGTCATTTAAGATGACGAACTGCTGGTTGGTATAGCTGTCAACCCACAGAGGAATATTCTTGCCGGCAAAGGCCTTTTTAATCTGCATTGCCAGCTCATCGGCGCGCTTAGTGATTGCAAAGTACTCTCCGTTTTCAAGAAGGGCTGCAAACTGAAGACCGAGAAGCCAGCCCTTGGCGAGAACGGCACCATTCTGCTTCATATAAGCCTTGAAACGGCGTTTTAAGGCTGTGGCTGTGATAACTACCGCTTCACCGAACAGGGCGCCGCATTTGGTTCCTCCGATGTAGAATACATCCGTAAGCTCAGCAAAGTCCTTGAGGGTAACGTCATTTTTTTCGGAACCAAGTCCATAGCCCATTCTCGCACCGTCAACGAAAAGGTACATTCCGTATTTTTCACAGACATCATGTATAGCTGTCAATTCCTGAAGGGAATACAAGGTTCCCTGTTCTGTCGGAAATGAAATATATACCATCTTAGGCTCGGTAAGATATTCCGGTTCATCTGCCTCATAGTAGGCAGCAGCACAAGCCTCTATCTGTGCGGCGGTAATCCTGCCATCGGTGTTAGGAAGCGCAAGAATCTTGTGCCCCGTGTTCTCAATGGAGGCAGCCTCATGGCAGTTGATATGCCCTGTATCGGCGGCAATAACGCTCTGCACAGGACTTAGTGCCGCGTCAATAACAATAAAATTCGCCTGTGTGGCACCGGGGAAGAATCTGACATCAGCATCCGGACGGTCGATAATGTTTCTGATTATGAATGAAGCCTTATCGCACCACTCATCCTCACCATAACCACCATAGCTTGTATCGTTAGTGTCGGCAATCGCCTTGAGTATCGCCGGATGTGCCCCGTGGTTGTAATCATTGTTAAATCGAATCATAATAAGTCTCCTTTCTATGCGAACAGTAATGCCAGCGACACAATGAGCTGTAATATTGCGAAGCGGAATACAACCTGTGTGTCCGACCAGTTCTTATTTTTGCGCGCGTGGTCATGTAACGGTGTGCGTGTATTTGCAAGTATCTTTATCTTTAAGAAACGAAGCAGAAATACCTTTACAAGTCCGAGTCCGCCGTCAAGGATGATCACTATGGCAGCAGGGATGTAGAGCAATGGGCTTCCTGTTTTAAGTGCGCATATTGCGATAAAGAATCCGATTGCGCGGGAGCCGGCGTCACCCATGAGAAGTCTGCTGGGTGAGGCATTGAACCAGAGGTATGCGAGCACACATACCGAGAAGAGCAGTATCATGTGCATAAATGCGGAGTCGGTATCCTTAATTCTGCATATTCCATACATCGTGCCAAGTGTTATAAGTGATAAGGTTCCCGAAAGCCCATCAACACCATCCGTGCAGTTGGTCACATTTATCGAAACCCAGATAAGTATTACGGCGAGAATAATAAAAAGCCATACAGGAATTGTCACGCCCGAATCGGAATATCCGAAATTGATTGTTGTGCCGTTGTAGTTGACGTAGGTAAATGCAGCGGCGAGGGCGATTACGAGGTCGATGAGTCCTTTTTTATATTCGCCCCATGGTGATTTCGAGCTGTCATCAAGGTAGCCGCTCACCATCGAAGCTATGACAAGTATTATGTAGATTAAAAATTCGTTTGAATAAGGAACGAACAGCAGGGAAAACAATGAAAAGACAAGTATAAAAAGTATTCCGGCACCGCGGGGTTTTCCTTGGGATACCTTTCCGTTTATAGCAAAGGCACGCCCCTGGTCGCGCGGAAGCATTCCCTGGCAGGATTTTATAATGAGACATGTGGTCAGGAATGCTGCGATAAGACTTATGAATGTAATTATGTTTATGTACTGCAAATCTATGAGTTTGAATATCATGACTGCCTCCTGAAATATATATTTTATTGGATATCCATGTTCATTGGGGTTGTACCGGATATTCGTGATTTCTTCTTATTATAAAAAGTTATAGCATCATTGGCAAGTGTTAATAGTGAGAAATTATGCGACATAGATTGTCAAAAAACGTGACATTTGGTCATAAAAATGTTATAATAATAATAACAATTTGTAAGTATCTTAATGAAAGGGCGAAAATTCTCTAAAATTTTTTGAATTGTATAGTAATTAATTGACATGGAGGATATATATGGAGCGCACAGAGGTTTTTTTGACGGAAGCCGACAGATATGTATTCGGTAAGGGAACACATTATGAAATTTATGAGAAGCTGGGAGCACATGAAGCGGAGCGTGATGGAATCAGGGGTATTTACTTTGCTGTGTGGGCACCGGCAGCGCAATGTGTCCAGGTGGTTGGCGATTTTAATAACTGGGACGGTGCCGGTTATGAGATGACAAGGCTTGGAGAGTCCGGAATCTTTGAGCTGTTTACAGATAAGGCGCAGCTTGGCAGCATGTACAAGTACCTTATCACGGCGAGGGACGGAAGAAAGCTTTATAAAGCAGACCCATACGGAAACTATTGTCAGGTAAGACCTGAGACTGCCTCAATAGTCACCAGCCTTGATGGTTTCAGATGGGATGATGAGTCATGGATTTGTGAGCAGAACAAGCTCGTTCACGAAAAGCAGCCTATTTCTATATATGAGGTTCATCCTGGCTCATGGAAGAAGAAGGATGACGGCACAGAGGATGGTTTTTTAAATTACAGGGAGCTTGCAGACGAGCTGTCTGAATACGTCATGGACATGGGCTATACGCATATAGAGCTTATGGGTATTGCAGAGCACCCTTATGATGGCTCATGGGGATATCAGGTGACAGGCTACTATGCGCCGACATCGCGATATGGAACACCTGAGGATTTTATGTACCTTATAAATAAGTTTCACAAGCTGGGAATAGGAGTCATCCTTGACTGGGTTCCTGCACATTTTCCGAAGGATGCACATGGACTTGCTGAGTTTGACGGCTGCTGTGAATATGAGTATGCCGACCCGCGCAAGGGTGAGCACCCGGAGTGGGGGACGAAGATATTTGACTACGGCAGAAGTGAGGTGTCCAACTTCCTCATCGCAAATGCGCTTTTCTGGGTAGAGAAGTTTCATATTGATGGTCTTAGGGTTGATGCGGTTGCCTCGATGCTGTATCTTGATTATGGAAAGACGCCGGGCAACTGGGTACCGAACAAGTACGGCGGAAACGGAAACCTTGAGGTTATGGAATTTTTCAAGCACCTTAACAGCATTATGAACCAGAGAAATCCCAGAGCCATGATCATTGCGGAGGAATCGACGTCATGGCCGGGAGTTACGAAGCCTGCCAACGAGGATGGACTTGGATTTACATTCAAGTGGAACATGGGCTGGATGCACGATTTCCTTGAATATGTTAAATTAGATCCATATTTCAGGAAATATAATCATAATAGACTGACGTTTGGAATGACCTATGCTTACAGCGAAAAATTTATCCTTGTGCTGTCGCATGATGAGGTGGTTCATCTTAAGTGTTCAATGCTTGGCAAGATGCCGGGTGAGTACGAGGACAAGTTCGCAAATCTCAAGGTTGCATACACATTCATGATGGGTCATCCGGGAAAGAAGCTTCTGTTCATGGGACAGGATTTCGGACAGTGGTCTGAGTGGAGTGAGAAGCGTTCACTTGACTGGTATCTGCTGGGTGAGCCGGAGCACAAGGGCTTGTGGGCATACTTTAAGGCACTTTTGCATATATATCGTAAATATCCGGCGTGCTATGCGCTTGACCAGTATCCGGAGGGCTTCTTCTGGATAAATGCGGATGATGGTGACAGAAGCATATACAGCTTTGTGAGATGTTCTGAGGATGGGAAGGACAATCTTCTCTTTGTATGTAATTTTACTCCTGTTGCAAGACCGGATTATATGGTCGGAGTGCCTCAGGCGGGTAAATACACGCTCATTCTTGATAGCGGGATGAAGGGGCAGCACATATATACCGCTGTACATACAGAGTGTGACAGACAGCCGTACGCCGTGAAATATCCGCTTCCTGCGTATGGTACTGCAGTGTTTAAATTTTCTAAGCATACGGCAAAGGCGACAAAAAAAGCTAAGAAACATAAATAGGTATGCCGATAAATAGAATATGGAATGTGAAATGCAGGGATGTTCATTCCCTGCATTTTTTAAGATAGACATTGGAGGAAAAGCATGAAGATAGAAGCATACAGCGAGCAGAAGAAGGCTGCAGCAATGTACCAGGAGCAGCAGAGGCAGGCGGCAGCGGTTAAGGGCAGTGTGTCCGGGGCTGCGATAACGCAGGCGGTAAGCTTTACCAAGTCGGACAACAGCATGGAGCTGTTCGGCATGAGTAATTATGCCAGTGAGGAGAATTATGACAGCAGACCTAAGACCGGCGAGGAATTCGCGGATGAGGCACAGGCTCTGTTAGACAATATGAAGGCAATCTGCAATAAGATGGACACGGGTGAGCTTGTCGCAATGGATGATGAGGGCATCGATGTCAATGATATGGATTCGGATAAGCTTGTGACTGTGGGCGAGCAGATAAGAATAAAGCTTGCGGCTGCGGGCTGTGAGCATGTGTACACGGCAGACCTTGATACAGATGATATCAAGGGAGTTTTAGGTGAGGGAAGTGAAGCCTACGCAGCGAAGGTGCTTGCAAAGTATAATTTTCCGGTGACAGATGAGAATGTACAGGAGATAGAAAAGGCGCTTGAGAAGGTTAAGGAGCTTAAGGTTCCGGATATCCAGACTAAGAGCTATCTGATGAATAATGGACTTGCGCCTACGGTGGAGAACCTCTATAAGGCAGAGTATGCTTATTCTGGGGCACAGTCGGGTGTTAAGCTGACCGACAGCCAGTGGAGTGATGTGAAAACCCAGTTAGAGGAAATGTTAGATGGTGCAGGAATAGAGAGTACGGACGAAACACTTGGAGAGCTTAGAAAGCTCGTTGAAGCCGGCACAGCTATCACGGACAGGTCGCTGGAGATATATAAGCAGGCAGGCGAAGCAGGTGAACTTATCGGAGCTGTCAGCAATCAGGATGAAAAGGGACAGGACGCGGTGCTTATTTTTGAGGAGGCTGTTGCCGACAAGATGGCGGCAGCTATGGTTGATGGCTATGAGGCGCAGGAGGTGAATCTGTCGGATGAACCTACCGTGTGGAAAAGGGCTGCCCATAGTATAGATATCCTCGACCGCGTTACAGCGGAGGCACTCACTGAATTTTTAAACAACGATGAATATGAGAGAAATCTTGAAGGACTTGAAAACGCAATTGAGAATGTCCGTGTGGATGGGAATGCGAAGGGAGATATTTTAAGCGGATTAAATCCACTTGATTATTACCGCATTTTGCCGGAAAGCTTGTCCGATGAGAGCAGTATCCACACATTAAGATGCCTTGAGCAGATAAGGCTTAAGCTGACCTTTGAGTCCGCCTACGTGTTAGAAAAAAACGGAATAAGCGTAAACACCGAAGGACTGTCAAAGCTGGTGGAGGAGCTTGAAAAGCTTGAACAGACCTACGGCGTGGACAACACGGCTGAGAATGACGATGACCGGACAGGAAGCAATGGATTGCTTAAGGGCATTGATTCGGGCAGTACGCAGAACGATTACAGGAAATTCATGTATGAACTGGGTGCGTTAAAGACGGCTCCTTGCGCTGCGATAGGCGATGCCGTCAGCCGGAATGAGGCAGCAGGAAAGAACGATACCTCATTAGCTGATATTGAGAATGCCGCATTCAGAATGCAGAGAAAATATGAGTCCGCCGGGGAAGCGTATGAGACTATGAGTACTCAGGTAAGAACAGACCTTGGGGATAAGCTTGGCAATGCTGTTGCAGCAAGTACAGAGAATATTTTAAAGGAACTGAAGCTTGAGGATACACAGGAAAACAGACGTGCCGTAAGAATCCTTGCGTATAACAGCATGGACATTACGATGGAACGCCTTGAACGTGTTAAGGAGATTGATGCCGCTGTAAATAATCTTTTTGAAAGGCTGACCCCGGATATTGCGCTGGAGATGATAAGAGCCGGAAGCGATGTCATGAACATGGATATCAAAAAGCTGTCTGACGAGGTGGACACGAGGAGACAGAACAAAGAGAATGTAAGCACGCAGAAATTTTCTGAGTTTTTGTATGAACAGGATAAAAAGGGAACAATATCTGCCGATGACAGAGAACACTATATGGCATTGTATACAATCATCAACAAGCTTACCAAGGATGATGGAAAGGCAGCAGGACAGCTTGTAAATCAGGAGCTTGATTCAACATTGGGCAATCTTGTTACCTCATATATGATAGAAAAAGGAGCAGGAATCGTTGCCGGGCTGTCTGAGGATGGGGCGCAGTATGCCAATAGCAGGAAGAATAATGATGCAAAGCTGACATACTATAAGGATATGCTCTCTAAGCTTGCCAAGCTTCCGAAGGAGGCAGCTTCTCTTATTACGGAGAATGAGCTTCCTAAGACAATCAATAACCTTGCGGCAGCAGGTTCGCTGTATACGGACAACGCTTACTTCTATAAGGAAATGAAAAAGACGGATGTGAAGGCGGACTTAGACAGATTTATTGACAACATGGATAATAAGAGTGCACTGTTGTCGGATTATGCTGAGCTTTCTAAAGTATTTAAGGAGGCTGTGGACAATGCACAGTCAGAAAACGGAACAACAGACATTGCCATGTTAAAACAGATTTCCAATGGCATGAATGTCATGAATGCATTGGCAGGACATAACACATTCTATCTGCCGTATGATAAGGAAAACGGAACAAGGGCGATAAGATTATCGGTTGTGGAGAATTCAGAGAATACGGGAAGCTTTACTGTGGATACAGAGCTTGAAAACGGAAGTCATGTCAGCGTCAATGCAAGAGTGCAGGATAATGAGATTACAGCCTATGTTCTTGCCGATAATAATATCAGTGTTGTGAATACCATATTATCTGAAGTTGAGGATGGATTAAAACAGCTTGGATTTGCGAAGGTAAGGTTATCAACTGCAAAGACAGAAACATTTCCGGCACAGAAGAATGGTGCGGATACAGGGGTTCAGACCAGAAAGCTGTTTGCTGCGGCTAAAGTATTTGTGGACAGGCTCCGATAAATAAATTATGAAAAGGATTTCGTGAAAAAAAATGAGCAGTAAGATGTGGGCGAGGATGGCGCACCGGCTGCAAAAGGAAGGATACACATGAGAGTAAATTGTAATATTTCATCATTATTGGCCAATAATAATCTGTCTGTGGCACAGACTAAGCTTGATAAGGCATTAGAGAGACTATCTTCAGGTCTTAAAATAAATTCAGCAGAGGATGATGCAGCAGGACTTGCCATTGCCAATAAGCTTCATTCCCAGATAAAGGGTCTTGACCAGGCGAACAGAAATTCATCAGACGGAATATCTGTAATCCAGACGGCAGAGAGTGCTCTTAATGAAACGGAAAGTATTCTGCAGAGAATCAACGAGCTTGCTGTACAGGCAGCCAACGGCACCAACAGCCTTTCAGACAGACAGGCAATCCAGTCTGAGATAGACCAGCTCACAGACGAGATAGACAGAATCTCAAATGCGACAGAGTTCAATACCATGCCTCTTCTTGATGGAACCCTTAGCAGAAGAAGCTATTCCGATACAGATAATGTATCAATGTTCTATGTAAGTTCAGGGGTAAAAGAGGGAGAATATTCGATTGATATAACTGCAGATGCAAGGAAGGCGACAGCACAGGTCGATTTTAATGCGCAGGCTATCACGGAGAGTGGAAAGATTCAGATTAATGGTGCAGATATGACTGTAGAACCGGGAGATACAGATGCGGATTTAAAGAGCAAGTTTATATCACTCTGTGATGCGGCAGGACTTGATTATGATGAGGCGACAGGACAGATAAGTACTCACGGCTACGGAATGACACAGAAAATAGAATATAAGATACCAAACAGCCTTGTGGGTGTGTTTAGTATCAACAACGTGACAGCAGGTGCAGATGCACAGGCGGCAATCAATGCAGGCTTCGGAACAACGGCAACCCTGAGCACCGATGGCAATTTTGTAACTGTAAAGGATATAGGCGGATTTGAGATGACAATAGAGCTTGGAGAAAATATGGTTGCTTCAAGCGGTCAGGCTTCTGTTACAGCTACACAGAAGGTTACACAGATGGGTACCATGACTGTACAGTTAGGTGCCAACGAGGGACAGGTATTAGAGGTGGATATACCTGAGGTAGGTGTCCATACACTTGGACTTGATAATCTCAACGTATGTACACAGCAGGCGGCAGAGGATGCGATAACCAGAGTGGGTAAGGCTATAGATAAGGTATCCTCAGCGCGTTCCGTACTGGGTGCTTACCAGAACAGACTTGACAGCGTTGTAACACACCTTGATTCTTATGAGGAGGATTTGACATCTGCGGTATCCGGAATTGAGGATTCAGATATGGCGGATGAGATGACAGAGTACACGCAGCAGAATGTTATAACCCAGGCTGCGACATCAATGCTTGCACAGGCAAATGAACGTCCGCAGACAGTACTTCAGCTTCTTCAGTAAGCTTATATGGAGGCTTAAAATTGACTAAGTCAGAGATAAACGGATATGCCATGAGGGTATCACAGGCATCAAAGAGTGAACTTATTGTGATAATGTATGAGGTAGCTGTCAAATATATTGATGACGCTCTTAACGCAATATCACAGAATAATGTGGAAGAGTTCAGGCAGAATGTAAGGAAGGCTAAGTCCTTTGTAAATGAGCTTGCCTCTGTTCTGGACTTAAAATATCCTATTTCAGGTAATCTGCTGTCGCTGTATACCTATATGAACAATGTTATGGTGAAGGCGGATATAACATTAAGGACGGAGGATTTGAAAAGGGTTAAGGGAATGCTTTCAAAGCTCCATGCCGCCTTTATGGAGGTAAGCAGACAGGATAATACGAAGCCGATGATGAGCAATGTGCAGCAGGTGTATTCCGGGCTTACATATTCGAAAAATTCACTGAACGACAGCTATGCGAGCGTGGCGGATTGGAATAGAGGGTATAAGGTGTAGCAGCCCTAAATGTGGCAGGTATCAGATTTGATATATGCATGATTTATAAAAAATATGATGTTGGGGAAAAAACATGCTAATTTAATGTACAAGTGTATAACGTATTATATTTATACATATCAGCTCCATTGTCCGAAGCAAGATGTTCTAAGAACTCTGAAATAGGCTTTCTAAACGTCCGCCACCGAAGCAGGCATACATCCTTGTATGCATTGCTTCTGAACCGGCATCCGTGCCGGTTCAGGCTAGTATGTGAACAGAGTTCTAAGAACA
>DNFT01000098.1:4526-9110 GCA_003486385.1 Eubacterium sp. | reverse complement strand
CCGGTTCTGGCTAGTGTGTGAACAGAGTTCTAAGAACATCTAAGCTTCTTCCAAAAGTCGTGATATGCATAAATATAATAAGTTATACATGCTAAGTTTATAGCACATGTTTTGACCACAACATCATATTACTGAATTAATAAAATCGCCGTCAGTGGCGGGATGAGAAAAACACATATTTGCACAATGTGGGAAAATATGGTATTCTTAATAAGATATTGCTTCACGGAGAAAAGGGCAAGGGTTAGTGCTCCGTGTGGTGTCCTTAGTCAGGAAAAGGAGAGGAAAAGGATTGCTGAACTTAAGATTTAAATGGGTAGTGATATCAAGCTTATTTTATGTTATGTACGCCGTTCCTAAGGCGGAGTATATGCTGAGGCACCCTGAAAGGTATACGGATGAAGAGAAATTCGCATTTGCGATGAAGATTGTAGGGCACATGAAGAAGAGGGCGAGAACTGAGACGTTAGTGTATGGAGCGGAGAATATTCCCGATGACCAGGGATATATTATGTACGGAAACCATCAGGGCAAGTATGATGCACTTGGGATACTGTTATCACTTGACAGGCCTTGTGGTGTGTTGTGGGAGAAAAAGCAGGCGAGCAGATTCTTAAGCAGGCAGGTGTGCGGACTTATCAATGGAGTTGCGATAGACCTTACAGATATAAGGGCTAAGGTGCGTTCAATCAAGGAAGTCTCGGATAGAGTTAAGGATGGACAGAATTTCCTTATTTTCCCGGAGGGTGGATATGCTGACAATCATAATGAGCTTCAGGAATTTTTCAGCGGATGCTTCGCATGCAGCCAGGCGAGTAAGGGACCTATTGTTCCGGTGGTTGTGTATGACTCATATAAGTCGATGAACAGCAACACTTTTGAGAAGGTCACAACACAGGTTCATTACCTCCGGCCTATATATTATAACGAATATCAGGGAATGAAAAAGCCGGAGATATGTGAGCTTGTGAAATCAAGAATTTCAACCAAATTAGAGGAGATTAAAAACTGTGAGCGGGAAAAGAAGGTTATTTAAAAGTCTTCAGGAAAGACTTGACGAACAGCGGATAAAAAGGCAGCAGGAACAGCTTGTAAAAAGGGGAGAGATTACAAGATATGAGTCTGATGCTGAAAATGGACTTTCAGATGAACAGGCAGCCGAGCATTATAATGCAGGATGGTATAATGAAGCCATGGATTCATGTACCAAGTCGGTCAAAGATATAATTATTTCCAATACATTCACATATTTTAACCTTATTTTTGTGGTGTTGGGAGTATTACTTATCATAGTCGGCTCATTCAGGAACCTTACATTTCTTCCGGTTATATTTGCCAATTCGGCGATAGGAATTTTTCAGGAGCTGAGAGCCAAGAAGGTGCTTGATAAGATGAACATGCTCAACGCTCCGATGACAAAGGTTGTAAGAAACGGACAGATAAGTGTAATAAATACTCAGGAGCTGGTTGCAGACGATGTTGTAATATTTACAGCGGGGAGTCAGATATGTGCCGATGCTATAGTGCTGTCCGGAAGCGTGCTTGTCAATGAGGCACTGCTTACAGGTGAATCAGATGATATTGTTAAGCAGGAGGGCGCTCCACTCATGAGCGGAAGCTTTGTGGTTTCGGGCGGGTGCAGGGCAAGGCTTGAGAACGTAGGGCGCGATTCATATATTTCAAAGCTTACCATGGAAGCAAAGTCAATGGGCTCAGGGGAAGAGTCTGAAATGATACGTTCGCTCAACAACCTTTTAAAGTGGGTTGGAATATGTATCATCCCGATGGGAGTACTTCTGCTGTGGCAGGGCATGAATGTGAATATGGAGAGCTTCCCGGACGCGGTGACAGCCATGGTTGCGGCAGTTATAGGAATGATTCCCGAGGGACTTTACCTGCTCACAAGTGTAGCACTAGCTGTCAGCACCATACGTCTTGCCACACAGAAGGTACTGCTGCATGATATGAAGAGTATCGAGACACTTGCGCGCGTGAATGTTCTGTGCGTGGACAAGACCGGAACAATCACAGAGAATAAGATGTCCGTTCAGGAGGTGTGTGCACTTAACGGTGAGGATAAGGCTGATATAGAGAGGAGGCTTGCCGACTTTGTCTCTGTCATGGGAAATGATAATATTACAATGAATGCGCTGAAGGAAGCCTTCAATGAGACAACAGGTAAAAGAGCTGTGTCACATACCGGTTTTACCTCCGCATTAAAATATAGCTCCGTTACATATCAGGAAGGTGCTTATGTACTTGGAGCGCCGGAGATGGTGCTCAGGGAAGCTTATGGCGAATATAAGGATACTATAGAAGGTTTTTCAAAAACAGGGGCAAGAGTTCTTGTATTCGCACGATATCATGGTGTCATAGACGGAAAGCCGTTGACAGAGAGGGTGAATCCGCTTGCACTTGTTGTTTTAGCTAACCCGATAAGGGAGAATGCCAAGGAGACATTCAGATATTTTGCCGAGCAGGATGTACGGATTAAGGTTATATCAGGGGATAATCCTGTGACAGTGTCCGAGGTTGCGCTACGTGCAGGTATTGACGGTGCAGAGAGGTATATTGATGCTTCGACACTTCATTCCGACAAGGATATATATGAGGCTGCCGCCAGGTATGTCGTATTCGGGCGTGTTTCGCCTGAACAGAAGCGGCTTATCGTGGGTGCATTGCAGAGACAGGGTAACACTGTGGCGATGACGGGAGACGGTGTCAATGATGTTCTTGCACTTAAGGATGCGGATTGCAGTATTGCCATGGCATCGGGAAGTGAAGCGGCAGCTCAGGCGGCGCAGGTTGTACTTCTTGAGTCGGATTTTTCAAAAATGCCTTCTGTTGTACTTGAGGGAAGGCGTGTTGTAAACAATATTGAGCGATCGGCAAGTCTTTTCCTTGTAAAGAATATTTTCTCATTTATTATGGCGTTGTGCTCGATAATTGCCGCTGTGACATATCCGCTTGAGCCTGCACAGATATCGCTTATCGCGATGTTCACAATAGGAATACCATCATTCTTCCTTGCACTGCAGCCTAACAGGAAGAGAATTGAAGGTCATTTTATGAAAAATGTGCTTCTTAAGGCACTTCCCGGTGGACTTACCGATGTAATATGTGTCGGTGCACTGGTGGTATTCGGAAATACCTTCAGCCTTGACTCGGACGGTATTGCGACCGCGGCTACACTTCTGCTTGCAATTGTCGGATTTATGATTATGTATAAGATAAGTAAGCCCTTTAATAAGCTTACCTTCACCGTATTTATATTCTGTGCGATTGGACTTGCATTTTCAAGCACGGTACTAAAGAGCCTGTTTTATATGAGCCCTATGTCGACTGAGTGTATAATGCTTGCAGTAGTATTTGCCATAGCGACGGAATCCCTTTTCAGGTATCTTACGCTTCTCATCGAGAAGCTTCAGCAGTGGCTGGATACGGATGTAATACATGAAAGAATGCCTGAAAGAAAGAAGAAAAAACACGGAAGAAGGATATAGCACAGCCGGTATTGCAAAGCTTTGCCCCTGCGGATGGCAATATGCCATCCACAGGGGCTTTTGGCTATATGCGCCTGTAACGCGTGTTCAGATTACTCATATTCTAAAGAAGGTATTATATCGTTCCGGTTACAGTAAGAGTGCTTGCCCCCGGATTGATAACCAATGCACCGGTTGCGGTATCCCTTGTGTAGGTTGCCGCAGGGACGGTTATCTGTCCGGCAATGGTTGTGAACAGTCCGGATGCCTCATTGTAGGTGTAGTTGGCAGGTTCTGTCCATGTAGTGCCGTTGAAGGTGACGGTGATATCCTTGAGTATAGGAAGAAAAGTATCAGTGAGCACAACACTATCTGCTTCTCCTGCCTCCGTGTTGCCGGAATTCTGTATGATAAAGGTGTAGGTGAGCTGACCGTTTTCTGTGACTGTGGAAGGCGTGAGAGATTTGCTTATTGTAAGAAAAGCATTTGCCTCAGCGTTTACTGTCTCAGAGGCTGTGATTGGTGCTGCGAGTCCCGGACCTGTTATTGTGGCAATGTTGGTGATGAATGCTTCTGTGTCGAGAGGGGCGAAGTCATTGACATCCGTCTCATATACAATGGTTGTATTTCCACCGGCAGGAACAGTGATTCCTGTTATGGTGAGAGGGGAGGTCGCTGTTAGCACAGGAGCCGCCTGTAATACTCCGTTTGTAAAATATTTGACAGACCCTTCAACGTAGTCAAGAGGTGTGAGAGTCTGAGCGTTGTATGTGTATGCGCCGAGATTGTCTGTGACGGTAAGTCCTGTAAAATCTTCAGTGTCCGTATTGACTATGCTGACAACGTAGGTTATGCGTCCTTCGGACTGGTAGGTATCCGTGACGGCGGTTTTGGTTGCACTAAGGATTTCTACAAGTTCACCGGTTGTGATATTTGAGGTTGTTGTATTTCCATTATAGGAAAGAGTAGCCTGATTATAGAATGTTGCCATGTGTTCCTCCATTATTATTAAAATGTGTAAGGTTATAACCTTAATATATACTATGCAGGGACAGTAAATATGACATAATCAATACAGAATAAATATAATACGTTATACACT
>DNFT01000098.1:3810-4439 GCA_003486385.1 Eubacterium sp. | reverse complement strand
CCCCAACATCATATTATATAAAAATAACTACAATAGTTCACTAGATTATACAGTTTCAATTCATCAGATATATGTGTATTATGTACATAAAGTTGGTGTTGACTGCTTTTTTAAAAGCCGGCAATGCTGCGGAAAAATATTGAGGAGGTTATCAAGGTGAAGGAAAAAACTAAAAAAGCGCTTATAATCACGGCGCTGTTATTGGTGCTTGTGGGGCTTGTGCTTTACATAGCCGCAGAGCTTGGGGCATTTAAGAAGGGGGATAAGCTTCAGGGTATAAGAAAAGAGCTTACCGCGGTTGAGCTCACCAAGCTGATGGGAAACGGTATCAATCTTGGAAACACGATGGAGGCTTATGGCCATGCCTCACTCGGCACGAATGCTGCCGTATCAAGCTATGAGACATTGTGGGGACAGCCTGTTACCACACAGGAGATGATTACTGCGATGAAGAATTCGGGCTTCGACACAATCCGTATCCCTGTGGCATGGACTAATACCATGAACTTCGAGAGCGGGGATTACACCATCCGTGAGGACTGGTTCGCGCGCGTTGAGGAGATTGTCGGCTATGCCATGAATGAGAATATGTATGTCATAGTCAATGACCACTGGGACGGAAGCTGGTG
>DNFT01000098.1:2195-3763 GCA_003486385.1 Eubacterium sp. | reverse complement strand
AGCTGGTGGGGAATGTTCGGTTCGGCGACCGCAAAGACAAGACAGAAGGCAATGGACATGTACATTTCCATGTGGACACAGATTGCGGAGAGATTTAAGAACTATTCCGATTATCTTATTTTCGAGTCCGCGAACGAGGAGCTTGGGGATCGTCTTAACGACCAGGATATAGCAAAGGATTCGGGAACACTATCGACAAACGAGTGCTATGAGATTACCAATAAGATTAACCAGACCTTCGTTGACACCGTAAGAGCTACAGGAGGCAACAACAGCCAGAGATTCCTTCTTATAGCCGGATACGGAACGGATATCAAGACCACCTGTGATGACAGATATGTCATGCCGTCCGACTCAGCACAGAATAAGCTCCTTGTATCTGTTCACTACTATGAGCCGTTCTCATACTGTGGTTCGGCAAGCCTTTCAAGCTGGGGAACGATAAAGCATTATGAGAAGCAGAATGAGCTTTTGAAGATGATGACAAAGTTCACCGATGCCGGCTACGGAGTAATATTCGGCGAGTATGCCGTGGCACTCAATGGCGATGGCTCTGTAAAGGATAACACCTGCGACTTTATCAACAATTTCCTTGATAACTGTGACTTATATAATTACTGTCCTGTTCTCTGGGACTGCTCAAGCTTGTTTAAGAGAAGCACATTAAGCTGGCTTGACACCGATGTGGAGGCGCTCTACAAGGCGAGAAGCTATGAGGCTCAGTCATCACTTGATGATGGGACAATAAAGGAAAATGCGAAGGCAGAGATGGCAGCAGCACTCGCGGCAGCGCCTGAGTCGCTTGACAACGGAACACCGGCAGGAGCAGCTTCGGATGAAGCTATAGCATGGCTCATGTTCAACTCTAATGACTGGAATGTGACCTACAGTGTGGGCGATGAGTACAATCCATCCGAAAAGACAGAAGGTATTGTTGCTGAGGATGTAAAGATTACAGGTGAGGGAACCTATACTGTATCACTTGACTTTTCAAAAACAGGAGCAGGCTATGCCAACAGTACCGTATTCTGTGCACTTGGTATTTCCAATGGTGAGCTTCTCTACCCGGGCTACATAATCAATGTTGTTGACCTTCAGATTAACGGAAAGTCATATCCGCTTGTCGCAGAGCCGTACACAACAACCGATGACAAGAAGTGTACAAGAATGAATATCTACAATGCATGGGTTAAGTCGGTTCCTGCCGAGGCGAGAACGGAGGACGGCGACCTGTCCGCAGTCGGTCCATGCATCGTCGACAATGAGGAGCTTGGAAACATCACAAGCATAAGCCTTACATTCGAATATAAGCCGGGAAAATAATCTGAACGCAGAATAAGCAATATCCGCTTTACAACGATTACAAAAACGGAAGCTTTAGACGGTGGGAGAAATCCTGCCGTCTTTTTTTGTGGTGTTTAATGTGTTTATTTCTATGTAAAAAACCAATTAAAAAATTAATATTGACACTTTGTATTATTTGTATTACTATAACTAATACAAAGATACATATTAACAGGATTCGGGTGTTAGAATATGCTCTGTATACCCAGCCGTGTATAACGTAT
>DNFT01000098.1:0-2029 GCA_003486385.1 Eubacterium sp. | reverse complement strand
AGAAGCAATGCATACAAGGATGTATGCTTTGCTTCGGTGGCGTATACATAGAAGGTCTTTATCAGAGCCCTTAGAACATCTTGCTTCGGACAACGGAGCTGATATGCATAAACATAATATGTTATACACTCATAGACTAAATAGGCATATTTTTACACACTAACCACCGCTATGGCAGATAAGGAGGACACAACATGATAATAGAACTCAACACATCCTCGGACACCCCGATATATGTACAGCTCCGCAACCAGATTGTCCTTGGAATAGGCAGGGGGGAGCTTAAGGAGGGCGAGGGTCTTCCGACGGTAAGACAGCTGGCACAGGACGCCGGTATCAATGTTATGACAGTCAATAAGGCTTACGGAGTGCTGAAGGCGGAGGGCTTCATTGAGATTGACAGACGGCACGGCGCCAAGGTGTGCACCAGGCAGGACTTTGGCGCTGAGTACAAGGAGAAGGTGGAGGCTGAGCTGGAGCTTCTGATAACAGAGACATCATTGAAGGGCATGAAGAAGGAAGAGTTCCTGAAAAAATGTGAGGAAATATACAATAGACAACAGTTGGCTTTTGAGTAGGAAGGGGAGTGGTTGTGATGGCTATTATGGTAGTTATTTTGTTGACAATGTTATTTATGCTGGGAGCGCTTGTCTTTACAACAGGAAGCAGCATGGTGCTTGACAATGGTTCATATTATCTTGGGATAACAATTCCTAGGAATTACAGGAATGAGGAAGCGGTAAAGGCAATTGCGGCAGAATATAAGAAGAGCTGGAGAGGGATAAGTCTTATCGGGCTTGTTACATGCTTTATGATTTTATTCTTTTATGACTACGTCTCAATTCAGATGGTATATATCATGGTCTGGTTCTTTGCCCTGATGTATGTCTACCAGCAGAATCTTAAGAAATACGGCTGGAAGCTCTACAACTGGAAGATAACACAGGAGTGGTATAACAGTGAGGAAAACTCAGGAAAGCTTCGCAGAATAGACACGGCGGTGACAGTCAATAAGGACAGGATGCCTGTTAGTGCATATTGGGGAATAATAACGATTGTGGGGGTTGCGTTCTGTGTATTCAGATATATCACAGCCGGCTTTTCGGTAGTCTCATTCAGCTTTGCCATGTGTGCAGTGGTGTTTCTTGTGACGTATTTTGTGATAGCCAAGTCGCGCACCAAGGTTTACTGTGATGACAGCAATGTTAATATGAAGATAAATAAATGTGTCAGGTTCGAGTGGAGCAGATGTATGATGCTTCACAGCGGCATGGCAGCTTTTACCGCGGTTATGCTCTTGATGTCGGGCGAAATGGAAGCACTTTTTGGCATTGACAGCAATGCCGCTCTCGGGATGTCAATTGCGGTGACAATAATGCTTGGCTCGCTTGGCAGCATGATGACTCTTTTTATCACTTATGATAACATAAGAAAGGTCAAGAATCAGGCTGCTTCGGTGAACTACTATGATGACGGCGATATATATTACCTTATGGGGAAGAAAAATCCCAATGCACCGGGAGTTCATGAAAAGAGAGTGGGAATAGGCTTTGAACTTAATGCTGGAAGCAAAGTTGACTTGATAGTTATTGCTGTGACTATGCTTTTTGTGATAGGACTTGCGATTTTTCTGCTGAAATATGATCTTGCCGATGTAGCGCTCAATATATCTGCCGATGACGGCGGAAGAAGGGTGGCGAAGGTTGAGGCGGCAGGGGATAGCAGCACCTTCTATCTTGATGAGATAACGGACGTCGAGCTTTTGGATGAACTCCCGGATATGTCGAAGAAGGTCGGCTATGACGGAACAGTGTACTACATAGGCTGCTTCAATGTGTCCGGCTACGGAAACTGTGACACCTATGTATGCCTCAGAACAGATATGGCTGTCGTGGTAAAGACCAAGGACAGAACCTATGTGTTCAACGATGAGACAGCGGACGGCACAAGGCAGATGTATGAGAGTTTGCGTTGAAATAGCATGTTGGAAGTGATATGATAATAAATATATGATGTTGAGGTCAAAACA
>DNFT01000020.1:21441-21881 GCA_003486385.1 Eubacterium sp. | reverse complement strand
ATGCCTGCTTCGGTGGCGGACGTACAGAAAGCCTATATCAGAGTTCTTAGAACATCTTGCTTTGTACAACGGAGCTGATATGCATAAATATAATACGTTATACACTCGTAAATTAAGTCGGCATGTTTTGACCCCAACATCATTTATTATCTACTAATACATTTTATCCTTTGTAATTCATCTTTTCTGAAAATTTTAATATATTTTTTTCTGTGACGCAATACATTTCCTACAGCGTTCTGTGTCCTATACGTTAAAATATATCTATAAAAAATATTTTTTTACAATATCTTCTATATCATCTATCATAAGCGGATGTTCTTTAGTTTCATAAGTCAATATCAGATTCACTGAAGGTATAATTCCATTCTCACAATATATCCTTATTTTTGAACACGCACTGTTTATGTAATCCGGATTATCCATCATTCCAAAATGTT
>DNFT01000020.1:20607-21387 GCA_003486385.1 Eubacterium sp. | reverse complement strand
TCATTCCAAAATGTTCCCAATAAAATATTTTTCCGCTATCCGGATGTTTTATAGTAAAATCCGGATAGAAAGAAAACTGCCCAAGCTCCAGCTTCTCCTCGTAATGAAACGGAATTCCTGCATTGAATAAAATTCTGTCAATTATAGCCTCCGATTTAGACCTGAGATATTTTCCATTCGTCCCTTTCACGATTAGTTTATCAGAGAAATTCCGGTTTCCTTCAAATTCTGCATTTTCCCATTCAACCAACTGTTTATTCTTAGGTGCAATTTCGCATGTAATCAATTTTTCATATTCACTATTACATAGGAACTTTTCTACATACTCTTTATTTTGTTTTGTTTTTTGCATATACGCTTTACATGCTTTCAGCTCAGCCTGCAGGTCTTTTATATTCATATCATAGTATTTCTTTAATGCAAGCTTCTGGGCAAGTTTCCTATTGTCCTTTAAAATATACTCATACATGCCATTCTGCTTTTTATACCACTTATAACTTTTTCCGTTTTTAGCACATACAAGTTCGCCATCCGGCAGCTTATCTGTCAATTTACCCAACGTGTTCAACTGTTCCTTAATGATATCAATGCGTTTTCTAATGGCTCTCTCATTTACAAACATATTATCTCCTTTTCCATGTACTATATATTTGATTCCGGCAGCTATACCCTCGATACGCTCTCTTGACTTGTGTTTTAGCGGTGTTCTTGGGTATTTTCATGACTTTTTCTCTGCCATACCCGCGATATACTCCCCTGGCTCATGTTTTTGTAGCTTTC
>DNFT01000020.1:0-20550 GCA_003486385.1 Eubacterium sp. | reverse complement strand
TCATATACCCGCGATATACTCTCCTGGCTCGTGCTTTTGTAGCTTTCATGGGTATTTTTATAGCTTTTTCACCTCATATACCCGCGATATACTCTCTTGGCTCATGTTTTTGTAGCTTTCATGGGTATTTTTATGGCTTTTTCACCTCATATACCCGCGATATACTCTCTTGGCTCGTGCTTTTGTAGCTTTCATGGGTATTTTTATGGCTTTTTCACCTCATATACCCGCAATCTACTCTCAACACTTAATTTCTGTTGCTTTCATGGCTATTTCTATGATTTTTTTAATTCTATGCCCCATGATTCACACTCACAAACCTTGATTTTCGCAGGATTAGCGGCTTTCGTTAATTTCCAGTGGTATTTGAACCTCATTTTCCTCCGCAATACTCATATACCTGCATCTCTGCGCCGGAAGCCCTGATTTTCGCTATAATCGCCCCACCTTCATCCGTCCTAAGCACAAGCGCGCCGACATCCTCCATGCGCTGTAGTGTTTCCTTGTGCGGGTGCCCGTATGTATTCCTGGCGGCGCATGAAATGACTGCCGCCTGCGGCATAATACCGGCAAGAAATTCTTCACTTGAGGAATACTTAGAGCCATGATGACCTACCTTGAGAATCGACAGGCTGTCAACCCCACAGTACCTCACCGCTTCCGCTACATCAGCTTCCATCTTAGAGGTCATATCGCCTGTGAACAGAATGGATTTTCCTTTATATTGAAGAAGCAGCACAATCGAATTGTCATTCTCCGACTCTCCGGTGCCGGTCTTGGAGAAACCTGTTTTATACGCTTTGCGGTCAACATTTGCATTTGCATCAGAATGTCCAGGTTCATTGAGTGACACAATGCTGCATTCGCCAAATACATATTCCATTCCATACTCCGCGCACAGAATTTCCGTGTCTTTGACTTCCAAAGCCGTCGCAATAGCTTCTATATCTTCTACATCATCTATATCCACAATCCCCTCCATCCTTGCATTGATTTCATCTGCTCCGGCATTATTCAGCCACGCTAAAGCACCTGCATATTTCGATATCCCATATCCGGATATACCATATTCTGATGTGTCACCTCCTAATGCCCCATACTCCACTGTTCCATATTCTAATGCCCCATACCCCACTGTTCCATATTCTGATATTCCATACTCCACTGCTCCATATTCTAATGCCCCATATTCTAATGCCCCATATTTTAACGCCCTTTCCCTCAATTCCAGATACTTGGAATAATCACTCCCATTCAGCACTAGATTATAAATATCGGGAATATAAGCATTACCGGATAACGCCTGAGCCCAGCCATTCTCATGGTCGGCGTCACTGTGTGTCAAAAACAGGAAATCAAGCCTTCTCACGCCCTTATATTTTAGAAACGGCTCAATCACTTTTTCATATATATTCCTTGAAGAAGTACTTCCGCCATCGATAAACACATTGCCGCCGTTTGGAAGGCTTATAAATATCGCATCCCCCTGCCCTACGTCTAAGAATGTCACCTCAAGGCCGCTGCGCGCTCTTGACAACAGAATTATGATGGCAATTACAAGCAGGCTCCTTAAAAATATATTTGCGCCCATGACACATCTCCCAGCTTCCAGCTTCTCTGCTTCACATTTCCTTGCGCCGCCTTTCACTGCTTCGCGTCCCACCTCTCTGTGTTTCTTTGCTTCACATTCCGCTTCTCCATATCTCCTTACCGCTCTCTTTTCAATCCACACCACAACACGTTTTCTCTGTGAAAAAAGAAATAACAGAATATAGTACACCATCACCTGCCACAGCTCCGGTCTGCCTGCCACAAACACACTTCCCGGAAGCGAAAGCATAAGTTCACTGCCATATTGAAACAGGATAAGTATGTAATGTCCTGCGCCGGCAAAAAAACACCCCGCCGGTATACTTATAAGCCCCAACATTCCGCAGCCAAGCGCGGATATCATTATTAAACTCATCAATGGGACAACAATAAGATTCAGAAACACAGAATAGACAGGTACTTCGTAGTAGAACCACAGAATGATGGGAAATGTCGCAAGCTGAATTGCTGCCGGTCCTGTAAGCCACTTTAGCCATTTTACGGAGAATCCATCTGTGACAACCGCCACACCCGCAATAGCCATAAACGACAGCAGGAAACCGGAATTGGCAATAACATACGGATTCTTCAATATAAGTATAATTGCGGACAATGACACAGCTGAAAGGATATCATACCTCCTGCCAAGCACCTGTGCATTCACCGCGCATACAAACATTACTATCGCGCGCGTCGCGGACACGGAATTACCTGTCATAACACCGAACAATACAACGAATATTCCGCTTATAATTGCAGACATCGGACAGAGAAAACCTATTCTCCGCAACAGCTTGTACAGTCCCATGCCTATAAGCGATATGTGGAGTCCCGATATGGCAAGAATATGCCCTATTCCCGCCGCGGAAAAAAGCTCGCTTACAGTCGAATCCATGTCCGACCTGTCGCCTGTTACCATCGCCACATACACCCCTGCGTCCGTTGCCGTGCAGCATTTACGATACACAGCCTTCAAGGAGGTCTTCAGGCTGTCAAGCCGGTAAACAATCCGGTTTTTCCCTCCTGCCACCGAAATAACCTCCGGCTCTTCAATATAATAGAGATATCCCAGCGATTTATAGTACTGTCGCAGGTCGAATTGTCCCGGATTAGCTGCAGCAGCCGGAACAGGCAGCATGCCTTGTGAAGCTTCAAGTTCCACATTCGCCTCCACATAGTCTCCTCTTCGTGCCGACCAGCCATAAGATGTATTGTCCGATATCTCAAGGACAATATTGTTTACAAGCCTCCTGCCATTTATACAGCATTTTTTTAACATCAGCCTTTTTGAGTATGTCCCCTCCGACACCTTCTCAACCACCCCTGATATGCGAATCACACCACCGCCATATTCTGCTTTTTCCGCCGCAGGTAACTCTTCACTGAATAATTCTTCACTAAATATTTTATTGTCATAATTTTCATGGATATATGTTGTGATAAAACCAACCAGAAATAATAAGAGAAATAAGAATAGCTGAATATACAGGCTTCTATTGTAATTACGTTTTTTTTCATCACCACAGCCTTTTTTATAGCCATAATCCTTATCATGGCTATAATTCTGCCCATAACTATAGCTCTTTTCAAGGCTATAGTTGCAGCCCCTTATATAATTATGTTTATTACATTTATCAGATTCATTACGCCCTGACAGCATTGGCATCAACCAGATACCGCCGAGTGCTGCCGCCGGCAATAACACCGGCGGCAGGGGCACATGCATTAGTCCAATCAGAACTCCCGCCACCGTAAATACAAGTGCCGGAACCATCGGTCTTTTAATTTTTCGATGTCTCAATAATATCCAAGCTCCTCTCCAAAGGCTGTGACAAATCTATTGTATCTCTAAAAATGATATTCGTACTGCTCTTTACCGAAATCTGGACCTTGTTGACATTAGAAAGCTCACAGAGCGAATTTACAATCGAGTATACGGTCACAGCCGGTGATACAGGCAGTATCTCATCCGTCAAAACGGAATCGAAATCAACATAGCATATTCCGTCCTTCGTCTTAACACCCAGAAGTGTGAGTGTTGCCGGAACCGTTCTAATGTGATTTTCCTCACCGGGTCCCTTGATAAGCTGTTCTATGATAACACGTTCGACGGAAGCCTCCTTGCCGTAGCCTATAGTTATCCGCTCCGGAGCAAGCTTATCCGAATCGGCATTGCCATAGTATATCGACAAATCAACCCATGTCCTGTATGCGCCTGAGCCTATGTCCTCAATAAAATCTGAGGCCAGCATAATTCCCACCGGATTTCCGATTGCATCCTGAAGCGGCTGTTCATTCACATAAAAGCTGACATACTTAATCCCCTGCAGCTGTGTCATGGTCTTGACATACGAAGCCCTGAACATAACCTCATCCTCGACAGAAAGCTGACTGTAGCTATCAGTAAAATATACCGACAATACCTCATCGCTGAGTCTGGTATCTACAATGGTAATATCCCTCCGCACTGTACTTGTATGCTTTCTGCCATCCTCCGGATTCTGCATGACTTCCCATAGTTCATGAGCCAGCTTTATCGGATCATCCGCCACTTTTGCAGTGTATACCTCAGATGTCAGAGCCTGCCCGGTCTCGTCAAGATAATAAACAAGATATTGATTTTCACCAAGCTGTGCCACATCATTTTCAGCACCTTTACCTGCATCGGAACATGCACTAAGTGCATACATCCAGATAACCAGCATGCCGGCAATGACTGCCAATAAAAATTTATGTTTACGTGAAATTGTTTTCATTGCATTCCTCGTCTTTATGATTTCTTTGCCTGGGTAAGCGGTATCCGCACCGTAAATGTACTTCCCTCACCTTCCTTGCTATATACCCTGATGGCACCCTTATGCATAAGCACCACCGTCTTTGTTATTGCAAGACCAAGTCCCGTTCCTCCTGTCTGGCGTGAACGTGCCTTATCAACACGATAAAATCTCTCAAATATCTTATCCCTGCAATTATCAGGGATTCCGATACCAGAATCGGCAACTGTCAGATAAAAGAACTTATGGTCTGCATTTACTGAAACTCTCACCCAGCCATTAGCAACATTATATTTTATTCCATTTTCGACAAGATTGGTTACAACCTGAGTAATTTTCACCTCGTCAATCTCTGCCACAACAGGTCTGAAGCTCTCAAGCACAAGTTCAATATTCTTCTCCTCGGCTATAGGCTTAAGTCTCCTTAGGACATGCTCAACAAGTTCGTTTATATTCTGCGGTGCAAGATTAAGTCCTGCTGCCGTCTTATCCATGCGGACAAGGGAAAGAAGGTCATTGATTATCTGACTCTCCCTGTCAATCTCCTCAACAATATCGTGCATGAATTCCTTATATAGTTCATTCGGAACATCCTGCTGCGTATTAAGTGAATCGGCAAGCACCTTTATCGAGGTTATCGGCGTCTTAAGCTCATGTGAAACATTGGAAACGAACTCCTGCCTTGAATCATCAAGTGTTTTCAACCTTTCAAGCAGCTTATTCACCTCCGTTGATATAAGACACACCTCGCCAAGACCCTTATCTTCATCAAGTCTTTTATCCATATATCCGCTTGTCATTCCATGTATTGCCTCTGCAAGTTTTCTGAAGGGTCTGCTTATTCCAAACGCATACGCAAGTGCCACAAGCACCATGACGGTAAATGTTACGTCTATAGCCGATGTAATAAAGCGTTCGATATATCTTACGTTCTCCCTTATGGATGTATCAGGCACAGCGAACATAAGAACTCCTATTATATTATTTCCATCAGAGGCATATATCGGCTGCGTTATCTCTATTATTCCGTATCTGCTGTCATAGCTGCTGGTTACTATACCATGAAAAGCCTGATTTACTTCGTAGGATACAAGAGTCTTATTTTCCTGATCAACATAAGTATCCTTAACCACATTATAGTTAGACGCAACTACCACAATCCGTCCGGAATACATATAGGAAAGCTGCTCGACCTGCACATTGATTCTGTCATCATACTGTCTGTCAAAATATCCACTCTTACCGATATCGGCTGATAGGATATTACCTGTATTAAGAAGCTTCGTTTCCAGCTGTTTTATCTGTCTTTCAAGGAAGCTGTTTACGACTATTCCCCTTACAGCAAGAAGCGGGACTACGGAAGCTGCAAGTATCATAATCACTGCCGTGAACCGTATGCTTACTATGTGCTTTCCTATTGTCCTCAGCATAGACAAAAGTTTATTTTTCATATCATATCCTTTTATTTGCGACTGTTTTCTATTCACTGCTTAAAGAAATAACCCATCCCCCACTTAGTGTGGACATACTCCGGCTCACTCGGATTAGACTCAATCTTCTCTCTGAGCCTCCTTATATGCACATCAACTGTCCTGGCATCTCCCGGATAGTCATAGCCCCAGATAAGGCTCAGAAGCATCTCCCTGCCGTATACCTTATTCGGATTAGTCACTAAAAGCTCAAGGACATCATACTCCTTGGTTGTAAGACTGATTTCCTTTCCCTTTATATACACATGTCTGTTATTCCTGTCCATGACCATATTTCCCGCCACAATACGTGTCGACGGATCAGCTGTGGCAATATGCCTGTTTCTTCTCTTAATCGCCTTGATTCGTGCCTTTACCTCAAGTATATTAAACGGCTTGGTCATATAATCATCCGCACCATAATCAAGACCAAGTATCTTATCCATATCCTCACTCTTTGCCGTTATCATTATAATCGGAACATCCGAAAACTCTCTCACCTGCTGGCACACAGTATAACCATCCATCTCAGGCAGCATGACATCAAGCAGAATAATATCGTAATTATTAGCCTTTATAAGGTCTAACGCCTCCCTTCCGTCATAAGCACACGATACCTCCATGCCATCCTGCTCCAGGCTGTATTTTATCCCCTTTACAATGAGCTTTTCATCATCGACTACCAATACCTTATCCGCCATTTTTCCCCTTTCAGCCACTCTTCAAGCAATGTATTTTAATTAACACAAATGTATTCTCTTATTTTGGAAAAAGCACTCTCCTTGATTCCGCCCACACACATAATATCCTCGATACATGTAAAAAAACCATTGGTATTACGGTAATCAATAATTGCCTCTGCGCGTGATTTTCCTATCCCCGGAAGTGTCATCAGAGCTTCCGCATCAGCGCTGTTTATATTGACCATTGAACTTCTATTATCTGAATTTTCCTGTTGATATGAAATACTTCCCTTGTCCTCATACTCCTCGTAATCAGGAATATACAGCTTCTGTCCGTCATATACATGCTCAGCAAGATTCACAGCCTCAAGACAGCCGTTGTCTGTGACACCGCCCGCCTTATCTATCAGCTCATATACTCTTGAATCCTCATAAGCCTCGTATACCCCCGGATTTACTACGTTTCCACATACATATACGAATATAGTCTTAAGTGTTTCCGCTATACATGTCTCCTCCGCATGAGTATCCGATGAGCCAGCCGAGGTTACTTCTTCATACTGTTCACTCTCCGTATGCTGCCCTATGGTATAGGTTTCACCCTTTTTTGATGTACATGAGTATAGAAAGCCACATGCCACAATAGAAAACACACCTGCCACATAAATAAAACCCTTATAAAATCTTTTTTTTGCCATCTTCTCTCCTTATGTCTGTCTCATAAGGTCCCTCTATTTCAGGAAAGATAACCTGCCTTTTTATTGTAACCAAAAAACCCGGCTATTGCAACCGGGTTTTCAACATTTCCAACTCTATTTTTCATCTATTGTTCTTCACTGCCGGACTCACTATCTGTTCCGCCGTCAGACTGCCAGTTCTTATAAAGGTAATCGCGCACATTAGAAAGGCTCTGCACATCCCCTGTCCCTTCCGCAAGCTGGTGCATTGTAATTTCAAGCAGCGCATAAAATTCATCGCTGTACATAAGCTTAAGCTTAGGAACAGACTTGTCATAGGATTCGTATATCCTGTCAAGATTCTCGTCCTCATTGTCTATTCTCCTGCATGAAGACACACCCGCTGTCTCATATAATCTCTCTGCACCGGTATATGTGAGGAACTTTGCAAAGCTCTCCACAACCGCTATATCATCAGAAAAAGGATTGACCGCCACCACAGTTGTAACAGACAGCGGTGCACTCTTTACCTCTTCACTCATATCCGGGAAAGCTGCCACTCCGACATTTAACCCATCCTGAACCTTCGCCCTCTGATACATCTGTACATCGCCGATGGTGAACACAATGGAACCCTGTTCAAAATCATTGATACATGAATAGTAGTCCACACTGTTAATATCAATGTAAAAATATTCAATAAGCTGCTTATATAATTCCGCCGCTTTTGTGAGGTCGGTTGTAATATTGAATATATTTGTCTTGTCGTCTCCAGCTTTTCCGCCTATATCAAGGTACGCTCCCAGATATCCATAATTATAAAAAATATCCTTAAGGTCACATGTAAAAACAGAACTTATGCTGCTGCCTGCCGGAACCTCAAGATTTTCCGCAAAAAGCTTGATTGCCTCAAAATTACTCATATCGGCATCCTGCACATAATCCCTGTTATAGATAAGAAAGCTCGTATCATAGCTTAATGGATATGCGATAAGCTTATCATTATATGTGCAGGCATTGAGCGCAGTCTGACTATAGTTATACACATTATATATGTCCGTAAGACGGTTTTCGGAGGCAATACCGGCAAGCTTTACCTGCTCTAAATTGTCATTGTCAACCAGGTACAAATCCACCTTTCCCGGTTTTACCGCTTCTGAGGTAAGTGTGGACATATAATCTGTCTCAGGTATATATTCAATATTGATATGGACATTTTTATTGGCATTCTCATACTGTGCGGCACACATACTCAGATAATCCGAATATATCTCATCGCTGTACCATAAATTGATGTCAACCTGCCTGTCCTCCTCCATACTCCCGGCAGTTGTCTCATCCGATGCTGTCTCATCCTCGACATACTGAATCCTGCAGCCGGATATACCTGCCATAACAAGTGCTCCACACATAGCTGCACCTATAAATCTTTTTAAAACAGAACCTGATCTCATATATAAAATATAACCTTTCAATTATTACTATGAGGCGGTCTTATACACATTTCTCCAGAATATCAATCATCTCATCCACATTCTGCTTAGTAATAATAAGCGGCGGTACAAATCTGAGAGTATTAAGTCCCGCACTGATAACTATAAGCCCATGCTCTCTCGCAGCCCTTACAACATTTCCAACCGGAAGTTCATCCTTAAACTGCATACCGCACATAAGACCAAGCCCTCTTACCGCCTTGACACTGCTGTGCCTGCCGGCAAAGTCCTTAAGCCTTTCCATAAGATAAGGTGCCACCTCATTCACATGTCCTATAATATCATTTTCCGCAAATAAGTCAAATACCTTTGACGCAGCAGCAGTTGCAAGAGGGTTTCCACCGTAGGTTGTTCCATGATCACCGGGAACTAAAACCTTATCGCATTTGCTTCCTGCCACAAACGCTCCTACAGGTATTCCGCAGCCTAACGCCTTGGCAGATGTCACCACATCCGGCATAACACCGTACTGCTGGTATGCGAACATTGAGCCTGTTCTTCCCATGCCGCACTGAATCTCGTCAAGTATGAGAAGCATGTCATTCTCATCGCACAGCTTTCTAAGTCCCTCCAGAAATTCCTTATCGGCAGGAAAAATTCCGCCTTCACCCTGAACAGTCTCACATATTATCGCACAGGTCTTTTTATTCACAAGAGCCTTCACGCTCTCAAGATTATTGTACTCAGCGAAACGTATTCCCGGAATAAGAGGTCCGAACGCCTCCCTGTAATGCGCATTTCCGGTCACAGACAGTGCTCCCATGCTCCTTCCGTGGAACGAATGCTCCATGGCAATTATCTCATGGTCCGTACAGTTGTCACGAAGATATGCGTATTTTTTTGCAAGCTTTAACGCCCCCTCTACAGCCTCCGTTCCGCTGTTGGTAAAGAATGCCTTGCTAAGCCCCGTTGCCCTGACAAGCTTCTGTGCGGCTTCAGCAAGCGGTTCACTGTAGTAAAGGTTGGAAATGTGCACAACCTTATCAATCTGTGCCTTAAGTG
Organism: Eubacterium sp.; assembly: GCA_003486385.1. Lineage (GTDB taxonomy): Bacteria > Bacillota > Clostridia > Lachnospirales > Lachnospiraceae > CAG-882. The sequence continues at coordinate 10,862 of DNFT01000020.1, read as the reverse complement.
CCTCATTATAATCCTTATAATTATAACCAAGTGCATATACGGCTATACCTGCCGCGAAATCAAGGTACTTATTTCCCTCCACATCATACAGATACACTCCGTCACCGTGGTCAAGCACCAAATCAGCCCTGTTGTATGTATGGATAAGATTCTCTTCGGCTTTGTTTATAATATTATTTGTCTTTGTCTCCATCATAAAACCTCTCTGCATTTCTGTCTATTATTGCCGTTCCAACACCCTTGTCCGTGAAAATCTCAAGAAGCAGGCAATGCGGAATACGTCCGTCCATGATATGTACCCTTGATACACCATTCTCAATCGCATCAATGCAGTTATTGAGCTTAGGAAGCATACCTCCGCCGATATTTCCATTCCCTATAAGCTCTTCGGCCTCTGTAAGGCTAAGCTCTGAAATAAGTGACTCAGGGTCATCTGCAATTCTTCTCACACCTTCAATATCTGTGAGGAAAGCTAACTTCTCAGCCTTTACTGCCTTAGCTATGGCACATGCCGCATCATCCGCATTGATATTGTAGGTATTATAGTCATCATCAATTCCTATAGGACATATAATCGGGATAAAATCATTTTCAAGGAGCGTATTTATAAGCGATGGGTCAACCTTAGTTACCTCGCCGACAAAGCCGATGTCCTGTCCGCCCGACAGCTTCCTGCTCACATGGATTGTGGCTCCGTCCTTTCCGCTTATTCCCGCAGCCTTCACGCCAAGCTGCTCGACTAGGTTGACAAGGCTCTTATTGACTCTGTTTAATACCATCTCGGCAATCTCCATCGTCGGCTCATCCGTAACCCTGAGTCCGTTCACGAACTTCGGCTCCATGCCGGATTTGGCAACCCAGCGGCTTATCTCCTTACCTCCGCCATGTACGATAATCGGCTTGAAACCGACAAGCTTTAAAAGAACCACATCCTCAATGACCTTCTTTTTAAGCTCCTCATCAACCATAGCACTTCCACCGTATTTTACCACAATAACCTTGCGGTTAAATTTCTGAATATAAGGCAATGCCTCTATGAGGACATTAGCCTTTGCCATCTCATTGTCATAATTACGCATTTTCAATCTCCCAATTCAGTTTTTTATGAATAGCTTCGTCAACTGTTCAGCTTCTGTAATCAGCATTTATTGACACATATTCATGTGTGAGGTCGCAGCCGTAAGCTGTTGCCGACTCAGTTCCCTGCTTTACATCGGCGATTGCGATTACATGCTCCTTGGAAAGAATCTCGGTTGCCTTCTCCTCGCTGTAATCCGTTGCCTTGCCGTTCTCAACGATTTTTAACTCTCCTGCCTCACTCTTGAACCATATATCAACCTTCTCCGGGTCAAAATCAACACCCGAATAGCCCATTGCGCAGAGTATTCTCCCCCAGTTCGCATCATGTCCGTAGATTGCAGCCTTGGTAAGACTGGAGGTGATGACAGACTTTGCAAGCACCTTCGCGTCTGCCTTGGTCTTTACATTCTTCATCTGCACCTCAAAAAGACAGGTAGCTCCCTCTCCGTCACCCGCTATCTTCTTTGAAAGCTCACACAGGATGTAGAAAAGCGCATCGTAAAACTCTTTATATCCTGTGCTGCTCTCATTCTCGATTTTCCTATTACCCGCCATTCCATTTGCAATAAGGAGAACCGAATCGTTGGTCGATGTATCTCCGTCAACCGAAATCATGTTAAAGGTATCATCAACTATTGAGCGCAGCATCGTCTGTAAAAGCTTCTCATCAACAGCCGCATCCGAGGTGATAAAGCAGAGCATTGTCGCCATATTCGGATGTATCATTCCTGAGCCCTTACACATTCCGCCTATATGTACAGGAACACCATCCACCTCAAACTCAACGGCAGCCTGCTTTGACTTAGTATCCGTTGTCATAATAGCCTCCGCAGCCAGTGCTGCATCTGCCGCTGCCGCCCCAAGCTGTCCCGGAAGCTGCTTTATTCCATTTCCTATAATATCCATAGGAAGCTGCTTTCCGATAACTCCCGTGCTCGCAACAAGCACAGCGTCCTCACTTATTCCAAGCTCCGCCGCTGTCTGCGCTGCCATCAGGCGGCACTTCTCATAGCCTTCATCACCTGTACAGGCATTCGCGATACCGCTGTTCACCACGATTGCCTGTGCACTCTCAGACTCGAACACAACCTTCTTGTCCCACTTTACCGGAGCCGCACACACTCTATTGGTTGTAAAAGTTCCCGCCTTGACACAAGGTGCCTCTGAAAATACAAGTGCCATATCCTTCTTGACATTATTCTTAATTCCGGCATTAAGACCTGTCGCCTTAAAACCCTTCGCAGCACATACGCCGCCTTCAATGCACTTCATATACTTATCCTCCTGATTCTATATTTATGGTATTGAGGGTCAAAAGACATTCCTGCCCTCATTTGATATCCGGGAATTTTTCCGCCGTAAAGCAGCCCCGCAGGCCTGAAGCATTATGCTGCTATGGGAACACCGGTGCTCCCATAAGCCCTTCCTTCTCATCGAAGCCGAACATTATGTTCATATTCTGTATTGCCTGTCCTGCAGCACCCTTAACAAGATTATCTATAGCTCCCATCATAATCACACGGCCTGTACGCGGTTCAACCTTATAGCCGATATCCACAAAGTTACTTCCCTCAACCCAGCGTGTCTCCGGATATACATCCTTGTCAAGCAGCCTTATAAAGTATTCATCTGCATAATGCTTCTCATAAGCACTGCGTATCATCTCATCTGTGACCCCATCCTTCAAATCAGCGTATGCAGTCACCAGTATTCCCCTGTTCATCGGAACAAGATGTGGTGTGAAAATAAGCTTAACCTCCTCACCTGCCGCATAAGAAAGCTGCTCTTCAATCTCCGGTGTATGTCTATGTGTCCCGACACCGTAAGCCTTAATGCTCTCATTAACCTCACAGTACAGATTGGCTACCTTGGCGCCTCTGCCCGCGCCTGAGGTTCCTGACTTGGCGTCAATTATGATGGACTGTGGCTTTATAAGCCCTTCCTTCACAAGCGGATATATTGTTAAAATTGAACAGGTTGTATAACAGCCCGGATTTGCAAGAATCCTCGTATCCTTTATCCTGTCACGATTCAGCTCACACAGTCCGTACACAGCCTCAGCTATATACTGTGGTGCCGCATGTTCAAGCTTATACCATTCCTCATACACCTTGACGTCCTTCAGTCTGAAATCAGCACTTAAATCTATTACCTTTACCTTAGACAAAATATCATCATTCACAAGGGAGGCGCATAATCCCTGAGGTGTAGCCGTGAATATCACATCAACCTGTGAAGCTAACTCTTCCATATTGTCATCCCGGCATACATCATCGACAAGCTTAAACATGTTCTGATAAACCTGTGAATACTTCTTATCTATATAGCTTCTCGAGCCATACCATACAATCCGGACATCCTTGTGTCCAAGCAGCAGCCTTACGAGTTCATTTCCCGCATAACCTGTAGAACCGATAATACCAACCTTCACCATAGCGCACATCTCCTGTTTAATCTTATACAGAGATAAAATCTCTGTTTATTCCTATCTTATTATTCATGCCTTCAAAAGTCCATACCCAATTTATATATATCCGTATCCAAAAGCTATCTTCTCTGAATTTTTTCGGAGCAGCTTTCCGGAATATATTTCCGCATATATATTTCCCTGCTTCTTCCAGCTTGATTTTTTATAAATATACATCATTTGTGAATATTATGCAACAAAAAATTGAAAAAAACTGGATAAACTCTTGCATATAATGTATTTTTGATGTATATTTATTTCAGTGTTTGCAACAAGGCGTACACAGACGCATAGGACGCATACATAAGTAATCCCATCAGGAGGAATATTAATTATGAAAGACAAAGTTATACTCGCGTATTCCGGCGGTCTTGATACCACCGCAATCATCCCTTGGCTTAAGGAAAACTATAATTATGATGTAGTATGCTGCTGCATAGATGTCGGCCAGGAAAGTGAGCTTGACGGACTTGAGGAGAGAGCTAAGCTCTCCGGCGCTGAGAAATTATACATTCTTGATGTCGTTGACGAATTCGTGGATGACTATATCTTACCTACAGTTATGGCTGATGCCGTATACGAGCACAAATACCTTCTCGGTACATCATTTGCGCGCCCGCTCATCGCTAAGAAGCTTGTTGAGATTGCCCGCAAGGAGAACGCTGTCGCTATCTGCCACGGTGCAACAGGCAAGGGTAATGATCAGGTTCGTTTTGAGCTTTCAATCAAGGCTCTGGCACCTGATATCAAGATTATCGCTCCTTGGAGATGCAACGAGACATGGAAGATGCAGTCACGTCAGGATGAGATTGATTACTGCAAGGCTCATGGTATAGACCTTCCATTCTCAGCAGACAACAGCTACAGCCGCGACCGCAATATCTGGCACATCAGCCATGAAGGTCTTGAGCTTGAGGACCCTGCCAACGAGCCTAACTATGACCATCTTCTTGTGCTTGGAGTATCACCTGAGAAGGCTCCTGATGAAGCTGAGTATGTATCCCTCACATTCGAGAAGGGCCGCCCTGTTGCAATTAACGGAGAGAAGATGAAGGCTTCCGATATTTTAAGAAAGTTAAACAAGCTTGGCGGAAAGCACGGTATCGGAATCGTTGATATCGTTGAGAACCGTGTTGTCGGCATGAAGAGCCGTGGCGTGTATGAGACACCGGGCGGAACAATCCTTATGGCAGCTCATGAGCAGCTTGAAGAGCTCATCCTTGACCGTGACAGCCTTTCCTTTAAGAAAGGAATCTCCGAGAAGTTCGCCAACATCGTATACGAAGGAAAGTGGTTCACACCTCTTCGCGAGGCATGCCAGGCATTCGTAGAGTCTCTCGACGAGAAGGTTACAGGTGAGGTTAAGATGAAGCTCTATAAGGGCAACATCATCAAGGCAGGCACAACAAGCCCTAACTCACTTTACAGTGAGACACTTGCAAGCTTCACAACAGGTGAGCTCTATGACCACCATGACGCTGAGGGCTTTATCAACCTCTTCGGTCTTTCAATGAAAGTTCGTGCCATGTTAGAGGAGAAGAAGTAATGAAGACTATCGATATTGTTGTACCATGCTATAACGAACAGGAAGTTATCGCAGCTTACTACGAGGAAACCTCCAAGCATGTGGCAGCTATCAATAATTACTCTTTCAGATACATTTTTGTAAATGACGGGAGCAGGGATAACACCCTGCTCCTGCTAAAGGGACTTGCCGCAGACCATGATGATGTACGGTACGTCTCTTTTTCGCGTAATTTTGGTAAGGAAGCCGCCATGTTTGCGGGACTAAAAAATACAACCGCGGACTATGTCATCGTGATGGACGCAGATCTTCAGCACCCTCCCGCACTTTTCCCAAAGCTTATCGAAGGAATTGAAGAAGGGCATGACTGTTGTGCTGCCTACAGAACAACCCGCACAGGTGAAAAGAAAATCAGAAGCTTTTTTTCACAGTCATTCTATAAGCTTAACAACAAGCTGACCAACACAAAGATGCCTTATGGTGCGGTAGATTATCGTATCATGTCAAGACAGATGGTCAACAGCCTCGTGGAGCTTCCTGAAAAAGAACGCTTTTCCAAGGGTCTGTTCTGCTGGGTCGGTTTCGACACTAAATGGATTCCTTACGAAAATGTTGAGCGCACCCTCGGAACAACCAAATGGAAGTTTTCCGGTCTTGTTAAATATGCGATGGACGCAATCATCTCATTTTCCGTTGCCCCTCTGCGCATGCTCTCCGTCATAGGTGCAACAATCAGTTCCCTTGCACTTTTATACGGATTTTATCTTCTTATAAAGACACTGGTGTTCGGAAAAGATTTACCGGGCTATGCCTCCACCATCATAATACTGCTCTTCCTCGGCGGAATTATAGAGCTTAGTATAGGTATCATAGGTGAATATCTGGCAAGAATCTTTACAGAGGTGAAGCAGCGCCCTATTTATATAGAAAAGGAAAGCAACATAAATAAAGATAAGGAAAAAGACATTAGTAATGAAAAATCTGATAAATAAGCTTATAGAGAAATTTTTTACCCGTGAAGTTATTAGTTACCTTATTTTCGGCGTGTTGACAACCGTTGTAAATTTTGTATTCTACTGGCTGTTTACTGAGGTTTTTGCGGTATACTATATCACCTCTAACGTAATTGCATGGGTTTTTGCGGTAGTTTTTGCATATATAACCAACAAATTATTTGTATTCGAGAGCAAAAGCTGGGAGCCTGCCCTCGTTTTCAAGGAAGTCATTTCCTTCGGAGCAGCGAGAATCATCTCCCTGCTTTTTGAGACAGGCTTTCTGGCGCTCACCGTAGAAATAATAGGAGTACCTGAGCTTATAGCTAAGGTAATTGCAGCAGTTTTCGTGGTAATCATAAACTACGTTGCCAGCAAATTATTTATATTTAAGAAGAAAAAATAGGGGTTATTTTTGACATGAGATTCAAAGAAAAAAAAGCAATACATCCAATGTATTTCATTTCTTTTTTCCTTCCGCTGATTATCATGATTGCAATTTTTGCAGTCCGCGGAATATATCCTTTCGGAGACAATGTATATCTGCGTTCAGACATGTACCACCAGTACTGTCCGTTCTTTTCGGAGCTGTGGGACAAGATACGCAACGGCGGCAGTCTTTTTTATTCCTGGGAGATAGGACTGGGTTCTAATTTTTCCGCTTTATATGGTTATTATCTTTCCAGCCCGCTCAACTGGTTTGTGGGATTTTTTCCTCACAGCTTCATAATTGAGCTGATGAACATAATTATTCTTATCAAACTTGCTCTCGCCTCGACAACCTTTACCTATTATATTGCAAAGCGCTTCAACGTGCGCAATATAACGGTATCAATTTTTGGTATGTTTTATGCTCTTTCAGGCTTCACGGCAGCATTCAGCTGGAATCTCATGTGGTTCGACTGCATGCTTCTGCTCCCACTGGTGCTGTTAGGGCTTGAAAGTCTTATAAAAGAAGATAAGGGTCTGATGTACTCAATCACGCTCGGACTTACAATACTGTCCAACTACTATATTGCCATCATGGTATGCATAAGTGTTGTTTTTTATTTTTTTGTGCTGCTTGTGACAATGCCTGTTCCTGAGAAAAAAACAGTATATCTTCAGAAAATTGGTTACTTTACAATATTTTCACTGCTTGCAGGTGCCATGTCCGCCGTTATACTGCTTCCTGAGCTCTATGCTCTCGGACTCACAGCCTCAAGCGACATAAGCTTTCCAAAGACACTTACCCAGTATTTTTCAGTTGTTACTGTCCTCAACAGACAGCTTGCAAATACAGAAGTGTGCATAGGTCTTGAACATCTTCCAAACATATATTGCGGTGTGTCTGTGTTCCTGCTCTACCCGCTATATATTTTTAACAGGAAAATAAGCGCCCGCGAAAAGATTGCAAAATCCGTTCTGCTCTTTGTATTCATATTTGCGTTCAGCTTCAATATACCGAATTTTATATGGCATGGCTTCCACTACCCGAATTCACTTCCGGCAAGGCAGTCATTTGTCTACATCTTCATACTGCTCACCATGTGCTTCGACGCATACAAGGATATGAAGGACTACAGTACAAGCCAGCTTGCAAAGGCATTCGGATTATTTTTAATCTACCTTCTGTGGCTCGACCACAGCGGCGGGGATAACGACCCTGAATATGGCATTCTGTTTGTGAATGCGTTTTTCATGCTGTTGTATGTGATTGTGGCACTTCTCTACCAGAAGGATAAGCTCAAGATACACTTTATCGTCTTTCTTCTGTTCTGTGTAAGCTGCATAGAATGTACGATGAACATGGAGGAAACCAGCTACAGCACCACAGGGCGAAGCGCATATTTCAAGGACTATGACTCTGTAAAGACCCTCACCACGGAGCTTTCCGAATCCGACGATTCCTTCTACCGTATCGCCAAGGCTTTCGGCTACCGCTCAAAAAACGATGCCGCATGGCACAATTTCAACAGTGCAAGTACCTTCTCGTCCACCGCTTATGCCGGCGTGACAGAGCTGTTCGGAAGACTCGGGCTTGAACATTCCATGAATGCCTACGCAGACCATGGTGCTACCCCTCTTGTATACTCAATGTTCGACATCAAATATATTTTGAGCAACAAGGAGCTTACAGATACCACAACGCTGGAGCTTGTCGGCACAGCTGACGATGAGTACTTATATCATGCAAAGTACACTCTTCCTCTCGGCTACATGGTAATTCCAACCATAAATGATGACTGGAATTACAAAAACAGCAATCCTTTCTCGGTACAAAATGATTTTGTACAGGAGAATACAGGCATTAGCTCTCTCTTTACAACAATAGATTTCAATAATAACGATAAGGGCGGAATAACAATTGATGTTGAAAAGGATGAGCATGTCTATGTATATATTGGTAATAAATCAGTAAAGACAGCCAAGGTTACCATAGACGAGAGCAATGAGAACTTCGCCGGTATCAACCACGGCAGAATAATTGACCTTGGCTGGCAGACTGCCGGAACACTTATCAAAATAGCGGACAAGGATGGCGAAGAAGCCCTCAATGCATACGTCTACACCATGAACGCGGACAAATTTATTGAGGCCTACAATATCTTAAACACACAGGGGCTTGACGTGACAGCCTATTCCGACACTACAATTTCCGGAACAATACATGTAAATGAAGCCGGAATACTGATGCTGTCAATCCCTTATGATCCTAGCTGGACACTAAAGGTAAATGGAGTTAAAACGGAAATCACTGAAATTGCAGAGGCTCTCATCGGTGTTGAGCTCGAACCGGGTGACTACACGATTGAGCTCTCATTCACACCGCGTGGCTTCAAGCCCGGCATAATGATTACATTTACATCTGTTGTAATACTCTTCATCATATACTGCTTCTACAGAAAGGAAGCCGGCAAGAAATTTCTTCCTTTTACAAAGGCGAAGGGGATTCCGGATAATAGTTCCGAAAGCACAGCCAAAGCGGCAACCGACAATAGCAGTTCTATTTCAGACACTAACGCTGTTGCAAATGACAATTCTGTTGCTGATAATAACGCTGTAACAGATAACGGCTCTGCTGCAGGCAATGATGTTTCACCAGATGACACATCTTCGGATATAACAGACAAAAAAATATAAATTACTCTATGGAGGACACAACCATGAAGCTCTGGGGCGGACGTTTCACAAAGGAAACCAATCAGTTAGTAAACAATTTCAACGCATCTCTTCCCTTCGACAGGAGATTCTATAAGCAGGACATTGAGGGAAGCATCGCACATGTAACCATGCTTGCAAAGCAGGGAATATTGTCAAATGAGGACAAGGAGGCAATCATAGCCGGACTCACCTCAATCCGCAATGATATAGACAGCGGTGCCTTACAGTTCGATGACGAGGCGGAGGACATCCACAGCTTCGTTGAAGCTGAGCTTATATCCCGTATCGGTGACGCCGGAAAACGCCTGCATACAGGAAGAAGCCGCAACGACCAGGTCGCACTTGATATGAGACTCTACACACGCGATGAGCTTACACAGACCGATGAGCTTTTAAAGGGTCTTTTAAAGGTGATTCTTAGAATCATGAAAGAAAACACTGAAACCTACATGCCGGGCTTTACACATCTTCAGAAAGCCCAGCCTATCACCGTGGCACACCATTTTGGTGCATATTTTGAAATGTTCTCAAGGGACAGAGGCCGTATCGCTGATATTTATAAGAGAATGAACTACTGCCCTCTCGGTGCAGGGGCTCTCGCCGGAACCACCTATCCTCTTGACCGTGAATACACAGCCTCTCTTCTCGGCTTTACAGGTGCGACAGCCAACAGCATTGACTCTGTTTCCGACCGTGACTATTTAATTGAATTTTTAAGCGCCATGTCGACAATCATGATGCATTTAAGCCGTTTTTCAGAGGAAATCATAATCTGGAACTCCAACGAATACCGCTTTATAGAGCTTGATGACGCTTACAGCACCGGCAGCTCCATAATGCCGCAGAAAAAGAACCCGGACATTGCAGAGCTTGTCCGCGGAAAGACCGGGCGCGTGTATGGTGCTCTCATGTCATTACTCACAACCATGAAAGGGCTGCCTCTCGCCTACAACAAGGACATGCAGGAGGACAAGGAACTCACCTTTGACGCAATCGACACCACCAAGGGCTGTATACTCCTCTTCACCGGAATGCTCGACACAATGTCCTTCAACAAGGAGGTTATGGAAAAGAGTGCGATGGCGGGCTTCACAAATGCCACCGACGCTGCCGACTACCTTGTAAACCACGGTGTTCCGTTCCGCGACGCACACGGCATAATCGGCCAGATAGTCCTCTACTGCATAGACAAGGGAATCTCCATAGACGAGATGAGCCTTGAGGAGCTTAAAGCTATCTGCCCTGTATTTGAAAGTGATATCTATGATGCCATCTCCTTAAAGACCTGCGTTGAGAAGAGACTCACCAAGGGTGCACCAAGCCCGGCTGCAATGAAGGAGGCCATTGCAAAATATGAAGAGTATTTAAGTAAGTAAACAACTATCCACTTCTCTTTTCCAATCTGAGAGTGTAGACATTTTTACATGTATAGAATTAAAATGACAACCCTGCTGTATAATCACTCACAGTAAGGTTGTCATTTTGTTTTAAAAAATAATAGATACAATTTTATATTTTTGATTATTTAGCCGTTTCAGCAATATCTTCACCATTTATCCATTTCTGTACCTGAACAACCGTGGCACCTACTGCTCTGGCGATATTCTCAATTGACATTCCCATTTTAAATAATAAAGTGTACCCCTTGTCAAGG
>DNFT01000112.1:93490-113420 GCA_003486385.1 Eubacterium sp. | reverse complement strand
TACGTTATACACTCGTAAATTAAGTTGGCATATTTTGACCCCAACATCATTGTATAGAAATAATACGTCCTGTTTCAGCCATCGTTCTATGTGAGATTGAGAGCACTGTTCTGTCCTTTGACACATTTTTCAATGCCTGTAAAACCGTCTTTTCCGTCTCGGCATCGAGATTAGCCGTTATCTCATCAAGCAGTAGGAGCTCCGGCTCTGCCGCCGCGGCTCTTGCAATTGAAAGAAGCTGCCACTGTCCCTGCGAGAATAATCCGTGAGTGCACACTGTATCATATCCGTTCCCAAGCTTCATTATCGTATCATCCAGCCCCGCGAGCCTTGCAGCAGCTTTTACGGCATCGTCCGTAATCGACTTGTCAAACAGCGTTATCTGCTCTTTTACCGTCCCCGGAACCATGTGGAATGACTGTTCAACATAGCCGAACAGTCTTCTTCTCCGGGAATCCTCAATGGTTGACGCTGGCATTCCATTTATGAGCACGCATCCGCTCTGCGGTTCGTATAAGCCAAGCAGAAGCTTGAATATTGTACTTTTTCCCGCACCTGTTCTTCCTGAAAGTGTGGCCTGTTCTCCCTTTCTTATTGCAAAGCTCACATTGTCGAGAACCACATGCTCATCATAACCAAATGTGACATTCTTAAGTTCAACCACCGGTTGTCCATTCAATTCCTCCTGATTTTCAATGCTGTTTCCGGAAATATTTTCTTCTTTATTTTTACCTTCTTTATCTTCGCTGTCAACACGCTCCGCAAGCCTGCTTTTAGTACCATCGTACTTGTTCTTCTCAGGAAGCTCCAGGAACTCATTTATCCTCTTTATGCCGGCGAATGCGGACTGGATTGTCTGTATTTCCATTCCAAGGCTCTCCACAGGTGAGAAAATCTCTGATATATAGTTGATTACAGCAACTGCTGTACCTGCAGACATTCCGAAGAACGCAAGCACACCCGTATTCCCGGACGCAGACAGAAGCATTACAACAGCAACAACCACCGCGTTGAGTATCAGTATGACAGGTGAGTATACAGCATCATAGAAATTGGTCTTCTCCATAGCTCGGTAGCTCTGCCCGATATATGTGTCATACTTTTCCTCCATATACCGTTCCTTCCTAAGGCAGTGGATTGTCCTTATATTATGGATTGTCTCAGGAACATGACCGGAAGCCCTGCCGACTGCCCTTCTGTTTTCAAGCTGTGAGGCAAGCATGTTCTTCTGCACATATCCGGTAAACAGAAACAACACCGGCAGCAGCAATAAAAGCACAATCGCAAGCCCCATATTTTTAACCCATATAACCACAATAATACTGATTATCCTGCATACGTCGGCGAACATGCTTATGATTCCCGATGTGAACAGATTCTCAACTGTATCGACATCACCGACGAACCTTGACACAAGATTTCCCGGTTCCTGCCTGTTGAGCTCATCCGCCGACAGCTTTATAAGCTTTTCCATGAGGCTGCTTCGCACAGCATGTGTTATCTTCTGTCCAAATACGGTGAGAAGTCCCTCCCTTGCCGATTCCATAATACCTGTCATCGCAAGCATAATAAAATAAAAAACAACCATCCTAAGTGGAAGTGTGCTTCCTGTTGTCAATGTATCGACTATATCTCCAAGTACAAGCGGTGGAATCAGCGCCAGCACTACCGCGCCCACAACCGCAATTAAAATGCCTGCGGAAAGAAAACCATAGCCTGTTACTGTATGTAAAATAATGCTTCCAACATGTCCGCCCTTTTTTCTGTCATTTTCACCAGACTTCATCCATACCGCCTCCCTTCTGGTCATTATAAAGCTTCGCATATTCAGGCACTCTGTGCATAAGCTCTTCATGCGTGCCTACCTCCGCTCTGCCGTTCTCAAGCCATATAATCTTATCCAGCTCCGGAAACATATACAGTCTGTGTGAGATAAGAAATACTATTTTATTCCCGGACATACTCCTCAGATTATCATAAACCTGTTTTTCCGTGTTCTTGTCAAGTGCTGAGAATGGGTCATCTAAAATCATGACCGGTCTTTCGTGACATATAGTTCTTGCAAGTGCCAGTCTCTGTGCCTGGCCGCCGGACAGCCTTACACCGCCTGTTCCAACCATTGTGTTCACCCCGGCTTCCATTGCTGCCACCTCACCATCGAAGCACACCTTCCCAAGAAGCTCCTTCTCGTCACTGTCATCGCCAAGAAGTATATTGTTCTTTATAGTATCCGCAAACAACTCCGTGTCATGCCCAAGATAGCCTATCATGCCCGCGCGCTCCACATCAGTAAGCTGCGAAAGCTCCCTGCCGTCAAACTTAATGCTGCCCTCATAAGGGTACTCACATAAAAATACCTTTCCAAAGGTCGATTTGCCGCATGCCACAGGTCCTGTTATACCTATCATCTGTCCAGGCTGTGCCTTGAAGGATATCTTTTCAAATATCTTTTCATCGTCTGCCATATTCGGATATCTGAAGCCAAGCTTATTCACCTCAAGCTCCTTAACAGCTGCTTTATCCGCCTGTATCACATTTCCGGCACCGGCTTTGCTCTCCGCATTTTCCTCTTCACGCTTCATAAGCGGCTTGATTCTCTTCCATGATACCTGTGCCTTATGAACGGCGTTAAAAAGCTTAGCCGCTTTTGATGACTTCACCGACAGCTTGGTAAAGCATGACAAAAATGTGGTGAATGCCGCGATATTCCATAGCTTCCAGCCTGTGCCAAGAACATTTTTTCCGCCAAAATACAGGATAAAGATAACTCCTATCATAGAAATAACCCTGTACAGCGGAGTCATCATCGTGTTCCATATATTTGCCTTCACAGCCGCCTTCTCATACGCCGACAGCCTGCTCTCATAATCGCTTCTTCTCTCCTCCTCACATCCAAACACTCGGTAGGTTATGGCATTTGAAGCCCTGTCAAGCGTCGCATCGCTCAGTATTCCCGACTGCTTCTTGTATGCTGCTCCTGTACGCTGAACCACAACCTTCATCTTCTCTGCAACAACATAAGAAATCGGAGGGAACACAAGACTTATGATTGCCAGTCTCCAGTCATACCACAAAAGCATACCCATATAGGCTGCCATCGCAACTCCGGTATCAAAAATCTCTGTTGTGAACTTTCTCATACCTTCCACGCAGTCATCTACATCAAGGATTGCCTTGGTCATGACATTTCCAACGCCCTCCTCATTTATCTCCTGCCTGCTCTTTCTCACAAGGCTTCCATACAGCACATGCTTCATCCTTCTGTTGACATTGTTCGCAAAACGTCTCACATAAAAACGCTTAATATACCTTGAACCCTGCACTATTCCTGTGACAACCACGTAGACAAGCACAAGGATGAGCATATCATTAAAGTTCTTCCTTCCGCCAAGAATGTCCACAAGGCAGCCTGTCATAAGACCCTCAAACCACGGACCCGCAAGAAGTCCCAGATTGTACACAAATCCCGACACCGTCACCGCTGTAAGAACTCCCCACTCAGCCTTAAAATAAGAACTTATCCTGTCTGCGTTAAAATTATCAGCATCAAAATTTTCTTTTTTCATAAGTCCTTTCTTCCTTGTCCTATTACTAAAAAAGATGTACTATCAACCAACCAGATGATAGTACATCTTTTTTATAATGTCAATCTATGATATAACGCAATTTACAGCTTGAACCTTATAGCTATTACTTCGCAATAATCTCCATGAGCTTGTTGCTTCTCTCGATAAATGCACTCATGCGCTCCGGCTTAAGAGGTGCGTGTGCAAGCTCTGCAAGATCATATAACTGCTCACAGAAGATTGCTGTGTTCTCTCCCTCCGGATTAGCCTCAACATACTGTACAAGTGGGTGCTTTGCATTGAGGACAAGTGTCTGTCCCTCCTGTCCGAACATTGAAGGATCCATGCCATACATACCGTACATCTTCATCATATCCTGCATACGCTTTGAATCCTCGGACACGGTAATCATTGAAGCAATCGACTCATTCTTCAGTTTTTCAAGCTTGACAGCAAGCTTATCGTTGCCAAGAGCCTTCTTAAATACTTCTGAGAGCTTGTCCTCTCTATCCTTGAGCGCCTTAGCCTCGTCCTCTGTCTGCTCCTCCTTAAAGGTCTCTGTAAGGTCGGAATCAATACTTAAGAACCTGACGCCCTCATTCTTCTGCTCAATATGATTGATGAATGCCGAATCAATGTTGTGTGTGAGTATAACAGCGTCTAAGCCTGCCTCCTTAAACATCTTTATATACTGACCCTGCTCTGTCTCATTCTTTACATAGAATACAGTGTTCTCATGCTTCTCCTTGTTCTCCTCAAGGCACTCAGGAAGTGTGAGATACTTGCCATCAAGGTTCTTAAAGAGGATATAATCCTTCATCTTATCATAGAACTTGTCATCCTTTAAGCAGCCGTACTTGATGAACGGGTTAATGTCATCCCAGTACTTCTCATAGTTCTCCTTCTCAGTCTTGTACATACCGGTGAGCTTGTCGGCAACCTTCTTGGTGATATAGTCGGAAATCTTCTTTACAAAACCATCATTCTGAAGTGCACTTCTCGATACATTGAGAGGAAGATCAGGACAGTCGATAACACCCTTTAAGAGCATAAGGAACTCAGGAATAACCTCCTTAATGTTATCAGCGATGAACACCTGATTGTTGTAAAGCTTTATTGTTCCCTCTATTGTATCATACTCAGTATTTAACTTAGGGAAATATAAGATACCCTTTAAGTTAAACGGATAGTCCATGTTAAGGTGAATCCAGAAAAGCGGCTCCTTGTAATCCTTAAATACCTTGCGGTAGAACTCCTTGTACTGCTCCTCTGTGCAGTCATTAGGATGCTTTGTCCAAAGAGGTGTTGTATCATTTATAGGAACCGGTCTCTTTACAATCTTAAGCTTCTTAGAAGCCGGAACTGTCTCAACTGTCTCCTTTGTTCCATCCTCCTTCTCAATCTCCTCAGTCTTAGCTTCCTCAACGATTGTCTCCACAACCTTATCTGTGTCAAGAAGCTCATCCTCGTTGATTGTCTGGTACTGCTCACCTGCGTCCGCATTCTCAACATATATCTCAACAGGCATGAAGGAACAATACTTCTCTATAACTTCCTTTGCACGGTACTCATTGGCGAACTCATTGCACTCCTCAGACAGATAGAGAGTAATCTCAGTACCTCTTGTTGTCTTAGTACCCTCTTCCATATCATACTCTGTACCGCCATCGCACTCCCAGTGAACAGGCTTAGCTCCCTCCTGATATGAGAGTGTGTCTATTGTGACACGGTCAGCAACCATGAATGCCGAATAGAAACCAAGTCCGAAATGTCCGATAATCTGATCCTCGTTAGCCTTGTCCTTGTACTTCTCAAGGAATGCCTCAGCTCCTGAGAAAGCTATCTGGCAGATGTACTCATTGACCTCGTCTGCAGTCATACCAAGACCATTGTCGATAAACTTGATTGTCTTATCCTTAGCACTTACAATAACCTTAACCTGATACTTGTTGTCCTCCGGTGCACTGTACTCGCCCATGAGTTCAAGCTTCTTGAGCTTCGTTATTGCATCACAACCATTGGAGATAAGCTCTCTGTAGAAAATATCATGGTCTGAATATAACCACTTCTTGATTATAGGAAAAATATTGTCACTGTTAATTGATAAACTACCATGTGTATTAGCCATTATCATAACCTCCGTATACTGAATTCATCATTTTTTATTTCACAATTTTATATAGCTGCACCTTATTTTAGCACTCTCAAGCTGCAACAGTTATATAGTAATACCTGTTTTTGTAAATGTCAACACTTTTTAGCACTCATTTGTCGCGACTGCTAATAATTTTATATTTTTTTAATATTTTCCCAATATATTGCCTTGTTTAATACACAATTTTGTCTTATACTTAACATAAAAATAATTTTAAAGGATTGACAATGAACAAGGATTTAGAATTTATCGATATCGACTTAGATAACAGCAGCACAAAGCCTGCCATAAAAGGAACCTCACAGAATAAAAATAATAGAAATAATGTATATAATGTAGACAATTCGAACAGTTCCGGCATTTCAGACAATGCAGGCAATTCAGATAATATAGCTACCGTAAATAATGCAGACAACAGCTACAACGCAAATACTGTAGATGACTATGACAGCGAATCAGATGACGATTTCCATTATAAAATATCAAATGAAGCCCTTGAGGAGACGGAGGATACAGATACAGATGATACCGACGATACACCTGATGATGCAAAAAAGAAGAGTCGCAAATCACATATCATGCGTGAGATAGCCAGCTACATATTCATTGTGGCGGCAGCATTCGCACTTGCCTGCCTGTGTAACCGCTTTCTGATAGTCAACGCAAGAATACCTTCCGGCTCCATGATTCCCACAATCACTCAGGGAAACAGAATCATAGGCAACAGACTTGCATACATAAAATCAGAGCCACGCCGTGGTGATGTTGTAGTCTTCTACTACCCTGATGATGAATCGCAGAAATTCATCAAGAGAATCATCGGTCTCCC
Source organism: Eubacterium sp. (assembly GCA_003486385.1). Classification (GTDB taxonomy): domain Bacteria; phylum Bacillota; class Clostridia; order Lachnospirales; family Lachnospiraceae; genus CAG-882. The sequence continues at coordinate 106,870 of DNFT01000112.1, read as the reverse complement.
CGGAGAAACCATTTTCATTTCCGATGGTATTGTATATATTGACGGACAGCCTCTTGATGAGAGTGCCTATCTCACTGCGGAGACCTACGGTGTGAGTGGTCCATTCACAATTCCCGATGACTGCTATTTCATGATGGGTGATAACCGCAACAGTTCAAACGATTCGCGTTTCTGGACAAATCATTTCGTACATAAGGATAAGATAATAGCCAAAGCTCTTTTCTGTTATTATCCTTCATTCCACGCAATTCACTAGGCATATACCTATCAGATGTACAGCCAACAGAATATATAAGCTATGGCAAAAATAACCTGCCCACAATCACATAGGCAGGTTATTTTCATTAATATCATTTTTCTTACATAATGCATTTGTAAACGCATATTATGATTCGTTAATGTCATTTTAAGCTACAATGCATGTCTTAACACATGTCAATTCATAGTGTCCTTCAGTATCCTTATTCCTGTGAACTGAGCTTCTCCCATTGTCTGTCATCTATAATCAGCTCAACGCCATCCGAAAAATCTCCAAGGTGTTTTTCAAACTGCTCATTGCGCCTTTTCTGAATTATGCTCTCCGTCTGGCTCTCCGCCTTCCCTGTGACATTGTCATCTATGCAGTAAATCAGATACCAGCCATTGGTACAGCTTACAATATCGCTAATCTGTCCGGTGTCAAGATTAAAAGCCGCATCCTCAAAGCTCTTTTCAAGTTCTCCCCGCCCTATCTGTGCAGTGTAATCAGGAATATCACTGTACTTAGAAACCAGTGCGGTAAAATCCTCCCCCGCTTGAAATTCCTCAAGCGCTTTCTCAAGCTTCTCTACCTTAGAAGAAGCATCCCCTGATTTATCAGAATATATGTACTGTATCCTGATAACACGCGCTTCATCTACACTCACCTGCGTATCTACACTTCTTGTAAGCTCATCATACACCTTATCCGACAGAACCATCATCGCAAAAAGCTTCCTAAGCTCATCCCTTTTTATATAAGCTATATCCTCTGAATGTTCATCATAAAAAGCATCCGCCCGGGCTGTGCAGTCTGCCAGCTCCGAATCACTCAGTGCGATATGCTTATCATCGGCAAGCATATTCACAAGCACAAGCCTGGCTGCCATATCTAAGACCATATTATCGACATGAGCTTTAAAAGAACGATTTGCAAGCTCCATAGTCCAGATATCGGACGTAAGTGCATTTTCATATCCGGTTCTGACAGCCTCAAGGAGCACCCGCACCTGAGCAGATGTTATATATTCATCCCCGCCTCTTATTACAGCTTCATCCCCGGAGCCGGTTGTAAGTGTAAATGTATATCCATTTATAGTCGCCTTAGTTCTGCCTGAACTACACCCACAGCTGCAAAATACAGTGAATATAAGGATACACAGACATAATCGTACTCTTATTCTAGCCTTCAACATAAAGATATCTGCCATCCGGCAAAACAAATACTTCTAATGCATCGGAAGCATCCCCCATCTCCTCGTCATCTATTCCCTCTTCTCTCCAGAAGTCCCTAAGCTCCTTCTCCGAATTAAAAACCTGTGCAAAACAATCCTCAAGGAATTCCATTGCCTCATCCACCGTCTCCGCAACAGGCTCATCAAAAAGCCTGCCCTGATCCTTTAAAAATACCTCTGCACACATTTCATCAATCTCGTTCATATTAAAACCTCCACATTTTTTACTTCTCAAGTTCTTCAATTATAGCAATCAGGCTGTCCTCAACGCACTCTGTCTCATACTGTGCGTATTCCTTTACCTTTTCTACAGCCTGCTTCATGACAACAGGATGACCGACAGCCTGAAACATTTCTATGTCATTGAAATTATCTCCGAATGCAACGCACTCTTCAGCATCAAAATGCATAAGACGCTGTATCGTTTTTATAGCGCTGCCCTTATTAACCCCTTGTGCCGTGTAATCAAGCCACTGCTTTCCCGACACGCATGCCTGTGCACGTCCGGCAAATTCATTAAGAAAAAAATCCTGCGAATTCTGAATCCCGGCAGGGTCATAGACAGATATCTTCACATAATCCTCTCTGATATGCTCTAAATCATCCACCAGACATATATCATTCCTCACAATATCTCTCATTCTGACAAGATATGCCTCCGACTTAGGCTTAAGGTACGAAGTCCTCTCCCCTGAGACAAGCACCTCGCACTGTCCAACCCCGGTTATAGCTCTTATAATCTCTCTGCCAAGCCCGGTATCCATAGGAGTCTTATCAACAAGCTTATCCTTATATATGATGACTGAACCATTTTCACAAATATACATCATATCATCCGCCACATCGCCAAAAAGCCTCTTAAGATTCGGATATTGCCTTCCACTCGCTGCACAAAAAATAATTCCATTGTCATTAAGTCTCTTTATAAGCGGTATGAGTTCCTGTGACACCTTCTGCGCACCATTTAACAGAAGTGTGCCATCTAAGTCGCTCGCAATAAATTTTATTCTTTTCTCTTTCACTTTAAAACCACCTGTACTGCATTATTTCCCGATAATCAGAAAATGCATTCCCTCATAATTCTTCCTATCGGGAGCCCGACAACATTGTTATAATCCCCATCAATCTTTACAATAAATTCAGCAAACAAGCCCTGAATTGCGTAGGCACCCGCTTTATCCATCGGCTCTCCTGTCGCAACATAAGCCTCAATCTGCTCATCCGTCATCGGTGCGACATAAACCTTCGTCTCCTCGACGAAAGTCCTGGTCTGTGCAATTCCTTCCTTAAGATATACCAGTGAAACTCCCGTGTATACACTGTGCTGCTTTCCCTGAAGGAGCTTAAGCATTCTCACAGCATCATCCTTATCCTTCGGCTTTCCAAGTATCTCATCCTTATATGCGACAATGGTGTCTGCACCTATAACCAGCACATTCTGTCCGTCACCATCATTCCCGCTCTTATCATCAGATAGCGAATCCATAGCAGCCTTGTACACCAGCTCCCTCGCCTTCTGCGATGAGAGCTCCATGACTATCTCCCATGGAATCTTACGCGTGATTACCTCTTCGCAATGGCTTGGCATAACTTCAAATTCAAGTCCCATCTGCTTTAAAAGTTCCTTGCGTCTTGGTGATGCGGACGCAAGAATTATTTTGTTCATATCGCGGATCGTCTTCATCCGATACATCCTCCAAAATACCTATGTTTATCATTTTCTATGTTTATCATTTTCTATTCTTATCAGAATGATTATAATGCATACTCACATAACCGTCAATTCATAAATAAATAGAAGAGTGCATGAAAAATGTAATCCATTCTTCACACACTCTTTAAAAGACTTAGCTTTCAGGCATTTTCTTCAAGCTCCACATCGTCCAGCTTGACGTCTATGCCTCTTGTCTCAACCGGGGTCGAAAACACAATCTGGGTGCTCGTCCTTCCGAATTTCTGAAGCTGTCCGATAAATGTATCAAGCTCCTGCGTACTTGGAAACATCACCTTAAGCAGCATTGAAAAATCACCTGTTACGCAGTTACATTCAACAACATTCGGACATGCCTTTACAAATGGGTAAAACTCCGGCTTCTGTGTCGGCATGACATCCAGATTGATAAATGCCGTTATATGGTATCCCAGCTTAAACGGATTCACCTTTGCCTCATAGCCTGAGATAATCTGCTCCTTCTCAAGCCTCTCAATTCTCGCCGAAACGGCAGGTGAGGATAAAAATACCTGCTCCGCCAACGCCTTCAACGGCATTCTCGCATTCTTCTGAAGTAGTGTAATTATTTTTTTATCAATTCTGTCCATATAAGCATTCCTCCGAAAATAAAAAAGACAATATCTCCGCCAGCTTAATAAAAATAAGCACATACGGCAAATATTGTCTTCTTTGACATTTAATATTAATTTTTTAAACTTAAATACATAATACATTACATTAATTAAAATATCAAGTTTTTTTTATAATTATTTTGTCTCGATAAAATTTTATCTGCATCCATTATTTGATGACACTGTAAAATCATTCAAACCGGATTTCAAAACTACCGCATATCCCATAAGCCTCCGCCTGATTATGATTGCTTTTTCGTCATGTATATGATATTTTGTAATTGAAGCAGCTTCAGACACCAGAATATTTCTAAAAAGAATAATATAGCACCCTACATTATCGGTGCAGAAAGAGGAGAATATGTCTAACAAAAATAATAATGAGGATTACATGAATGAGTTTGAGGAGGGTACAGTAACACTTTCCCTCGATGACGGAAAAGAAGTAGAATGTGGTATCGTTGCGGTATTCCCTGTCGGTGAGCAGGACTATATCGCACTTCTCCCACTTAACGATGAGGACGCAGCCGACGGCGAAGTGTATCTCTATCAGTATTTTGAGGATGAAAACGGAGAGCCATCACTCGGCAATATTGAGGATGACGAAGAGTATGAGCGTGTTGCGGATGCATTCGATGAGCTTATGGATGAGGATGAATACGCAGAGCTCTTAGCAGACGATGAGGATGAGGAATAATCCTCACCCCCCTGAAAAACATTACCCTGAATAATTGGTACCTGAGCGGTTCCATCTGTAACCACTTGTGCCCCTGTTAAAGCCTCCGCCAGCGGGGGCTTTTTCGTTGTCCTTTGGCTTCTGCGCTGTATACAGACCAGCCTCTATGAGGAATCTGCTCACCTCAAGATTCTTATTGTACTTCTCGCCCGCACTATATATATACAGCCGGCTCTTTGCACGCGTCATTGCCACATAGAACATTCTGCGCTCCTCCTCGATGTCTGAGTCAAGCACAGCCTTTCTGTGCGGGCATACCCCCTCATTGGCATCTATAATGAAAACTGTGTCAAACTCAAGTCCCTTGGAGCTGTGCATTGTAGTCAATGTAACCCTCGGCACGCTTTTGTCCGGAACCTCATGTACACGCTGTCTGTATTCGCTCACCGCCCTGTCCCACTCCACAAAGGTATTGTGTTCTCTCGCACTCTCATGGATGTCATTTAAAACATCGAACAGTTCATCCGGCTGAATGTGATGGTTTAACGCATAGTCCGCAATGTACTCATCATATCCTATTCCGCGTCTTATATAGTTGACAGCTGCGTATGGGTTAAGCTTTGCCACCATGGCAAGGTCGTCCTTTAATTTCATTATGCGCTCCACCATCCACTGCTTGTCCTCATAGTATGAGCACAGCTTATCAAGGTCTATCTCCTCGTCTGTGAGATAATCCCTGCCTATGTATCTCTTCGGCTTATTGCACACCGAAATGAAATCAGCCCTGTTAGCAGTGCCAAGAGCCAGCCTTATGTATGCAAAAATATCCTTGGCTATCCAATGCTCAAACATATCCGGCAGCTTATCCCTTATCTGAAAAGGAATCCCATTCTCCATGAGCCTTCTTACCAGCGAACCGATTCCCGCTGAGGTTCTGTACAGTACAGCTATGTCACTGTAGCTTTTCTTCTCCCCATGCACAAGCGCCTTTATCCTCTCGCACACCTCGGCGTACTCATCGATAAAATCCTTGGTCTGCCTCACAATCACGGCTCCGCCGCCCTGCTTGTCCGTTCTTATATTCTTCTTGTATCTTTTATTGTTGAATCTTATGACGTCTCCCGCCGCCTTCACAATCTCCGGTGTGGAGCGGTAGTTCACATCAAGCACGACCTTTCCGGCATTTCTGTAGTCATTGCCGAAGTTGAGCATGATATCCGGCTTAGAGCCTCTGAAGCCATAGATGCTCTGGTCATCATCCCCGACAATGAACAGATTATTCTCCGGCTGTGCAAGAAGCCTTATCGTGTCATACTGAATCTTATTGATATCCTGAAATTCATCGATAAGGATATACTTAAACTTGCTCTGCCATGCAGAAAGGATGTCCCTCCGCGCCGTGAGAAGCTCGTAGGTATAGCACAGCATATCCTCAAAATCTATCTTTCTGCTGCCGCGCAGCTTACCGGAATACTCCTCATAAATGCTCCTGAATACATCCGAAGGGCAGTTGGTTGAATAGTAATTCTCTATGGCGATTCTGTCCGACTTGACACGGCCTATCTCACCAAGCACATTCCCGACAAACTCACGCTCATCCTCAATGTCCAGCTCATGCCTTGTAATCGCATTTTTAACAATGGAATATCTTTCCTCCTCCTTCACGATGTTCGATGCTGAAAGGTTATAAGCATGCTTTAATATAGTAAAAAATACCGCATGAAATGTTCCAAACGTCACGTTTCTGCCTCTGTTATCATCCATAAGCCTGTAAAAGCGTTCCCTCATCTCCTCCGCAGCAGCTTTCGTAAACGTAATCACAAGAATATTAAGCGGATTGACTCCCTGTTCAATCAAGCGCTTAACCCTCCTTGTGATTACAGTAGTCTTGCCTGAGCCAGGTCCTGCAAGCACCAGCATAGGCCCCTCTATATGATTGATTGCGTTATTCTGTGCTTCATTAGACTGCATTTTACCCCTCATTTCTCCTTGGAATTGCTGTATAGTATCCGTATATATGTGTATCTTAAAACATTCTACCCACCATGCGCCGGCATGTCAAGCTATGCAGGCTTATATAAATACATACCGGCGCATATCATGACATACTGGCGTATATCAGGACATACTGACGCATATCATGACATACCGGCGCATATCAGGACATACTAACGTATGCAACAGTGCCCTGACTCATGCCACTTCATGTCCTGACATGCCGGTGTTTAGTCATGCTATGATATGGCAGAAAAACGAAGCCTGCTTTCTTTTTAGCTACAGCAGGCTCCGTCTCGTGGTTATCAATAAATATTCAGATCAGTAACCGTTATCTGCTCACAAATGTAGCACATTCCGTCTCAGAAGATATCATAGCATGTGTCCCGGTCACATCGACATGCTTTGCTGTACAGTTCTTATCATCATTGTAACGGCACTTAACCGCATCGCAGATGATATTTGTCACCCTCTTAGGCTCACATTCGCATGCAGATGTCACTCTTGGGCTTCCGCATTCGCAGAATGAGGCACAACAGGTAGCTGATGAACTCTCAGCCATTGTTCCTTCCACCTTGATTCCGTCTCTCTTACAACAATTACAGTCATTGTATGCACAACTCTTTACACCGCAAGCTAAATCATTCATGTCCACACCTCCAATAATAATATACAACGAAAAATCATTGCATGATTAGTATGGAACAGAATTCGTTTTTTATTCCTGAACAGTGATAATTTGCTTAGATATATGCAGCGATGTCCGATTTCATATAATTAAGCGGATACATGGTTTATCAAACATTGAGTCCATGAATAATCGTTATTTCAAAACAATTTATCAATAAGCATGAATACTCCGAACAAAACAGGCTGGTGCGCAAGATATATTATCATGGTATGTCTTCCGATAAAAGCAAGCGGTCTGCAAAAATTATTGTATAAAAATCCCGGAAGCTTTTTACTTTTTAAAACATAACCACCCATGGCACCCGACAGGAACAAAAAGCCCCACGGAATAACCGGATAATAGTCGGCGGAAAACAGCTTCTGCGAAAATCCCATTATGTACAGAAATATATTTTTTCCTCCATAGAGGAAGCCCGGCATAGGAATGCGCCGGTACATAAGCTGTATATAACCATCATATATATCCCTGCATACAACAAACATAAACAAAAATACTAACATCCATATAAGACGTCCATACACTTTTTCTTTGTCAAATGCTTCCCTTTTCACAGCCTTTTTCCCTGATATATATCCGCATAGTCCATATATAACCATCATCGTTCCAAGAAGATGAAGGATACCGAAAATAATCGTCTGCGATGGCATCACAGCTATCGTTACAACAGACAACAGCAAAGCTATAGCAACCGTCTTTACGCCCCTTTTCAGATTGCTGCGCGAAAAATTACATGATATGCCCGATATGAATATAAGTGAACCGGACATGCAGTCGCGTACGGTAGAAAACCAGTCTGAATACAGATATGGTATCTCATGTCCTAAAATATCATTCAAATCATACATGAAATGGTAATAGACAACATATATTATCAGTATTCCCCTTATTATATCAAGAAGATGTATTCTGTTATTTTTATCTTTTCCTGTCAAGCGGTTCATCCCAATCCTCATTTTTCTTTAAAATGGACTGTTATTTCATATCCTCCCGGACAAAAGCCTTCCGTATCTCCACACCCATCTGTCTGCAAGTCATGCCGGAATATAGGACATCTATATTTAACATGTTATCACAATGTATCATCTTTAGCAACATAATATTCCGGGAAACTTCACAGAACAGTGACTAATTACACAGATCCAAATTAAAAGCCCCATTTTAACAGGCTGTCCATGCCGGCATTTTCCACCCACATTTTTCCGGACAATATAAAATGATTCGGATATCAAAACATCCCCATTTTAGCTATGAGTGTATAACGTATTATATCTATGCATATCAGAATAAATTAACTTCAAAAATAAATGTAATGCGTTGACTTTTCATTCACGCTGTTATAAACTGTTTTAGTTCCTGCAATACAGGAACTGTGATATCATAGCGGTTCAGGCATTATTCTTAATGTCTGCTAAGAGGGAAGCAGGTGGAAGGCCTGAACGAACCTGTCGCTGTATAGGAATAGTCCGTCCAACGCTTGTGCCGTGTAAAAGTCACTGGGTTATTTTCCCGGGAAGACGTGGATGGGTGCCATGTCCTGAGTCAGAAGACCTACCCTATGTAAATAAATATATGTCTGCGTGGATCCGGACATTATTTCATCACGCAAAAATACAATCTATTATTTAAGGAGAAAACAAATGAGCAAAAAGAACAAAAAGATTTTATTCGGTGTTCTTGGCTTAGTTGTAGCTGTTGTAGTTCTGGCACTGCTCTACATCAACTTCAGACCTCAGCCAAAGGATGCAGGTGGCAGCAAAACCATCACATTAACTGTAGTATTCGCAGACGAAAGCACCAAGGAATTCACTATCAAGACCAATGAGGACTTTCTTCGCGGTGCTCTTGAGCAGGAGAACCTCATCGCAGGAGACGAATCCGATTGGGGCTTATACGTCAAGACTGTTGCCGGTGTGACCGCAGATGATTCCGCAAATCAGTACTGGGCACTCTATATCGGTGACGATTATTCCCAGACAGGCGTTGATACAACACCGGTCAACGATGGTGACTCCTTTAAGTTCGTAATTGAGTCATATTAAAATATCGTAAATTGTCATGAAATATACAACCTTTGAAATAGTAATACTTGGAATGCTTGGAGCTATCGCCTGTGTATGTCAGGTGGCTTTGAGCTTCCTTCCCAATGTAGAGGTTGTGTCCATACTTTTCATTGTTTATACCAAGGTCTTTGGAAAAAAGGCTCTCTTCCCGATATATGTATTTGTTCTTCTGGAAGGAATCTTCTGGGGCTTTGGAAGCTGGTGGATAATGTATCTTTATATATGGGCTGTTCTGTGGGGCATAACGATGCTGTGCCGCCGCAACGATTCCTCAATTACATGGGCTATAATCAACGGCGCTTATGGGCTTAGCTTCGGTGCACTGTGCTCCATCACGCAGGGTGTGATGTTCGGTATCGGTTCAGGCTTTGCTTATTTTATTAGCGGAATTCCTTTTGACATTACGCATTGTATAGGCAATTTTTTTACAGCATTGTTTCTGTATAAGCCTCTTACAATTTTGCTCTCAAAAGCAAGGAAAATGCTTGTAAAATAACACTTATTGACGTAAAATAAATATAAATCCGGGGTTGCCTTATCCGGCAGCCCCTTTTGTTTTACAGGATGATTCTATACTAATAACGTTGCTGCTTTTGTTCGCAGCAGAATCGAGGTTACTATGTCAGAAAAATATGTTGCATATGTCGGATCATATACACATGATTCAAGTAAAGGAATAACCATCTTAGATGTTGACAACGAAGCCGGACGAATGGCTTACCGTGAAGAGGTGATAGTCAACAATTCATCGTATCTGATTGTATCCCACAGTGGAAGATATCTTTATTCTATAGTGGATGAGGGTATTGCCTCCTTCAAGATTCTTCCGGACGGAGGACTTGAGTACATGACCACCTCATCAATAAAGGGCATGAGAGGCTGCCATCTTTCAATGACAAAGGCAGATGACTATATATTCGTATCCGGTTACCATGACGGCAAGCTTACAGTCCTTCACGTAAACGAGGACGGAACCGTCGGCACTATAACAGATGAGATATACCACAGGGGAATGGGAAGTATCGCGGAGAGAAATTTCCGTCCTCACATCAACTGCTCCGTTCTCACACCTGATGAGGACTTATTATGTGTATGCGATATAGGTATGGATCAGGTCAAGCTCTATGATTTCAATAAGGCTACAGGCAGGCTCAAGCTGTCCGACATCATACGCTGCCAGCTCGAGTCCGCTCCGCGTGAGATTACCTTCAGCCCGGATGGAAAATTCGCCTATATCGTATGCGAATTGAAGAATTACATTGACGTATACAGGTATACCCCGGATGCCAGGACACGTTTTGAGTTCGTGCAGAATATCTTCACTGTCCGTAAGGGACATAAGGAGAATACCGCTGCTGCTGCAATTCAGGTATCCAAAAACGGCGATTATGTATTATGCTCCAATGCCGGCGACAATAGCGTTACAATCTATTCAACAGACAAGGAATCAGGTCTTTTAACCCTTAAGAACAGTCTTCCTATAAGCGGCGACTATCCTAAGGATATCAACCTGTTCCCCGATGAGAAACACCTTGTATCGGTTAACCATGAATCCGGTTCATTGACATTCTTTACTATCAACTATGAAAAGGGGCTTCTGGTAATGAACGGCAATCCGATAAAGATTGATACACCTAACTGTATCACAATACATAAGCTTGCATAATATTGAATTAATCAGACACTCCGTATTTTATAAAATGTAAAAAAATCATGGAATAAAAAAGCTGAGACAGTCCTTATATAAGCTGTCTCAGCTTTTTTGTATATTTTGACATTATTGTATGCCGCATTTTCTATATATGCAGAATTACTTTTTCTGTCCCTTGGAATCCCTTTTAGAAAGTCTCAGTTTTTTCAACGAGATATCCTTATCCCTGTACTGAATAGATACATCAGCCTCCTCTGGTATAATGTACACTTCGTCAACATTATCACTATCGTCAACCTTCATACCACGTACACCGACTGCGCTCTTCTTCTTCTCTGGTATCTCTTCAAGCATAAACTTAAGAAAATAGCCGTTCTCCGTCTGAAGCACAACACTCTGTGTATTCACTGTGCTGACAACCTCAATGCTCGTCACAAGGTCGCCCTCCATAAGCTTAGTGGCGGCAACTGTCCTCTTAGATACATCAAATTCCGAACCATCAACAAGCTTCATCATAGCCTTCTTGGTTGTAAACAACAGCTTCCTGCCTGCAAGCAGACTGTTACAGCATAAGAATATAATCTCCTCACCCGCACTGCTGTAGTTGCCAAGATTGTCAATAGGAGTTCCCTTGTCGCGGAACTTCACAAACGGTATATCCCTCACCTTTATCTGATGGAGATTTCCATTGTCGGTAAAAATACATATCCTGTCGGTGTTCATACAGTTAAACACATACTTGTTCTCCGCATGAACTGCCTCCCTGTTTCTATCATAGGCTGCCGTGTCTATGGTCTTAGCATACCCGAAACGATCCATGAGGAATACAACCTCCTGCTCAACAAGCTTCTGCTCCTCGAACACTGCTGCCTTTCCATCCTCTATGATTGTCCTTCTAGGGAGCGCATACTCTTTCTTGATATTGTCTAAATCCTTCTTGATAACCTTCACCATAGTTCTTCTGCTGTTCAGTATATCCTCGTATTCAGCAATCCTGGCAAGTGTCTCCTCATACTCCTTCTCAAGTGCAAGAATCTCAAGACCGATAAGCTTATAAAGACGAAGCTCCAATATAGCGCCTGCCTGTTTCTCGGTAAAATGGAGCTTGGAAGCATCCTTGCGTGATTTCTCAGTCTTAAAGCTAATACCCTCCGTATTTCCGGTAATCAGACAGTCCTTTGCCATCTTAAGGTTCTTGCTGCCCCTCAGTATCTCGATAATCAGGTCAATTATATTGCAGGCGCGTATGAGTCCTTCCTTAATCTCCTTATTTTCAAGTTCCTTATTCAGAAGCGTGGTATATTTTCTTGTGGCCAGCTCGAACTGGAAGTCAATATGATGTGTAATTATCTGCTTAAGTCCGAGTGTCTCCGGTCTTCCATCGACAATCGCAAGCATGTTAACACCGAATGTATCCTCAAGCTTCGTCTTCTTATACAGCATATTGATAAGCTTATCTACGTCCACATTCTTCTTAAGCTCTAAGACAATGCGTATTCCCTCCTTGGAGGACTCATTGGATATATCCGTTATGTCCTGTGTCTTTTTAGTCTCAATAAGGTCCACAACATCTGATATGAACTTACATATGCCTGCACCTATCATGGTATACGGAATCTCAGTTATGACAAGCCTATCCTTATCGCCCTTCTTAGCTGCCTGCTCGAACTCAACCTTGCCGCGGAGCTTGATTCTTCCCGTACCACTCTCATAAATATCAGGAAGCTCACTCTTATTTACAACAAGTCCTCCCGTAGGAAAATCCGGTCCTATAATATACTGCATAAGCTCCTGTGTTGTTATATCAGGATTATCCATACATGCCTTCACAGCATCTATAACCTCGCCAAGATTATGGGTAGGTATATTTGTTGTCATACCGACTGCAATACCCTCAGAACCATTGACCAGAAGATTCGGAACCCTTACCGGAAGAACCACAGGCTCTTTCTCCGTCTCGTCAAAGTTCGGCATGAAATCCACCACATTCTTATCAAGATCGGCAAGGTATACATCCTGTGTGAATTTCTTGAGCTTAGCCTCCGTATATCGCATAGCCGCAGCGCCATCCCCTTCAATAGAGCCGAAATTACCATGTCCGTCGACTAATGCCATTCCCTTCTTAAAGTCCTGCTCCAACACAACAAGCGTGTCATATATTGAGCTGTCACCGTGCGGATGATATTTACCCATCGTATCTCCAACGATACGCGCCGATTTACGATGCGGCTTGTCATAGTTAAGTCCAAGCTGTTCCATCGCATAGAGCACACGTCTCTGCACAGGCTTAAGCCCATCGCGTACATCCGGCACGGCACGCGCCGTAATTACGCTCATCGAATAATCTATGTATGATTTCTGCATCAGCTCAGAATACTCTGTCTGCATAATCTGCTCTGCCATCTTATATCCTCACTTTACATTCTAATTTATCTGCTTCATGTGGTCAAAACATGCTATATATACTTAGCTGTGTATAACGTATTATGTTT
>DNFT01000112.1:79084-93415 GCA_003486385.1 Eubacterium sp. | reverse complement strand
GCTTCTCCCAAAAGTCGTGATATGCATAAACATAATACGTTATACACTTGTATATTAAATCGGTATGTTTTGACACCTATATGTAATTGCCAAAACCCTTATGCAAGGTCAAGCTCCGCATCATGCGCATGCTCGTGGATAAACTCACGGCGCGGTCCGACATCGCTTCCCATAAGCATTGAAGTCACATCGGATGCCATCTTCGCATCCTCTATCTCAACACGCTTAAGTATTCTTGTCTCAGGATTAAGTGTAGTCTCCCAGAGCTGATCCGCATCCATCTCACCAAGTCCCTTATATCTCTGGAGCGTGAAATTACCTGTATGCGTCTTTCTGTACTTCTCAAGAGCCTTATCATCATAGAGATACTGTCCTTCGCCCTTCCTAGGGACTACCTTATACAGTGGAGGTGTTGCAAGATATACATGCCCCTCCTGAATAAGCTCAGGCATGAATCTATAAAAAAACGTGAGAAGCAAGGTTGCTATATGTGCGCCATCAACGTCGGCATCAGTCATTATGATAATCTTATTGTATCTGAGCTTGGTTATATCAAAATCATTGCCATATCCTTCAGAGAATCCACATCCAAAGCTCGTTATCATGGTCTTAATCTCAGCATTTCCAAGCACCTTGTCCATCGTTGCCTTCTCGACATTGAGAATCTTACCTCTTATGGGAAGAATAGCCTGTGTACGTCTGTTTCTTGCCGTCTTTGCAGAACCTCCGGCAGAATCTCCCTCAACTATGAACACCTCACACTCCTCAGGGTTACGACTCTCACAGTTGGCAAGCTTTCCGTTGCTGTCACATGAAAACTTCTGCTTGACCAGGAGATTGGTCTTAGCCTTCTCCTCAGCCTTGCGAATCTTAGCCGACTTCTCCGCACAGGCAATGACAGTCTTCAATGTCTCAAGATTCTTATCAAAATATCTTACAAGCTCGTTCCCTGTAACCTCAGCTACAACCTTACCTGCATCCTGATTATCCAGCTTAGTCTTAGTCTGTCCCTCAAATCTAGGCTCCGGATGCTTTACTGCCACAACAGCCGTCATTCCGTTACGGACATCCTGCCCGGTGAAATTCACATCCTTATCCTTAAGTATGCCAAGCTCCCTTGCATACTGGTTGATAACTACGGTAAACTTGGTCTTAAAGCCGGTAAGATGTGTTCCGCCCTCCTGAGTGTAGATATTGTTACAGAAACCAAGGATATTCTCCTGAAACGCGTCCACGAACTGTACCGCACACTCTACCTCAATGCCCTCGCTTGTATGCTTGAAGTAGATGACATCGTGAAGTGTCTCAAGCCCCTCATTGAGCGCCTTTACATAAGCCTTAATTCCATCAGGCTCATGGAATACTTTGCTCTCCTCCTCATTAGTTCTCTTATTTTCAAAATATATGGTAAGTCCCGGATTAAGATATGCTGTCTCATGCAGTCTGCTCTTTACCTGATCCGCCTTGAAATATGTCTTCTCAAATATCTCATCATCAGGCAGGAACGTAACTGTGGTTCCTGTATCATTCTTCCTGCATGTCCCGATCTCAGCAAGCGGAGCCATAACATGCCCTCTCTCGTAGCGCTGCTTATACACCTTACCATCCTGTCTTATCTCGACCTCAAGCCATCTCGACAGGGCATTGACAACGGAAGCGCCAACTCCGTGCAGACCTCCCGATATCTTGTAAGCCCCATCACCGAACTTACCACCCGCATGGAGTATCGTGAATACAACCTCAACAGCCGGTATTCCCGCCTTAGGATGAATACCCACAGGAATTCCTCTTCCATTATCCCTGATTGTAGCTGTGCCATCCTTATTGAGTGAAACCCATATAGAATCACAATAGCCTGCAAGGTGTTCATCAACCGCATTGTCGGCTATCTCATATATAAGATGATTAAGTCCCTTCGTGGACACACTTCCTATGTACATTCCCGGACGTTTTCTTACCGCCTCAAGCCCTTCTAAGATTGTAATGCTGCCCGCACCATAATCCTGTCTATTATCTGCCATACTTCTCCTCATTTCCTATAAACTATTTTCGTCACATTCAAAATCGAATATACGTTCGTATTATAACACTGTTTTAGTTTATTTTTCAATAGTTTTTCCAAATTATATAATATTTTCAACAGTAAAGAACCATACTATCGCTATTTCCAATCTAACAATAGTATGGTTCATCCTATCTGTGTATTATATCACTGTTCGTAATGTAATAAAACCATTATTTCTATTCTATCACATAAAACCCATCCTGTCTACACTCCGAGAATCTTCCTTACAGTCTCTTCCATCTGTGTCCTGTCACATACTCTGTTGTGAATAACAGGTGCGGTTCTTATATCCTCTATCGCCTGCGGAACTGCCACATTGGCAATCTTGGACAATTCATCAACAAGCTCAAAGTCTGTCATGCTGTCATACTTAGCCTTGTCAATTGCATCCATAACGCTCCTTGTAAACTTAAACGGGCTGGCTGTCGAAGCAATGACGGTCTTAGTCTTGTCACCTGAATTTTCGGTATACTTCTTATAGACAGCAGCTGCCACTGCAGTATGCGTGTCGATGACATAGCCTGTATCTTCATATATTGCCTTGATTGTATCGGCAGTCTCCTTCTCACTCGCATAATTTCCGTAGAAATCATCAAGCTGTGCCTTCATGGAGTCCGTAATCTCATAGCGTCCGTTCTCCTTAAGCTGGCTCATAAGGCTGCGGTTAGCCTCAGCAGAACCGCCTGCAATCCTGTATATAAGTCTCTCAAGGTTGCTTGAGATAAGAATATCCATTGACGGAGAGCTTGTAAGCTTAAATTCTCTGTTCCTGTCATACACACCTGTTGAAAAGAAATCATACAATACCTTATTCTCATTTGAAGCACATACAAGCTTTCCAATAGGAAGTCCCATATTCTTTGCATAAAATGCTGCAAGAATATTTCCGAAATTTCCTGTAGGAACCACAACATTAATCTTCTCCCCCTCAGAAATCTCTTCATTGGCAAGAAGCTTTACATAAGCATACACATAATAAACAATCTGAGGAACAAGTCTGCCTATGTTAATTGAGTTAGCCGATGAGAACTGATAGCCTGCACCATCAAGCTCCCCGGCAAGCTCCTTATTTCCGAATATATTCTTGACACCTGTCTGCGCATCATCAAAATTACCCTTGATAGCCACAACATATGTATTATCACCCTTCTGTGTAACCATCTGCTTCTCCTGAATAGGGCTTACTCCATCCTTAGGATAAAATACAATAATCTTTGTTCCCTTCACATCGGCAAAGCCGGCAAGTGCAGCCTTACCTGTATCTCCCGATGTGGCTGTCAGAATAACTATATCATTCTTAATATTATTCTTCTTAGCAGATGTTGTCATAAGATGTGGCAGAATCGAAAGTGCCATATCCTTAAATGCAATCGTAGCACCATGGAACAGCTCAAGGAAATATGCTCCATCCGCCTTCACAAGAGGTGCAATCTCAGTTGTATCGAACTTCGAATCATACGCATTCGCTATGCAGCTTTTAAGTTCCTCCTCTGTAAAATCTGTGAGGAAAAGCTTCATTACTTCATAGGCAACCTCACCATAGCTCATACACGCAAGCTCTTTAAGACTCTTATCAAGAACCGGTATGGTCTCCGGAACAAAAAGACCGCCGTCATCGGCAAGACCTTTAAGAATAGCCTTTGAGGCTGTCACTCTAACACTGTCATCCCTTGTACTTTTATAAAATAATTCCATAGCGTCCTCCAACAGATTATTTTTTAACTGCTTCATGTAACAGGCTTTGCAGTATACATTTAAAACAAAAGGCGATAAGCCTAATACTTATCGCCAATTTTATCACACTTTATTCCATTAAACAAGTAAAATCTTTAATAAAAATTAAAGAAAACATGTCCATTATATTCGAACAGCCTGTTAAGGTTCATCGCAAACCAGCTTCCTTCTCCCGCCGATGCCGACGCTGCGAAGAAAAGTGCTCCGTCCGAATAATCTTCACCGACAAGTGCCCTGTCAACGGCTTCGTATGATGTGTCCGTCAGTGTGACGGAATAGAATCTTCCATCCATTATAGGCTGGAACTGTACTCCGTTTCCCTGATAAATTACATCCGTTACATTATCAGGAAATTCCTTAGAAAATACTCTGTTTATTACTACATTGGCAACCAGAATCTTTGCTTTCACATCAAGTCCTGTCGCTTCAGCCTCGACAATGCGGACCAGATTATCATAATCCTCATCCGTAATTGCAATAATCGGACTGATATAATCTGCACTTACAAGCATTTCATCCGATTCTGTTTCTGCCATTCTGGAATTCACATCTGCATAGACACATTTATACTTCAAAAGCTTTTCTTCAATATCCAGATTCATCAACGGATTAACCGCAAACTGTATCTGCTGTTCTGTGTCATTAATAAGAGATGTGAATACTGCCTTCTCTTCATCGGTGTCATCATCGTCCTCTTCATCTTCCGCAGCAACCTGTCCGGTTCCTGTGTTGGAGGAAACTACATTGTTCTTTCCGCCACCACCGTAGCATGTAGAATTCAGACACACAACCGCAATCACAGCTGAACCTGAAGCGATTATCGCACATCTTCTGTACATACTCTTTGTAATGGTCCTGAAGAAACTAAAAACACCATTAAAGAGCGAAAAAATATTCTTCATCTTTAAACCTCTCATTTCAAATCAATGTTTTTCGTTCTTTTGCAATTATATTTATGAAATTGATTTTGTCAATCAAAACACTTTTTTTTGTGAAAAACGTCTTTTGTAACATTTTCGTAACATTTTTCATCAGCATTATTTCCATATATTTTGTAATTTATGCTTATTTTTTGTACATATTGACACTTGAAATTTTTCTTTGCTAAATAATCACACAAAATATTCTCGTCTTTTCACCGATTTTATTTTTTTAAAGTGGAGATTTCCGCCCTATTTTTTTGATTTTTTAAGCATTTAAGTGGGAGAAAAACCTTAAAATCGTGATAAAAACGAAATAACAAGTCAAAAAAATGTAACTACTTACATTTTTATACCACTGCATACTGCAAGCATAGCTTGCAGTACTGCCACCAATAAGTTGTTTGAAAGTTTCACTTTCAAACTTATACCCCTGCATACTGCAAGCAATGTCTGCAGTACTGCCACCAAATAAGTAGTTTGAAAATTTTATTTTCAAACTTTACACATCAAAAGTATCTTTGAATTGAAAGAATCACAATAACAAGCTATAATATCAGCAGGTATGCCTCCAAAATAAAATTTACAGAAAAGAGAACCGCCATGTCACTTCCCGGAGCCTTCAAAGCACAAAAAAAGGACGGCACAGTATACTACCGTGCCTCCGTAACATACAAAAATAAACATATAAGTCTCGGCAGCTTTGCAGCCGAAAACGATGCCTCCTCCGCTTACTGCGAAGCCCAGAAAATTGTGTCCGACACAGGTAGCATCTATAACATAGACAGCTACCATGAGCACTGCCGGCTATTATCCTTTGACAAATACATATCACTTCTCAATTTCCGTGACAATAATTTTTACATAAAAACACCTATTTACATGGCTAAAAATTATTTTATCTACTATCTCTCCGAAAATGAAGCCCTCAAGTTCGACGTCGATGACCTTTTCTATTTTTCAAATCACTCGATTATGAAAAGACAGGGGTATCTTTTCGTGGCAGACTACGGAATGCAGGTGAATATCCTGTCGCGCTACGGAATACGAAGCCACGCTGTAAAAGGACGCGATTATGAGTTTATAAATGGTGATGACCATGACTACCGCTACCATAATATCCGCATAATCAACCGTTACTATGGCGTTGAGGCAATAAAAAAGAACGGCCGCACCAGCTACCGTTCCCGTATCCATATAAATGGAAACTATATAATAGGAAGATACAGCTCCGAAAACGAAGCTGCCATAGCATATAACAAGGCTGTGGCAATGCTTCGCGACAAGGGTTGTACAACTGCATATCCTGAAAATTACATCGAAGATATATCTGCCATAGAATATGCCAAGCTTTACAACTCTGTCAAGCTTTCAAAAAACTTCCGTGAGTATCTTTCTACTTATTATTAATATAATTTATAAGTCCTCCTGCAGATATGAGCTTCTGCATGAACTCAGGAAATGCCTGCCCCCTGTACTGCTTTCCCTTGGTGACATTGGTAATGATACCACTGTCAAAATCGATATCCACCTGATCACCATCCTCGATATCCCTGCTCGCCTCTGCACACTCTATTATCGGAAGACCGATGTTGATGGCATTGCGGTAAAAGATTCGTGCGAACGTCTCAGCTATTACGCAGCTCACACCTGCCGCCTTGATTGCGATAGGAGCATGCTCTCTGGAAGAACCGCAGCCGAAGTTCTTATCAGCCACAATTATATCTCCTTTATGTACCTTCTTAACGAAATCCTTATCTATATCCTCCATGCAATGTGCAGCAAGCTCCGCAGGATCCGATGAATTCAGATATCTTGCCGGGATTATTACATCTGTATCAACATTATCGCCGAATTTGAATACTTTTCCTGATGCTTTCATAGCCAATCCTCTTTTCTTCTATATAAATATTATCCCAAAAATTATAATCCAAGCTCCGAAGGCTGGCTTATCTTTCCTGTAACTGCACTTGCTGCAGCAACAGCCGGACTTGCAAGATATACCTCAGACTTCACATGTCCCATACGTCCCACGAAGTTACGGTTGGTTGTCGATACACAGCGCTCACCCTCTGCAAGAATACCCATATATCCGCCAAGGCAAGGACCGCATGTAGGAGTGCTCACTACCGCTCCAGCTTCAATAAACGTCTTTAACATTCCTTCCTCCATAGCCTTTAAATATATAGTCTGCGTTGCAGGAATGATTATAACTCTCAACCCGTCCGCTACCTTTCTGCCCTCAAGAACCTCTGCCGCTATTCTAAGGTCATCTAAGCGTCCGTTTGTGCAGGAGCCTATAACAACCTGATCAATCTTTACCTCTCCTGCCTCATCGACGGTATGTGTGTTCTCAGGAAGATGAGGGAATGCCACTGTCGGCTTAAGTGTACTCAAATCAATCGTGTACGTCTCATCATATACAGCGTCCTCGTCCGCCTCATATATGGTATACTTCTTAGTTGAGTGTTCTCTTATATATGCCTCTGCTATATCATCGACAGGGAATATGCCATTCTTTCCACCAGCTTCAATAGCCATATTGGCAATGGTAAATCGGTCATCCATGGACAGATTCTTAACTCCGTCCCCAACAAACTCCATCGACTTATAGAGTGCTCCGTCAACACCTATCATTCCTATAATATGAAGAATGACATCCTTTCCGCTCACCCACTTAGAAGGCTTGCCTGTAAGCACGAACTTGATTGCCGAAGGCACCTTGAACCATGCCTTTCCTGTAGCCATGCCCGCCGCCATATCGGTTGAACCTACTCCGGTTGAGAATGCACCTAACGCACCATAAGTACAAGTATGCGAATCGGCTCCTATAACCACATCGCCTGCAACTGTAAGACCTTTTTCAGGAAGAAGGGCATGCTCTATTCCCATCTGTCCTACCTCAAAATAATTGGTTATCTCATTCTTTTTTGCAAACTCTCTCACGCACTTACAATGCTCCGCAGACTTGATATCCTTATTCGGGACAAAATGATCCGGCACAAGCGCTATCTTATCCTTATCAAACACACCTGTTTTCTTCATCTTATCCATCTCATGGATAGCTACCGGAGATGTTATATCATTGCCAAGAACAAGATCAAGATCTGCTTCAATAAGCTGTCCTGCTTCTACATAAGGAAGACCTGCATGCGCTGCAAGAATCTTCTGTGTCATCGTCATACCCATAATAATTCCTCTTTCCTGTTCATCAGTCCGAATAATCCCATCGGTCTGATTTGTTGTTACTTGAATAATAACACATTTTCTGTTATTCTTAAAATACATATTATTTATAGTTATTATAATTTGCAGTTATAATAACTATATTCCACACTGCCTGCAATTATGTCCACCACCACTGCCTTCGAGACAATATCATTAAAATTAGCATATCGAAGAAATCAGTCCTTAAAAGGAAGCCATTTTCCAAAGCAGCCTGCAGTGTACCGGCAATTATACACTGATTTACATTTTCGGGTCAGCTATCCGCCATTATATCACAAGGAGACCATATGAATAACAATAACACCAATATAAATCATGCCACACTGAACCTCTACAATATATTCCTCACCGTCGCACAGACAATGAACCTCTCTGCCGCCTCCAAAAGGTTATTTATCAGCCAGCCCGCTATAAGCAAGGCGGTAAAACAGCTGGAAAATGAGCTTGGTACCACACTGTTCTTCCGCAATTCAAGAGGCGTACAGCTAACCGAGGATGGTGAACTGTTATATTCCCATATTTTTAACGCTTTCAATGAGATAGCCACAGGTGAACAGCTTCTCAATTCCAGAAAAGAGCTTGGCATCGGCAGAATACGTTTCGGAGCCAGCAACACCCTCTGTAAATATATTCTTCTGCCAAGACTTCAAAAATATGTACGCAGGAACCCACATATAAGCATCTCCATCAACTGCCAGTCCTCACTTCATACGCGCACGCTAATCGACAACCGCGATATTGATATAGGACTTATTGCAACACCCGATTCGCAGAGAGGGCTTAAATTATATAGTGCAGGCTCCATCCATGACACCTTTGTGGCATCCCCCGGGTATATAAAGAACCTTCTTCTTAGGGAAAACACTGATATGGGCAATCTTTTCCACGGAGCCAACCTCATGCTCCTTACAAGGGATAATGTTACAAGAACCTATGTGGATTCCTACCTCAATGATATAATGCTGTCGCAGACAACCCTCATGGAGATAGGAAGCATGGATCTACTTATCGAATTTGCCAAAACAGGGCTTGGAATAGGCTGTGTCATACGCGAATTTGTAAAAAGCGAGCTTGAATCCGGTGCACTCATGGAAGTGACACCTCCGAATCTGAACATAAAAAAAAGAGAGGTAAGCTATTGTGTCAACTCTAACATTCCCCTCTCAAGTGCGGCTATGGATTTCCTCGATAATTACAGACTATAAAACAGCACATTCCCTTTCTCCTGATATTTTGTTAATTAGTATCATCAGATAAATTCTCATCTACCTCAACCGTATCCGTTTCGTCCGGGTCAGTCTTATATTTAGGAAAAAGAGGAATCCCATCTGCCCAATAATCTACACGCTCATCATACCTCTCATTAAGCCACTGTACCGCAGCAAGCCGCCCATCCTCCGTAAAGGGAAACTGTGCTGTGGTCTTTTTCTGCCTCGTCTTATCATAGTTATATGGTCCTCTCCATATCGTCACATCGAACAATGCCTCATCATTTTTATGTGGGTCATGGTTGAACACAACATTCTCCAGCGGATTGCGCGCCAGCCTGAAATGCATGCCGCCACATTCTCCGATATACGGACTGCCGTACTGAAAAAAATTAAAACCTAATATATCATCCAATTCTATTCCCATTTTCTTACCCCATATTCATGCTCTGTTTTTCCTATCCTATAACATCATATTATAATGTTTCATTTTCTACATTTCAATAATGAAAATGTTGCGCCGGCAAATGTTACACAATCGAATATTGTTATCCTATGACAGCCAGGATTATACCGACTTAATTATTTCCGGAATTCATATTTTGTAATAAAATGTAGTGGTAAAGATATGTAGTGATAAAAACATGTTCTATAAGCTTAGAACATGTAGCGTATTATACACTCGTACATTAAATAAGCATGTTTTGACACAAGCATCATACATAATTATTTATGTCAATACTTTCAACAGTAGTTTAACCAATATTACTTGCTAGTTAATTTCAATAGTCCTTGTTTTTTGGTATTTTGTATTTATCGTTAAATTTTACTTTAACAATAAATAATGTACAGGAGGTTTTATATGAATTGTACTTCCCATGATACTAATCGTATCATAGGTAATAAGATTTACCAGCTTAGGCGTTCCATTAACATGACGCAACAGGAGCTCGCAGAAAAAGTCGGAATATCTGTAACATTCTTATCAGAAATCGAGAACGGACGAAAATCCATGTCCGTGGACACCCTAATCAAGCTTTCAAAAGGTCTTCAGGTTTCACTGGACACAATAGTTTTTGGAAAAGATGCCGAAGATGACATGCAAAAAGATGTTGTTTCCATGATGTCAACACTTCCTCTCGAATACAATGAATCCATTCTGGTAATCGCCCGTGAGTTCACACGCCTTAATCGCAGTAAAAAATAATAATAAAGCCCCATCTCACAGCTTTACCTGTCAGATGGGGCTTTATTATTATACGCTAATAGCTTGTCCTTTGCCGTGGTACTATCTGCCCTGCACAGCTTTCTGTGCAGTCATTTCAATTGAATATTTCTCCGAATAGTAATTAACGTCCTTCGCCATATCGGATACCTCGGAATTCCTCATATCCTTAAGATACTGGTGCGTATTGAAATCATCGGACTCAAATTCCATCATCGCAACAGCTATGTTAGAACAGTGTGCCACAATACGCTCAAGATTTGTCAAAAGGTCATTAAAAACAAAGCCATTGATAGCATCACAATTACCGCTCTGAAGTCTCACGATATGATTTCTCTTAAGCTCCGCACAGAGCATGCGCACTGTTATCCTTAAGGGTTCTACCTGTCGAGCCATATCTATATTATCCTCGGTAAATGACTTCACGGTCATATCAAGCTCTTCCTTAACAGCATTATATAAAATAGCCAGTTCCCTGTTGGCATCATCCGAGAACTTAATCTTTTTCTCCACTATCTCCCTCGCCGCACGCGATATTCCGCAGGCATGGTCGGCAATTCGCTCAAAATCACTCACTGTGTGAAGATACTTAGAGTTCTGTCTGGTCTGATTTTTGTTAAGACCTATAGCAGTTATCTTCATCATGTATGTATCAAGCTTATCCTCGTACTTATCAATTACAGTTTCTTTCTCCTGAATAAGATTGTACTGTTCAACAGAATAATTTTCCATCAGGTCAAATGCTCTCATAACATTCTTCTGTGCTTTTCTCGCCATACCATTCATGACTGTTCCGACCTGTGTAAGAGCAAGCTCAGGGTTCCTAAGGAAACGCTCCTCAAGCAAATCAAAATCCGCCTGGTCTTCAACATCATCCGGTGAATCCTTGATTATCCAGAACATAAGCTTGTTAATCTGCTTAATAAAAGGTGCCAGAATAATGATAGTAACTGTTCGGTATATGGTGTTGAGAAGTGCAATTGATACAGATTTCATCTCTAAATCCATAAATGCAAACTGTCCACCACGAGTCACCACAGCCTGTATTGCGTAAAAAAATGTTCCGCAGATAACCATACCTGCCAGATCATTAAAAAGATATACAAGCGCTGTTCTCTTTCCATTTTTATTAGAGCTCATTCCACTCATAAGGACAGGACATGCTGCACCGACACCAATACCCATAACTATAGGCAGCGCCGCTGAGAACGGAAGATATCCCGACATGGCAACAGACTGCAGAATACCCACAGACGCGGACGCACTCTGCAGCACAGCAGTAATAATAATACCCAGAAGTATTCCAAGAAAAGGGTTGGAAAACTTCGTGAGCATTCCCATAAAAAACGGATTATCCTGAAGCGGAGCCATAGCATCCTTCATCGTTGACATACCAATCATAAGAATGGTAAATCCAAACATAATATCACCTATAGCCTTGTGAGTCTCCTTCTTTGAAAGGTTTCTCACAAAAAGACCGACTATCGCAACAATAGCGGCAATACTTGATGATGACAGAAGTGCCGCGACGCCACCTGCCCCTTGAATATCCGACAGACATAGAATCCACCCTGTGATACTCGTTCCTATATTAGCACCCATTATGATACCAATTCCCTGTACAACCTTCATCATACCGGAATTTACAAATCCGACTACCATAACAGATGTTGCTGAGGATGACTGTATAATAGCTGTAACCCCCGCTCCCAACAAAATTCCCTTAAGCGGAGTACTTGTCAGCCCATATAAAAGCGTCTCAAGCTTATTTCCCGCAACCTTCTTAAGACCATCTCCCATCACACTCATACCATACAGGAAAAGTGCGATACCACTAAACAGTCCCAGAAATAATAACGTTACCGATACAGCATCCATAACCACGTCCTCGTTTCTTTTATTCTTTTATTCTCCTATTCATAACATACGTGATTATTGTAATACAGTTTTTTTCGTTTTTCAAGAAATTTACAGTGCCATTGCTCATTGTTCACAAATATTTTACAATTCCGCCTTCTGGCTGTCCTGACACAAATAATACCAATCCGGCTTGTTGTGTACGTTTTTAAACTGAGGCTGCTGCAACTGTAATAATTGCATTGTGGTCACTGACGATTGTTACGCAGGAACATAACTGGTTTTGCAGGCATTAGCGTTTATAGTAAAAACACAGGTTCTTAGACTATAAGCATTATAAGCACATCTGTTATAACTGCAAGCACTAATCTCTGCTTCGCAGACATTTGTCTTTAATTGCAAACGCTATTGTTAACTTCTCTTGTTAAATTTGTATCCTGTGATTGAACCTACAATTCCCCCGGCGATATGTGCCATATTAGATATATTGTCATCCAGAAATATACCATCATACACCTGCTGACCAAGGTAAATCATTGCTACAAGCACAAAACTGATAGGAATTTCCCCCTCCCTAAAGCTCGTAAACGATGTCAACAATATAAACGCGAACACCACTCCACTCGCACCGCAGAGTGCAACCCGCGGAAAAAATATATAATTTATAAGTCCCGTCACAAGCGCTGTGACAAGAATGATCTTCAAAATATTGTCCCCACCATGCTTCTCCTCAAGCATAGGTCCAAGCAATAGCAGATATGAGGCATTTCCTATAAAATGCACCCACCCGCTATGTCCAAGCACATGCGTGAAGAACCGCAGATACGTCAGTGGATTGGTGAGCGACGAATGATACGTCATAAACAAAAGCGCATTGCTCGCCCCTTGTGTCATATAATTTAGCAGCGTTGCCGAAAAACACAGCAGCACAAATGTGAGTGTAACCGGGGCATTGTAGGTCAAGCGGATTTTTTTCATAAAGTTTGCCTCCTTTATATTGGTTTAAATAGGCAGTTAATTCAAATAGGCAATTAGTCTAAATAGATACTCTGTTTAAAAATCAAGAATTTATGTCTATCTTTAAGAACTTTTCTTTATTTAAAAGCTTTTTCTTATAAGCTCCTCTTATACAGCACAATGATATATAAGCAAAAAGAACCATAAAATCACTGTTTTCGCTTTTAGTGGACCCGACAAACGATTATCTTGATTATTATTTTAATCCTTATTGTTTTAATTGCCGTCGCAGTATTTCTGGTGCTTCACATTGTTCCAAGCCCGGTAGTATTCTTCTCAATCTGTAGTATATTGCTCAGCTTGAGTCCGCCGAAGCATTGGAGGAGGTAATTAATAGGGCTTGAAGAGACCGTTTCTTTTTTGGTATCATTCTCATCGTCCATACCTCCAATGGCAATTCTATCACTTTCCGAGCGTTTTTGCAACGCAACAAACGCTCGCGTGTGTTTATGCGTGCGTTTATTTACAAAAAGAAACTGTATAAAAATCTTTTATACTTAGCTTTCTTCTTTCAATTCATCTACTATATATTTTTACGATGATGCAAAACATTTTCAACAGATAACTTATCATAAAGTATATATTTTTCTCTTTTTATTCTATTGTATAAATATTTCGCAATTATATCGCAAAGTTTCCATCGCATTATCATCTAATGTATAATCCAATTTCCTAATAATCGCTTGGTATGGTATAATGATCTGCAACTTGAGCTTTCACCGGAGCTGGTTGTTGTTCCCGGTTATCGCTTGGTATGATATAATAGTTCGTTAAACCTACGTTTAGCAAATAGTGTTGTTGTTCCCGGTTATCGCTTGGTATGATATAATTGGGAGCTCCGACTGCTGCCGCGTCAGCTGGTTGTTGTTCCCGGTTATCGCTTGGTATGATATAATCTATTGCACCGGCTGTTCAAAATCCAGACGGTTGTTGTTCCCGGTTATCGCTTGGTATGATATAATAATAACTCCAGCTTGTACTCTTCCTGAAGGTTGTTGTTCCCGGTTATCGCTTGGTATGATATAATGTGGCATATTCATTTTAAGATAGGCGGTTGGTTGTTGTTCCCGGTTATCG
>DNFT01000112.1:77509-78894 GCA_003486385.1 Eubacterium sp. | reverse complement strand
TATCGCTTGGTATGATATAATTTCACCGGGACTGGCTTATAAAAGAGGGGTGTTGTTGTTCCCGGTTATCGCTTGGTATGATATAATCCAACCCCGACAGTGGGGAAGATGAATCCAGTTGTTGTTCCCGGTTATCGCTTGGTATGATATAATGTACCGCCCGTTGTGATTTTGAAAACCTGGTTGTTGTTCCCGGTTATCGCTTGGTATGATATAATTAGAATTGGATGAAGAGTGTGCGATTAAAGTTGTTGTTCCCGGTTATCGCTTGGTATGATATAATTGTGTAGTTTATATACTCAAACTTATAATTGTTGTTGTTCCCGGTTATCGCTTGGTATGATATAATCGGTAAGAACAAACTGATTTGGTTTGGTGGTTGTTGTTCCCGGTTATCGCTTGGTATGATATAATCCGTTCAGGCTTCCCAAAATGAAGCACTGGTTGTTGTTCCCGGTTATCGCTTGGTATGATATAATCTTTTGCTATGGCTTCCAATTCTGCTATAGGTTGTTGTTCCCGGTTATCGCTTGGTATGATATAATAAAAGACAAGTGATTGTCTTTCCGGTCTTGGTTGTTGTTCCCGGTTATCGCTTGGTATGATATAATTTGTTTGACAGCAGCACACCGGAGCATATTGTTGTTGTTCCCGGTTATCGCTTGGTATGATATAATTTTGTCATATTTTCCTCACGCAAATATACGTTGTTGTTCCCGGTTATCGCTTGGTATGATATAATTGGCAACTACAACACCATTGTCTAGATAAGTTGTTGTTCCCGGTTATCGCTTGGTATGATATAATGAAGCTGCAGGAGTATTACCGGCGATATGGTTGTTGTTCCCGGTTATCGCTTGGTATGATATAATTCGTCATCAACGCTGATGACAGCCACTTTCGTTGTTGTTCCCGGTTATCGCTTGGTATGATATAATAAATAAAAAAATGAAGGAGGAATTAACCATGTTGTTGTTCCCGGTTATCGCTTGGTATGATATAATTTGGCTTATGACGTTGTTTGAAGCCATAATGTTGTTGTTCCCGGTTATCGCTTGGTATGATATAATTGCAATCTGTAACAATCATACACTAGTCATGTTGTTGTTCCCGGTTATCGCTTGGTATGATATAATAGTATGCTGCATACAGTTAATGAACTTTAAGTTGTTGTTCCCGGTTATCGCTTGGTATGATATAATAGAAGCTGCAGGAGTATTACCGGCGATATTGTTGTTGTTCCCGGTTATCGCTTGGTATGATATAATCATATACTTCATACCTTAGTGTTTATTTTAGTTGTTGTTCCCGGTTATCGCTTGGTATGATATAATATATAGGTCAAGTGTTTCAATGCCGTAATAGTTGTTGTTCCCGGTTATCGC
>DNFT01000112.1:49294-77406 GCA_003486385.1 Eubacterium sp. | reverse complement strand
TATCGCTTGGTATGATATAATACCTTGCAGCGTTGAAAGAAGGGAAGGAACGTTGTTGTTCCCGGTTATCGCTTGGTATGATATAATTGATAAACTGGAAATCGTGCGTGAAATCCGTTGTTGTTCCCGGTTATCGCTTGGTATGATATAATCTGCCCTTTTCTCTTTTACTGCTGTTTCGAGTTGTTGTTCCCGGTTATCGCTTGGTATGATATAATGCAAGCCGTCCCGGCATAGCCATTAACATGGTTGTTGTTCCCGGTTATCGCTTGGTATGATATAATACAGAAGCGGTTGTTTGACTGGTTACGCAAGTTGTTGTTCCCGGTTATCGCTTGGTATGATATAATGGAGTTAGGAATTCTGATACTCTCCGCTTGTTGTTGTTCCCGGTTATCGCTTGGTATGATATAATCTGTGTAGAACTCAAACACCTTGCTTGCTGTTGTTGTTCCCGGTTATCGCTTGGTATGATATAATAAAGGAGTGGTTTTATGTATAACGAGCCCAGTTGTTGTTCCCGGTTATCGCTTGGTATGATATAATAACATCATTTTCCTGACCATTTACAATGAAGTTGTTGTTCCCGGTTATCGCTTGGTATGATATAATAATTGACAGATGAACTTTTCAAAGATACTTGTTGTTGTTCCCGGTTATCGCTTGGTATGATATAATTTTTTGTCAATTATGACTTTTTCACGGTCAGTTGTTGTTCCCGGTTATCGCTTGGTATGATATAATGTACAGGTTAAGTGTTTCAATGCCGTAATAGTTGTTGTTCCCGGTTATCGCTTGGTATGATATAATTGGACGTTGAAGTTCTTGCAAGTGCTTTCAGTTGTTGTTCCCGGTTATCGCTTGGTATGATATAATTTTTTTGTCACCAAGATATAGTAGTTTAGGTTGTTGTTCCCGGTTATCGCTTGGTATGATATAATAACAAATACTGTTTCCTTTAGTTATGGAGAGTTGTTGTTCCCGGTTATCGCTTGGTATGATATAATTGGTGGTAAATCACAATGTATGCTGTCGGTGTTGTTGTTCCCGGTTATCGCTTGGTATGATATAATTAAGTTACCGCTCCAAAAGGTAGGTGTTCCGTTGTTGTTCCCGGTTATCGCTTGGTATGATATAATCGCTGGAAGCGTACTTCACAGACGAGTTTGTTGTTGTTCCCGGTTATCGCTTGGTATGATATAATAGGGAACGAAAAATCCCCGTGTTTATATATGTTCACGGGGATTTTTCATCTAAAAAAATCTTAGAAAATTGCACTCTATCTCTCTTATAATACTCTTTTTTCAAAAAATATTTATCAAGTCCGTCGATTCATCCAAATCATGAAATGTTGATGTCCCTAATAGAATATCTATAGAGGAATATTGTTTTTCAGACAATATAAGGCAACGAACCGAACCTTTTTGAGGAAGATTTTGTTTAAGACGTTGCTTATGTGTCTCTATTGAATCCGAACCGTTGCAAAGTCTTGAGTACACCGACCATTGCACCATTACATAGCCATCTTTTAATAGGAATCTGCGAAATTTAGCTGCTGCTTTTCTATCTCTATCCTTCACAACCGGCAAGTCAAAAAATACCATAAGTCTCATAAATTTATTCATAGCTATGCACCTGCAAAGGTATTAAT
This sequence comes from Eubacterium sp., assembly GCA_003486385.1. Lineage (GTDB taxonomy): Bacteria > Bacillota > Clostridia > Lachnospirales > Lachnospiraceae > CAG-882. The sequence continues at coordinate 75,755 of DNFT01000112.1, read as the reverse complement.
TCAGGAAGTTCTAAGTCCGTTCTGTTGCCTTGAATCGCTCCATTGTAACTATAAACAAGTATATCAATACAATTGCTTATGATGCGCTTCTCTCCTTTCAGTGACATATCATAGTTAATTATATTAAACAAATCTCTTTTTATCTGCGGTGTTAAATCTGCATCCACCTCAGACATATCAAAATAACTTGCAACATATAAATCAACCAATGGTCTAAACACTTCAATAAGGTCATCCGCCAGATTAAAGCTATTCAACTCGCTATGATGAAACATTCCAATCGACGGTTCTAAACCATAGCACACAATCGACCTTGCAATCAGCCCCCTTATTATGGCGTAAGCATAATTCATTGCAGAATTAACAATACATTCATCTGCTCTTGTAAAGCCTTCGCCGTACAAAATACGGAAATAATATGCCGCCGCCTTTGCCTCAACATGTGTCTTATCTCCCGATTGCACCTCTTTTGTCATGGAAAGTAATTTTTCATATTCAGAGGAAAAGCCTATGTTTTTAAGACATAACGCCTGATTTTTTATCTTGAATATAATAATTTGCTGCCAAAGCCGCTTAATCAGCGGCTTTCCGACTTCCATCTGTTTTGTGAGCATTTTGAAATGTCTGCTGTGCTTAACCATAGGCAAAAGCACAGCATTAGGTAGATGTCTTTCATCACACACATACAGTGCAATCCCTTGGCTTGCGAATTTTTGAAGCATATATGCGGATACCGCGACAGATTGATTTTCTATCAAAACACAATTGATATCCTCAAGCGGAAAACTGATTTCTTTATCACCTATAACTAACTGGTCATTTTTAATGTGTAAACCTACAGAACTATCAATCTTTATGTTGCGATATCCCATACATCCTCCCTTGGATTAATTAAATAGCATGCGCTTTTCTTTGTGTACAAATGAAATATTGCCTAATACATCAACTTGACATTTTTCAAGTTTTCTTAATCCTTGAATACCTAAACTATCAAAATATGCTTTCTTATCATGACATTCTCCATCAATAGAAGCCTTACTTATATTAGCACCTGTGTAATATGCAAAAACAGAATTTTCACTATACACATTTTTATTTATATCGTGAAGCGGTACACCTTTATCACTTTCAATATAAATCAAGTCTTTTGAATACAAGCTAAAAATAAAATTTTCTTCCCTCATCTCTCGCCATTCTGACTGTATTTTAGCCTGTGTTGCCGCTCTATTAGGCATCCTTTTTTTCACCACATCTGATACATAAATAGGAACAAAGTAATATTTCTTCTTACCTTTATTCTCCTCACAGAATACATCAATTCTTACCATATCACCATTAGATGCTATTCCATTTTCTCCAACCGGCACTCCCGATGTCTGCTTTTCACACACTTTAATTTTCTTAACTATCGGTCCTGAAGTTCCGTCTGCCTTTGGCTTATAGAATGGCTCCAAAAAAGCCTCTTTAGCATTACCGTTGAATTGTTCAAGTCGTGAAATTAATGCATTATAAAGCAATCTATCACTATCTGGATTAAAATATACTGCATTTTTATCATAAATTATCTCACCATTTATATATTTTATATCTTGAATAGGTACCTTATATACCACATATCCCTTATCTAAAACACCTCCCCCTTCTTTATAATATTTCGCTGAACGTATAGTCTCCTTGTGTGCCTGTCCGCTTACCTTATGATTAGGCATTCTTGAAACAAATATTCCGTCAAGCACTCCCCTTCGTCCAGGTCTGCCCTTGACAAACATCCACTCAGGATAGTTAATACGATTACTGACATCCGTATATGCCATAAGATATTCTAATGGTGATGTTTTAAAATCTATTGCACCTACCGCTCCATTATAACGCGCCATACGAATATCCAGCTCCTCCTTAAAATTCTGCCATGGCAGTGGAAATTTCTTACCGGATTGCTTATCATATTGTTCTCTGGTAACAACAATGTCCTCAAATTTCTCCTTGGACTCATCTTTTACATGTCTATTAATTCTTTCAAGCTTTGATTCCCTATATTTAAAGTACTCCGAAATAGAATTAATCATTCCCTGTGTTGTACATGCGATAACAACTGCATCCTGTGCATGATGAATATGTGTTCTTCTGTCCTTTTTCTCAAGTCCCCATCCTCTACTTAAAAAACTGGTGATTGAACCATTTAACGCCATCACCTGCTGTGTCTTTTTCTTTGTAGAATTCTGATATGGCTTTAGATAAAGATTTTTACGTATTAAATTATATATAAATGTTGTGGCATACTGCGTATCCTGCAAATTACGTCTTTTAAATTCATTTGTATCTTCATCTGTAATAGTTTTCTTTAATAATTTCTGTCTTTTTTTATAATCATTTATACAGTGTTCAACTCTGATAGTAAATTCTTCCCAATCTTTCTCTCCACCATGTGATATTAAATACTCATACGGAGTTCTGTTTCCTTTAAGCCTATTCGCCTCAGACCTCACAAGAACTTTATTGCGATAGCTGTCATCAAAAGTTTTACTATACGGAAGAATATGGTCAATATCATACCCTCCATCACCGGAAAATAGTTCATATGCCGATATTTTTTTACCTGTATACAGACATATTTCCCTCTGTTCCTTCCAGAGCCGATACTTAACAATATCTTTGCCTGTAGGAATTGCTTTAAATTCCCTTATTTCATCAAGGATTTTAGCATTTTCCGCGCACCTCTTTTCCATATCTTTGTCTATCTTATCACGTTCTTTCTTATTCTTTGCCATTTCCCTTGATAATTCAATGCTAACAGCCTGCGGGCTGCCATATTCAATGATAATAGCATTTATTACTTTTATAGTTTGCGACACAGCACGTCTTACTACCGGATTAGTGATTTCATTTAAAGTTTCTTTAATTTTCTGTCCTTCATCATCCCTTAACAATATTGATTTTCCCGTACAATTGTCACCCACAAAATCACCATAACCAGCCAGCTTACACGCCTCACTATATACTCTACCTTCAAGTAGAAATGGAATTATCTTGTTCATCGCCACCAGAGATAATCCCTGTGCTTTATTGCATGACAATTTAAGTAAATCATTACATTCTGCCTCTCCTATCCCCAAAGCTCTTAATTCTTTTAACCTGCTATCATCATTTTTATATCTGGCAAGATTATATGCTATTTTATCATATAAATCTGCGCGATTATCGTCCAATATTTCACCAGTGCATTTCTCTTTCAATGCTTTTGCCATGTTATGATAATTTGTCATTTTAATAAATATGCTTTTCTCACTATCTTTTTTCTTTCCTTTACTATATGTAAGATTATAAAACTTTTCATTTTCCGTAAGAGCAAGCTCTTTTCTAACTTCGGAATACTTTACATCGTTTTGAATATGAAACAATTGAATAATTTTCTTACGCTCCAACTCTGTAAAAGCTCTTTTATTTCCATCGGTATCTACAATTTTTGTATGATTCATAGTCTGCAAAGCAACAAACAATTCAGATGTATATGCTGCTTTCGGTGCACGTCTCTCCCCATTTTTCTCTTCAAAAGGACACTTTCCAAAATCAAATCCATCCAATGCATACTTACTAGGATATCCCGGACCTTGATCAAATGAACGCTGACTTAAAAATATATCTAAATATTTTTTCTCCAATTTATCAGATGCCGATTCATTTCCGTATTTTCTTTGAGATTCAAATATTTTATGAACCTCATCTACCAACACGTCTCTAAGTATGATTACTTTATATTCCCCCCTCTTATTTCTAGGACAGAATATATATCCATTTGTATTCCAATCACAGTCTATTTTAAATTTTTCGTCAAGATACAGCATTTCACCAACTGTTCTGTACCCTTTTTCTTCCATAATCCTTTTATTTGCGCTTATACTTTCTTTTATCGCTCCAATTTCCTTTTTCTTTGTAGCATCACTATCATTTTCAGTTTCTTCTGCCTTGCTGTTTGACTTAAACCCTCTATGCTTTGCAATATGTAACAGAACCTGAGCCAGCTCATCATCTGTAAGTACCCTGTCTAGTCCTTCATATCTAAGCCTGTATACATCAGGAAGCCCTGCCTTTTTATAACGCGTCTCAAACTCTTCAATATCTATAAGCCCTTCTGTCTCAAAAAGCTTCTTAATACGCTCTAATCTATGTCCGCGCCTTCTGGTTCTTCTCCTAGTTGAACGAGCCTCACGACGTTTAGCCGAAAGTAATTCACCTGAATTATCCGGAGCATCGAAGATTCTTACACCCAAATCAATGATTCTGAACGGTTCATCATGGCTATCATTTTCAAGCACAGCCCACCCAACGGACGCAATACCTATATCAAGTCCTATTCTATAATTCAAGTCTGTAGGCTTAGGTACATCTGTTTTTCTGTTTAACTGCTTAATCTCTTCCATAAGTACTCCCTTCAACATAAAATAGATAATCCCACCTAAAGTATTCACTTTAAGTGGGATTAGAGCTTTGAGGTACACCGCCAGTGGCGGGACCTTATTGTTGTAACCGTTTACCGCTTGGTACGATATAACGTAAGTTTATTATACCCCACATATCTAGAAAAGTAAAGAAAAATTTTGTGATTTTTATTATTTTTTCAGTTTTAAGCTTCTTTTTTATAAATATTCAACAACAGTTTAAGTATCCAACAACATTTTAAGTAACAATCGTAAGCTAAGCATTTTTGTTAAAACCCTAACAATGCCAATAATACTAATGAAAACCAAAGTCATATTCTATTCTTCCTTCGGCATCAATCTGTCATACAGTTCCATGAGATTCGCTGTCCTGTCATCATAGAATCTGTCCTCGGAGTCGCGCTTTCTGATAACCAGCCTTTCATACAGCTCCTCCACACCGCCTCTCACATAATCGTTGAAGGTTCCAAGAAGCCTGTCATACTCTTCCTTGGTCTGCGCTCCCCTGAATGCCTCGCGCACCCTGTCCTCATCAGTTGCACCGGAATCAGAATCAAGCATTATCATCATCTGCATTATAAAATCCAAATCCTCCTTCGCATTGATCATCTGCTCAGGGAAAATGCTTTTAGTCTCGACAGGCGAATAGTCCTCTCTAGCCTTCCTGTCAAGGCGTATGCCTATTATCGCCGCTAATATGTACACGTCAATAACTCTTTTAAAAAATGTATGTTCAAAATCATTGACAACGCACAATTCCGTCACCATCCGCGAATGTTTGCCCTTGAATTCAAACTGCTTTTTAAAAAATTCAAAATCAGCCATTTATCATCTGTCCACCTTTCTTATTGAAGCAAAGCTCTCATCAGAATTTTTGTCAATTGAGTACTCTGCGCCTACATACTTGTCAAGTCCTGTGTACGTCCAGTCCTTCCTGAGCATGAACACAATTACCTGCTCAGATACCTGTGGAAGAACGCCCGCCACCAACGATATATTCTCCGCGCCAAGCTTGGAAAACGGTCCATCAAGGACGATTGGCAGAGTGTCATTGCCCTCCTCAAAGCCTGTGGCTTCGCTGCTGCCGTCAGCTCTGCTATATTCCAGCTTCTTCCGCCTGCTGTAATCCATTATTGTCACTATAAACGCAAAATTTCTGGCAACCTTTTCACCCTCGGACAGATTCTTTTCCTCCTGATAACCCAAATCTGTCTTATAACACATCTGTATCTCATAATTTTCCGATAAACGTATTTTTTTATCCTTTGCATTGAACATGTGATAAAAATTAACCTGAATTTCATCGTTTAATTCGCTAAAAATCTTTTTCTCCCTCTCGGAAAAATCCGCAAACAATTTTTCATATACCGCCTCGGCAAGCCCTAAACGCTTTCTCCACTTTTCATTTTCCGCATTTTTTACTTCCTGATTTTTCATCTGCACTTCTATGCTCTGGATTCTGCTACGGTATGAGGCTATAAGTCCCTTTATCTCCCCCTTCCTTTCGGCTGCCTTGGCGGCTTCATCCTTATATCTTTTAAGCTGAGCCCTCTTCTCTGCGAAATCTATGTTATCATTCATCCTGTTCTCCATTTTCTGAAGCTGTATACAGGTCTCATCATAATCTCTGGCACTATCATCCACCCGCGCAGCGTCCGAAGAAAGCTCATCCTCTACCCTGTTCCAGCGGTTAGCTGTCTTTTCAAACTCGCCAAGCAGCGAACCTATATCAGCAGGCGGCAGATAATTTCTCTGTTCAAGCAGGCATTCAAGGGCATAGGAATCCTTCGTTACAGGGGTTCCACATATACACCTGCCGCTTCTGATTATATAATCTATGCTCGCCTGCCTCATGTGTGGTATATCGCGGCGCTCGCCTGCCACTGATTTGACCATCTTTAATGAAGCTTCAATAAGCGGCTTTGCAAACAGTCTGAACGCAGAAGAATTGTAATCTGAAATGAAAGCTTTATAATTCGCCAGATAACGCTCCCCCTGTGCCCTCAACATTCTCTGTGTCTGCCTGTACTCCATCTGAAGCTGTTCGGTATTCTTATTTTCCTCAAGATAATTTTCTATTTCCTCACATTTTTTGTTGCAGAGGTTGATACTCGCGTCAAGGTTCTCTATCTGCTTCTGGCACTTTTCCACTTCGCGCTCAAGCCTTGTCTGGTCGCGCTCGTAATCATCATAGACATTGCCTTTTCCCTGAATATTCTTCTTGAATTTTTTTATTACCGAATTATCCCCCATATCCTTGAGATGGTACATCGCCGATTTATATGCGGAAAGTCCGGTCAATATGTGCACAGATTCCTTTATATTCTCGCGAACGCCGTTTATTGCAAAATCGCTCCACCTTTCTCCGTCAAACAGGAAATAATGTGATAGATTTCGCGGAAAAAGCTCATTTATAAGCTCATTTATCTTGTTATAGTTCGGTCCCGGCTCAACTTCACGCTTTATGTCCGGACTGTCGATGTCTGCGACAAACATTTTTACGGTTTTATAGGATTCTTTCGCGATAAACTTAGGGTAGGCGCGCATATACTCAACCTCCCTGTGGATAGTGTACACATGCTCGCTATCCACCGCCATTATCTCAACGAAAACAGGAGCTCTGCCGTTGGCATCCATTTTTGAAAGAACATCATTATTCAATAGCTGGTAGTCTGTATCCTTCTTGCCGCGTTCAACCATGATTGCGCCGTACAAGCACCACCTGAACGCCTGCGCTATCGTGGTTTTTCCCACAGTGTTATCCCCCAATACCACCGTGACATTATGCTCCTCGTCACAGCTAAAATTAATCTCATTCAGACCCTTGTATCGCATGAAATTCTTCATTCTCAGTGTTTTAAATTTCATCTGTACCTTCCCCGCCTCCTGTTATTTGCTAAGCTTACTGCTCTCCGATATAATCTTCCCAATCTCATCCGCCATCTTTAAATCCGTGAAAGCCTTGCTTCTAAGGTTCTTTCGTTCAATGTGAAGTATTTCGAATATAACGGATTTTATTTGTTTTTCATTGTACTGGTTCATGCCATTTACCCCCAAATCTATAATCTAAATATCCGGAATTTCCACGCTGTCATCGCCAAGTCTCTTGTTTAAAATTGCCTTGAAATAAGTGATTAACCTCTGTTTTCTCCTGTTAAAAAACTCTTCGTTCGGAACTCTGTAAATCTTGTTGTCTATATTTCTGTTCGTTCCACAGCTATCTTCCTCAAACACATCATGGATTTCCCTTATCAGCCAATGTTCTCCCATTTTATCATATATCTTGAGTGCGTCCTGAAGCGGCAGTGTACTTTTATCAACATTGCTGTCCGCATCCATAATCATAAAGTTGCCAAGGCTGTCCGTATAATCCTCCCTTGCGTTCTTAGAAGAAGGCTCAAAATATTTTTCCATGGCAGTTGAATTAATTTTATCCGGCTCTAAATGGTCAAGCTGGATATTATCTGTCGGAAATTTTGTTCCGGTCTTGTTGAAAATAAGCTTATTTTCAACTCTGTTGGTATAAAAAAGATTTATAAACAATACCTTCACCTTAAGCTGCGACTTTTCATTGCCATATTTCCATGCATTTATCCATCGTCTGAACTCCTCATTCAACATGTCTATGTCCTGACTATCCACTTTCAACACATAATCCGTGCTAAATGAATTATTCTTAAGAATATAATCCTTTGCAATGCCTCTGACTCTGTCCGAGTTCTGTGCCAGCAGTGCATAACGCCAGAAGCTATATGAAACATTGTGGATATCAATATATTCTGCATTATTATTCGCACTATCCTTTATTATCCCCTGGACAAATTCCCTGAACTTCATTATCTGCGCGTCTCCGCTACATTCATCAAATGGGTGCTTGTCCAGAAATTTCTTGATTATCACATTGGTTATAGCAGGAATTACACCGTACAATGTGAGTGCGTTTAACAAATTTAATGCTTTGTAGGTTATGGATTTTGCGCTCTCCCTCTCCGCCTTTATTACATTCTCAGCTTTCTTCTGATACCGGAAATCAAATTCATCCAGTATTATTCCAAGCATTTCATAAATGCGGATATCATTCAATAAATCTTCACCTTCATATATATTTTTCTTATTCAGATATCCTTTTTCAATCACTTCCCTGTATTTCTCATTATCGTTATACTTTAATTTGCTGTCGGCTGTGAAATACTGTGCCGCAAGATACGAAATAAGCTTGGAACGCTCCTTTCCTTTGGTTGATATAGGGAATATTTCCTCCACCCATTTTTTATCCGCCTTCTCAATATAATAATCTGCACTGGCATCATCCTCATTATGTTTACAATACCATTTATAAAACAGGTTCTTAATAAGCTCCAAATCTTCAACCGGAAAATTCCTATCATTTAAAACCTCAAAAAGTGTGTACGCGTCCTTCTCTTTTCCTGTCACAACTACGCAGAAATTAATGTTATTCAATATTTTTTTCATAGCGCTGTCGGTTGCCTTTATGTACTCAATCGGCTTTTCCTGTCCGCTGATATATGAATCAACAATACCCTCATAAATACATTTTGCCGCATTTATGTATTGCTCTGTAACCGGATTTTTTGCTTCTGAATTTTTATCGAATGACAGCGTTTCAAAACAGGGATTGCTTGATTCGGGCATAATTATCATAATTCTGCTGAGTGCTTCCTTGAGCTTTTCATTATAACCGTTTCTACTGTATCTTAGAGCCAGACTGACATTTGAGAGCAGCTTTCTGTTCAGGTTAAAATACTCTTTCTTATAAATATCCATGTTAGAAAAATTTTTCTTTGGAAGCCACATATTAGACTGATAATATTCAAGCATATCATCCCACGTATTATCTATATCATCCGCACTCTGCTCTTCAACCGAGCTTATAAAATTATCAACTCCCTCCTTGACATTTTTGAATTGTTCAACCTTATCCCTGTCAAAAATATTCACCGCCGTATCAATCAATTCATTCATAAGAATAGGAATTTTAGAAATTCTTTTCATGTTTATCATCAGTTCGATATATCCTCTGACAAGCACAAATCTCAAATAATTCGTTAGAAAAAGTGTTGTTATTCTCTGCTGCCCGTCAACGACCTCAAATTCCCCATTACGCCCCTCAACCATAACCACCGAACCGGCAAAATATCCCTCTCCATCTTCAGCCTCTCCTTCTTCGTTGTTATGAAAATCGGTAATCAGATTGCCTATTCTTGTACTGTCCCATTTATACGGTCTTTGGTAATATGGGATAACTACATTAAGCGGAACATTCTCCTTCTTATTGCCTTTATTTTCTATATTGCACAATTGTCCCAGATTTCTTATCTCCGCAAATCTTAAATCCATAATTCTTCCTCCTAAATCTCCCCCAACGCCCCGCAAAGCGCGTCAACCTCATCCGTTGTTGTAAACATGCTCATACTCACCCTGACAACTCCAAGGTATTCCTTGTCGTCAAGATATTCATGTATGAGCGGTGCACAGTGGTAGCCTGTGCGCACAGCGATGTCATAATCGGCATCAAGAATCATTCCGACATCTGATGACTGATAACCTTTTATATTCAATGCCACTATTCCAACATGCCTGTCCGCCGGGGGCAGATATAGCTTCACATTGTATAGCCGGCGTAATTTATCAACCATGTAGCGCGTGAGCGACATTTCCTTGTCTAGCCGCCTTTTTATCTCCTCACCATCGACATCCTTTATTGCTGCCAGAAGCCCTGCTGCCGCAATGATATTCGGGCTTGCCGGCTCGTATCGGCTGCTGCCGGCTTCAGGCATGTGGACATTGAGTGAATCGCTTCCGGTTCCTCCTGCGATAAATGTATCAAGCCTCACACCGTTTCTGATAAAAAATCCGCCTATTCCAAATGGACCGTACGGTGTCTTATGTCCCGCAAAGACGTAGAAATCAACAAGCGACTGCGACATGTCAAACGGCACAAGCCCAAGCGCCTGCGAGCCATCGACAACCACTATCGCGCCATATTCCTTAGCCGCTGCAGCAATCTGTTCTACCGGCAGTATGCAGCCCGTGACATTGCTCACATGTGTCATAAATACAAATGCCGGGGCATGGACGCTGAACTCATACTTAAGTCTATCTATATCAATGTTGCCGTCATCTTTAAACGGCATCACAATAATATGATTTTTAATTCTACCCGCTTCACTGTCAGCCATCTTGTTATCATCTCTAAACACCCTCTGGTTATAGAGTGTCCTCACCACTGCATTGTGCTCGTACGGCGAAATATATATGTAATCTTCTTTTTTTATTTCCAAGCCGCCTATTATCTGATTCAATGCAAATGTAGCAGAGGCCGACAGTACGACCTCTGCTACATCTGACGCATTCACAATGCGGAGTAATTCTTTTCTGAGATTATCGATTATCTGGGCAGACTGCTGCGCCAGAGCATAGGAACCACGCCCGGCATTGAATGACAGGCTGCGATTGACCTTATCCATCTGTTCATACACACATTCCGGTTTCGGGTATGTGGTAGCTGCATTGTCAAAATAAATCATGCTCATAAGTAATCCTCATTTTTTCTCTTAGTTCTGTTTCATATATCCTTACTGCAATTATCTGCTCTCCCCTGCCACAAGCTCAGCAAGAACCTGCGCAAGCACTGCTACTTTCGCATTAGTCTCCAGACTGTCGCCGAATTCATCCAGTGCATCCTTTATCGCATTTTTAAGAAAATACCCTGTGCTGTCATCCTCCACATCAGCATAGCTTCTTTCAAGCAGGCTTCCGCCTTCTCCCTTTAGAATAATGCTGTTAAGTGCGCTCTCGCTGTTTACGGTGTTCTCAGCCTCATCACAGAATTCATCCCAGCCGGCTCTGAACTTCTCCAGCATTCCGTCACGCCAGTCATCAATGTATATATCCGTGACAAGCTTCGACAGCTTCGACACAATCTCTCCTTCGTCATAGGTAGGTATATCCGATATATATGACAATATTGCCGATGTCCGGCTCTTAGTCACCAGCTTTTCAAGTCTCTTTCCGTGCTCGGAATAATGCTCCTCAAGCACCGACTTAAGGCTGTCACCATCGTCTGCCTTACAGCGTTTTTTTACAATTGCCGCGACATTACCTGAAAGCTTCAGAAGATAACTATCAAGATATGCCTTTAAAAGTGTTATATTATGCAGTACACCGGCTAATGAACCTGCTTCCGGCGAAGTATTAGTCACCGGAGATTCTGTCAAGGAACTCTTTACCACAGCTCCATCTGCGGAGTATTTTTCACTGTCGCCAATTCTGCCTGCTATATCGACAAGCTCCTTAAAAAGGAACTCATGCGGGTTATACTCCTGATGCTTCAGCGCCATACACAGCCGCTTTAACGCCGCTGCCATGTTCTCACTCACATCGACAACGCGACCTATGTTCGCTGCCGCCTGCGGAAGCGCCCTGTACCATCTCAGGATTCCATCTAAAACTTCTCTGTCACCTGCAACCCCCGCAGCTCTGGCTGAAACTCCGAATAATTTCATAAGCCCCGCAATGTAATTCTGTTTTTCTATGCTCTCATGCTCAACATACAGATAATAGTCCGATGGCGAATCGTTGATATTTCCAAGAATAACAGCGTCTATATTTACCTCTTTTTCTTTGAAGCTTACAATCGGTTTATCCTGAAGCCTGGACAGGCATAATGCCACATAAATAGGAATAATTCCCTTTCGCACACCATATCCGCTGCCCATCAGACGGTCATACAGCAGCTTGAAGGAGCATTTATTTGAATCGCACATAGCTATGAACCGCTCAATCTCCGACAGGACATATGCACAGCCCCTGTCCTCACCGCCATTGCCGAGAATACCTGTATTTACAAGAACCGCCCTGTATATGGTTGCCTCAGGTGAGGTTCCCTTCTCAAATGACGAACAATCCTCAGAACTTAGCAGCATATCTACAATCTTATTTCGCGCCTTCTTGTTCTGAGCCGATATGTTCTGTCTATTAATCAGCTCGTTATTTACAACCGGTGCATTATTATAATACTCCGTCATTATGCTGCTCAAAAACATATTGAAGGAGAAGCCGTTCCTAAAACCCGACCGGAATGCTTCACCGTTGTGGTATACCGCACAGGCACCGCTTTCGGGGTTGTACGCTTCCTTAAGAAACTTATTCACCTCGTATGAAATGTCATCGCAGTAGTTTACAAGCTCCTGCTCCAGCACAATATTGTCCTCTATGAATGACCTGTCACTCATAAGACTCTTCGCAGCAATGTATTTTCTTATGCTTCCGCCCTTATCAAAAGCTACTTTTGTCACAAGCACAACTATTCTGTCATCCTTAAGCCGCTCAGACAGCTCTTTGCTATAATCTGTACTGTTATCGCTCACCACAGCCACTATTTTTCCGTCGGAAAAGTGCTGTTCAAACAGAATCTCCGGTGACGGAAGCTTTTCTATCTGCTCCGGTGACATAAATACATACTCATAATATCTGGTCATCGAATATATCTGATTATATTTCTTAGGAAGCACATAATCGTACTCTGAAATCTCCTTCAAGGTTCCGAGTATATCCGAATCTGCCGGCAATTTCGCTGCCTTCAGTGAAATCTCCTTCTGTATGTCAACACCGACATTATTGTAAAAGCTGTACGAATGTCTGCGCGAACGGTATATAATAATTCTCTTTTCCACCAGACGCTCCACCACTGTCCTGCACTCATCCTCCGAAATATTAAGCGCACTTGATAGCTGTGGCACATCCGCCGTCAGCTCATCCGGGATATCTATAATATTTATCAGGGCGATAACCTTTATAAGCTTTTTCTCCAACTTATCCACTGTACGTGAAAGTGCATACTCAGCTTTAAGCCATTCATTGTGAATAACCGTATCCGAGGCTTCCTCCCTGAAAAGATTTTTAAAATAATCGTATGCTGTATCCGCAGTTATTCCGCAGTCTGCAATATCTTCGCCATAATCCTCAATTATTCTGCACACGCTTCCCTTTTCGTCATGCGAAAGATAGGTGAATATGCTTCTCTCGTTCTGAGCCACCTTCTCGCTTATATGAAGCAGCATATACGCAGTAAACGGCATAAGAGGAAAGCAGCCCTCAACCACATATTTTTTAAAATCAGCTTCATCAAACAGCCCTGAAAAACATGAAAATCGATAAGAATTAAGAGCATTTTCATAGTATCTCCCTATCTTAGGAAGCTCACGCAATGCGGCTTCATCCTTTTTTAACACATTTCCAATAAGCTCATAGTTATTCTGGGAGGAGACGACAAACAGAACCTCTTTTATCCTGCCCTCCACACCGCGAAATGCATTTCTCATATCCACCGGAAGCTTAGCGCCGTATTCCTTAATGCTCTTATGTGCAACAAAGGTTATAAACATCTGCCCCTCAGAGCTTCTCTCGGACAGCTCACACATATCCTGAAGCACCTTCATGTCCTTGGAAAATGTATCCGCTTCGTGACCCTCTATGTATTTGCTGAACTCATCGAATATTACATATATTCCTGCATACCCATAATCGCGTGCCAGTGTATCCTTAATCTGCTCGTATATTCTCACAGTCTCAAGCACAATAATAGGATTAAATTCACTTCCGTTGGTTACTATAGGATATATCCTGCGAAATAAATCAAGAGCCTCTTTTTGGTTCTTCTCAAGACCAAGCTGCAATGTTTTCCCATTACATCCGTTTTTTTGAAGCTCTCCCGCAAAATGACTGTACGCATCCGGAAAGCTGTCCTTCCACTGCTCTATCTTCTTGACTGCCTCGCTGTAATAGCTGTCCGGTGTAATGCTATCAAGCCCTGCCCGCTTCAATGCGTCGGTTATCCCGACAAGAAATGCCTGATTGAGGTCGGAATTAGTGCCCGATATAATAATTGGAAGATACGGTCTTTCCCTATGTCTCAGCTTATCCAGAAGCACCAGCAGTGTATGCGATTTACCCTTGCCGTAAGGTCCTATAAGCATGGTGGCATGCTCCCTGTCCTTATTTACATTGTCAATATAGTAATCAATAATTCTCTGCGATGAGCGCGTATACACATAGTTGTCTATTTTCTCTCTGTTATCAAGGTCAAGATAGAGATTAACCGAATTCTCGAATCTTTTATCTATTTTAACCAAATCTTTAAGCTCAATTGTCATCTCTATCCCCTCTGCGTCTTATACTTATCCTCATAGTATTTCTCAATTACCTTATCCGGAGATATCTTATCCTGTAAATACACCATATCCAGTCCCGCTGTCCTGTTAACAGCGATATAGCCGTCGGCTGACAGCTTATCCAGATAAGAATTAAGGCTTACCCTGCTAAGGTTATATATCCTTCCGGGAAGCTCAGCTCCTCTTAGCAGCGTGTCTATACTCACGCTGTCCGTTTTCCCACCATAAAAATATCTCTCAATAAGATACAGCACAGCCAACCGTGGAAGCTGCTCCTCGGAAGGCATATATTTCCTAAATACACTGCCACTTCTTTTTAAAAGTGACAGCTCCGAAAATGGACTGACCTTCTTTTCCTCCGGATCATAGTCAACGTCCTTCTCCCTTGAATACATATTGATTATCGCGGTCACATCTGCAGCAACAGAGCTTCGCGGAATCTCCTGCTTAGAATATGCCTTAATCTCACGGAACATACTCTCCTCAAGTTCTTCCTTAGTGTATTCCTCATTGCCTATTCTATTAAAAAAAATATACCAGCTTGTAGATAGTTCAGCATTGCAGGCAATGTTGCTGTGGAACATCCACATGGTAAAGCTGTCCTCGAAGCAGGAATCATACTGCTGTATCAGCTCCCCGAAATGGCTCAGTCCCACCTCGCCCTTGCTCTCAACCGTAATACCGCCCGCTCTCAGCCAATAGCGTATTGCCTTAGCCATATTGGTACCGACACCCAGTGCATCAGCCCCTGCGTTTTCCGAAAATACCCTTGAATTATCCGCTACGGCTTTAAGTCCCTTGGCAAGCCAGCCCTCTCTCAATATAAATGTCTCATGTCCCTTCAGCCTTATCTTAACAGTCTTTTCCGACATAATTTTCCTCCGAAATTTTATAACAATGGATATAAGCTTCACACTCATCCCCATGCCGCCCGGTGTCATATTTTCACACTAGTCTCTCTTCACCGCCAGCACCTTCTTCATATAACACCCCGAGTTAAAGTGGTTCACACACTGTGCACAACGAATACACTTATCATCATCTATATGGTATCTGCTTCCACCATCCGGCATACTCTCCAATCTTATCGCACCATGTCGGCATACGCCTTCGCATGCCCGGCACCCCATGCATAGCTGGTACTTGGTAAGCTGACATTTCACCTTCTCCTCAGCAGCTTCCACCGTCTTCGCCCTGTCAATATGATAATCAAGTATTGTAACCTTAAGATGCTTGCCGCCTTTTCTTCCCTGAAGTCTTAAGACTGCAGCCCCCCTGCGGTTAAGCACATATACCTCTCCAAGGCGCGGATTACCCATATTAAAATCAAGATATCCGAATGGCTTAAAAAGCTCGTACAATTCATCATCTATGGGCTTTAAAAGCTCATAATTAAAGCTGTTCTCCTCCAGCGCACATGGCTTGAAGCTTACAACCGCATTGTCCGCGTAGGCTATTCCGTTACCGCCCTGTCTTGCCTTCCACTTGCCGCTGCGGACATATTCCTCCGCATCCGGCTTCCCTATTCTTTTTGCAAAATCTATTAAAAATTCCTGCCATCTGCCATACTGCTCCGGCATATATATCTTAGACAGGAATTCCGACCATACACTGTTGTTCGGACAACAAAAACACCCAACCCTTGCATAGCCGTAAGTGTACGCCACATTAAAATCTATCTTTCTCTTCAAAATATACAGCCATACATCGAAGTCCATCCAGTCGATAGCCGGCGATACCGTGTTCTGTCTTGAAATCTTGCGTCCCTGTGTCTCCCTGTCATACTTGCTTCTGCTCGCCGATTCACTGCGTCTTATTCCATAGAAAGCGAGTATGCTCGTCTTATCCTTGAACAATGCCGTAAGCTTCCTGTTAATTGCCCCAGTCTTAAAAATCGTACAGCACCAGCGCATAACACGGCTCGGAGGTCCTATCATATCACATAGCTGGGAAAAATCTTTCTCCCTATTCCGCGATGAGATTACCGGAGTCATCGGATGTGATTTTTTAAAACGGCCTACATACTCCTCAGTCTTCGGGAATTCCAACGTGGTATCTCCAAATATATGTAATATCTTCGGATTGCTCAGCGCTCTCATTACCAGATCTGATGTCACCGTCGAATCCTTGCCTCCCGAAAAGGAGACAAACATATCCTTCACGTCATATTCTGTCGATACTTCCCTTATATAATTGAGTGCCTCCTGTGTTATCTCATCATATCTTGAGTTATTACATTCTATAAAACGGCTTACATACTCTTCAAACCGATTATTCTTATTCTGCTCCTCATATTCGTTAAGCGATTCTCTTATTCTTACAATATCTTCATCAGCTAGTCTTACAAGCTGTGCAACATTAAAACGCTTCAAGACGCCATCTATCAGATAATAATTTCCCGAGGCATTCCACACTGATGAATTGATATATTTAAGCGGTTCTCCCTCTAATATCTCATACAGCAGCCTCTCCTTAGGAAATACAGGTCTTAAATCGGAGGCTATTCTCCTGCCCTCTGTGTGACATACAGGACATACCTGTTCGTAAATCGGTACGTTGCACTTCGCGCAGTAATAAATGTCCGATATGCTTTCAACATTCTCCCTGCTTCCGCATTCATCACAGAAATTTCTCTCCAACTCTATGTTGTGCACCGTGCATCTGTATCGTCGCATTCCGTCCTCCTAAAGCTCTCAGGTCTGACATTAAGATATCTGCACAATTCCAGAAATTCTGCCGCCTCAAGTTCCACACCACTCTCATAAGTCAACCTGTCTGCCGGAATCCCTGTATGGCACTCAATCACTTCTGCCGATATATGATTGTCCTGCAAATAATGCGCAACCCTCTGCGTAACAGTCCGTCTGTCCACCTCTCAAAGCTCCATCCAATCTTAAAAATTTTTCCATGATTAAAATTCTTGGTTTTGCAGAAAATATTTTAACAAAACCGTTTCTCACAGAAACTAATACTATTATAGTCTCAAATTTCGAGAATTTCAACAATATAATTCTGTGTTTCTAAGAATTATTTGACCTGCCTGTTTGTGTGGGATATTATAGGAAAGGAATGTTTCCGCAAAACTAAGAAAAGTAAATTGCGAAAACATTTGTGTTATGAACAGATAATTATTTTTCAGAGCTGCTATAAAAAATATAATACAACTGATTGTAAAAGATGCTCATAGTGATATAGACATATCCACACCTTGGCATAGTCTGACATGAGCCTGTAGATTCCGGAGGAATACATGAAAAATGAAATGATAGCTAAGGTTCTAAAAGAACTGCGAAAACAGAATTCACTGACTGTACACGATGTAGTCCTGAAACTCAGTGATAAGTCAATAAATGTAGCTGATAAAACACTGTACGGCTGGGAGAGCGGACAGGCACAGCCCGATGCCGATACCCTTCTTGTCCTGTGCGAGATATATCAGGTTGATGACATACTGAGTACCTTTGGGTATAAGGAAAATACACCGATTAATGCAACAGAATACGAAAAAAAGGTTATATTTGCACTGAGGAAACACCCTGAAATGACTTCTGCGGTGAATAAGTTATTGGATATCGAATAAGCTGCAAAATACCCTTTGCCCTTCATATCCAGATAAAATTTTATAAAATTTCAACTAAAAAGCTCCACACGGAATATAAATTCCATGTGGAGCTTTTACTCTGTCCTTCAACAGTTGTTTTACATAAAAATATGTACCATATTCCTGAGATTAGTTGTTGATAAGCTTATCATCCTCATTGTTCCAGCTATAAAGCTTACGAATCTCAGCGCCAACCTTCTCTGATGGGTGCTCAGCTGCTAAGTTTCTCATAGCACGGAAGTGAGCCTGACCGCCTGCACTTGACATATCGAGTAAGAAATCCTTAGCGAAGGTACCATCCTGAATATCCTTCAATATCTTCTTCATAGTCTTCTTAGTCTCTTCTGTGATAAGCTTCGGTCCTGTGATGTAATCACCATACTCAGCAGTGTTAGAGATAGAATATCTCATTCCTGAGAAACCTGACTGATAGATAAGGTCAACGATAAGCTTCATCTCATGGATACACTCAAAGTATGCGTTTCTCTCATCATAGCCTGCCTCAACAAGTGTCTCAAATCCAGCCTGCATAAGCGCACATACACCGCCGCAGAGAACTGCCTGCTCACCAAAGAGATCTGTCTCTGTCTCTGTTCTGAAGGTTGTCTCAAGGACACCTGCTCTTGCACCACCGATAGCGAGTGCATAAGCGAGTGCAAGGTCAAGAGCCTTACCTGTTGCATCCTGATGTACGGCAACAAGACAAGGAACACCCTTACCTGCCTGATACTCACTTCTTACTGTATGGCCAGGTCCCTTAGGAGCTATCATTGTTACATCAACGCCCTTAGGTGGAACAATCTGTCCGAAATGGATGTTGAAACCATGAGCGAACATAAGCATGTTGCCCGGCTCAAGATTCGGCTCGATTGACTCCTTGTAAAGCTTAGCCTGAAGCTCATCATTGATGAGAATCATAATAATGTCTGCTCTCTTAGCTGCCTCTGCTGCTGTATATACTTCAAAGCCCTGAGCCTCTGCCTTAGCCCATGACTTACTTCCCTCGTAGAGACCGATAATAACTTTACAACCTGAATCCTTAGCGTTAAGTGCGTGTGCATGACCCTGTGAGCCATAGCCTATAACTGCAATTGTCTTACCATCAAGTAAGGAAAGGTTACAGTCTTCCTGGTAATAAATCTTTGCCATTTTAATATCCTCCTGAATATAAAAAGTATTTCTATGTAGTTGCGTGGTAGCTTAAACTACGCAATGACACCTCTCTTAAGTCCTGTAAGACCTGTTCTGGCTAAATCAAGAATCTCATAGCCGTCTAAAAGTCCAAGGAAAGCAGTGAGCTTAGCTTCATTTCCCGTAAGCTCTATCATAACACTCTCAGGTGCTACGTCAACAATCTTAGCACGGAACACTTCCGCAACGGTGATAACCTGTGAACGCTCACTTGCGTCACACTTCACTCTGCAAAGTATAAGCTCTCTGCATACAGATGCTCCCTCCGGAAGAACCTCAATGCTCTTCACGTCAATAAGCTTTGAAAGCTGCTTCTCAATCTGGTCAAGGACATCCTCCTCGCCCGAAGCTGCGACAGTCATTCTTGATACTGAAGGATTCTCTGTGACACCTACAGTAAGACTATCGATATTGTAACCTCTGCGGCTGAAGAGTCCGGCTATTCTGCTGAGTACTCCGGCTTCATTCTCAACCAACAGTGAAAATACTCTCTGTCTCATAAGCACCTCCATTAATCATCCTCCGACTGTTATGCTATAGAATATATAACAATTCATTCTGTTGAATATTCACAATTTTCTTCTATAACTGTATTTACAGCTCATAAATATGTCGGACGTTACCTAGTATTTTAACAACAGATTTCTGATTTGTCAACAGAAATTACTACAATACTTTACAACATTAAAACGCAAAAAACTTACACAGCTAAACCGTGCAAGTTTATTGTCATTTCTTGATTTATTTTAACTTTTCATCCTCCGTTTTTGCTTTGACCATGTCTATGGAAACATCATTTTTATCCGCTGCTTCTGCAATCTCATTCTTAACGGACTGATTATTCTCTCTCTTTACCACAGCTTCCCTCATAAACTTATACACAACCGACATGACCGGCACGGCAAACATGATTCCAAGTATTCCGAATGCCCCACCGCCCACAGTGACTGCGAATATAACCCATATTCCCGGCAGTTCAAGCGATGAACCGACAACTCTCGGATATATAAGATTCGTCTCTATCTGCTGAAGAATCACAAGATATACGATAAACATGACTGCCTTAATCGGTGATATGATGGCAAGCAGGATAAATGCCACTGCACCGCCTATGTAGGCACCTGCAACCGGTATAAGAGCTGTGACGGCAATAACCGTACTTATAAGCAGCGCATAATCGAATCTGAATATGAGCATTCCGATATAGCATAAGCTGCCGAGAATAAGAGCCTCTATGCACTGTCCTGAAATATATCTTCTAAACGTATCCGCTGTTACAACCGCAAGCCTCGCCAGCTTATCGTAGAACCTCGGAAGACCAACCTTCACCGTCCTTGATATCTGGTTTATAAGCTTTTCCTTATAGACAAGAATATTTGCAGAAATCACAATCGCCATAATAATATTGAACAGGAAGCTCACAATGTTACTCATAAAAGATACAACCTGCGGCACCATATTTCCGATATATGTCAATGCTTTGTTGGCAAACCGCTCTATATTATCGGAAAAGCTTGCGACAAAGCTGTTAAGGTCAATTGTATCAAAGTCATACTTCACTGTAAGTTCATTGACCATCTCCTGAAACTGAGCTATATATGTGCTCCAGTTATTGATAAATTTAGCAATACTCCTAGTCAGCTCAGGGATAACAAATGCCAGTAAAGCTACAATTATCAGAATAAAAATAAGATACGAAAACACAATGGAAACAGCCTTCGCCGGCTTCCTGCTCTTTTTAAAAATAAACCTCTCCAGAAATTTCTGTATCGGAACCATCAGCATATTAAGTATAAATGCCATAAATATTCCTATCCAGAACGGCATAAGGATTCTGCCTATCAGTGCCACTTTTCCCGTGATGGCAGCCACATTGAGCACAGCAAACAGCACAAGCCCTGCAAAAGCTATTATCAGACATGATTTTTTTATACTATAATTTTTCAACCTTACTCCTCCTCTTAACTTTTTCTAATCATAACACCACAATAATTATTTATCAACTTATTATTTATATTCTGCTGACATCTTGTAACCAAAAATGCCTCCGGCAGCAATATCTGCCGGAGGCATATTCTTGTAATGACCCAGAATTACCGTCATTATTATTTTGTTATATATCTTCTCTTTCTGAGGAGACATGCACCTGCAACACTGCCTGCTAAGAATATAATACCCATAAGCACTGATGCGGATGAATCGAAACCGGTTGAAGGAGCTGTGATAATTGCCTCGTCCGCCTTTACAAGCACATAAGTTGAGAAATGGTCAACTGTGAATGTAACCTTGCCATCCTCACCTACTGTCACTGTCTGCCCCTTATCCATCACAGTGTTAAGCTCCTCATTGTAGTAGTAAAGCTTAAGCTGTGTACCTGCTGCGAAGCCCTCTGCCTTAACAGTGATTGCCACCTTACCATTGAGATATCCGACTGATTCGAATGTGCATACAAGCATATCCTTATCCTCAACCTTTAATATCTCCTTTGCCTTCTCAGAAGCAGGAGCATAGTCATTGAACTTCACATTGAATCTGAATAATGAATCAGGAAGTGAATTAAATGTTGAACCATCAATAGTAAATGTCGCTGCAACATTTCCGTTCTCATCAGTAACATCCACAACAAGTGTCTTCTTATCATTGATAAGCTTTGTGAATACATCATTTGAAACATAGCCATCCTTGCCGACCTTCTCTGTCACAGTGCTGTCTGCTGTTGAGAATACAGAGCTGCCTGCTGCTGCACCACTTGGTGTCTCCGGTGTGCCTGATGTCTCCGGAGTCTGTGTATTGCCGTCAAGGACAACCTTGATTGAAGGTGTTCCTGTAGGACGTGCACCGATTCCCTCTGCTACAGCATCTGTAGTCTCAAGGAAACCATTAAGGTTAAGTGTACCATCTTCATTTCTTGTAATTCCTGTGAACTCAAGTGTCTTAAACCATGCAGCCACATCCGCTGCAGCTCCTGAGCTGTTAGCCGACTTAGAACCATCCCAGTAATAGTTAGTATCTGCAAGATACTTAGCTGTGTCCTGTGAACCCTTTGGCTTGAACTGCTCGCCTGTTGTAAGACCGCTCTTAACATTGGAATCCTTAAATGAAATGATTCCTGTTGCTGCGAAATCTGTATTTGCAGCGTTGTTTGTATATAATGCTACATTGTAGCTCTCATTGTTGTATGAGATGCTTGATGATACCTGAATATCAGGACAGCTGTTAGAGTCGATACCCTTTGCTTTGTTGTTAAAAGCATAGGAATTGATAAGCTTGTGATAACCTGACATGCTGTCTCCGCCCATCTTAAAGCCGTTACCGTTTCCTGCATTCGTACCATCCTCAAGGTAACCATTTCCGTAAGCTACACAGTTCTGGATTGTTACAGAACCGATTGAACCTGTCTCAACCTTTGCAAATAAATCCCAACCATCATCTGCATTATTGTATGCTAAACATCCGTCAAATACATTGCCATCGCCAACTGTAAGCTTAGCCGCGAAGCCATCTGCATCCTCATAACCTGCATCTGCGTTACCGTATGACGTACAGTTAAGAATGAGGTTATATGAAGGCCACTGCTCTCTTGTATCTGTTGAGTAGAGACGGCTTATCTGAAGTCCTGTGTTTCCGTTATGATATGTGTTGATGTTATCAAGCACATTATGGCTGCCTGATACCTGAATACCCTTCTGGGCATTCTGTGAATGTGTACAATCGAATCCATTGAAGTACCAGTAATCACCGCCGAATACCATACCTGCACACTTGCCCTGGAAGTCGAATACAGGTCTTGTCGCTGCAACAGGGTCTGCTACCATACGGATATTCTTCTCTGCTGTACCATTGACACCTCTCTCTACTCTTACAGTGCTGTCAAGAAGGTATGTACCCTCTGTGATAACGATTGTCTGTCCCGGCTGTACATACTTAACGGCTGTATAGATATCTACCGGATTCTCCTTTGTACCATTACCTGATGAAGTTCCATTAGGAGCAACATAGATATTGGTAAGTGCTGCGTAAGAATTATTTCTCACAACAGTAAGGTTGATATTGATAGGATCTGTATTTGCAAGCTTCATATCAGCACCCGGAACATAGTTAGGATCCGGTGTGAATACTGCTGCAATCTCATTATTTGACTCTGATGTAAGTGTCATGGGAACATCAAGAGTTGTACCTGCCTTAACTGCAGTACCTGTTGAAACTACTGCACCATTTAATGTGATGTCAACTGTACCGTCAACATTTGCATTCATGCTGAATGTATAGCTCTCTGTATTTGCAACCTTAGCTGATGTAACATTTACCATAGGTGTCACATAAGTTACAGGCTTTTCCTCCGCTGCTGTATCATCAGAAGCAAGTACCGTTGAGAACTGGATATCCGTAAATGTAGCTCTTGCATTTCTTGAAGCGAAGAAACCAACATATACATTCTCTGAATCAATCCTGTTGAGTGCTTCAGGGTCATAGTTCTTCTGCTGTGCAATAACATTACCGGCTTCATCATAATATGTAATGAAGTAACCTGTGTTGTTCTTCTGGATTTCAAGAATGAAATCTGTAAGCTCTGCGATAGTTCCATCAACTGCTGCCTCAGCGTTACCCACTATATTATAGGTTCCTGCGCCAAGTCCGTTCTGTGCTGCTGTTGTGTCAAGGGTTGTTGTAACACTCTTGAACTCATTCTGGACTGTAGCTGTATCATTAGCTTCAAGCTTAGCTAAATTATCCTTAGTTACACCTGTCTTAGCGATAACACCAAGACCTAACTTCATTGAATACTTAGTACCTGTTGTATCTACAGCGTTCTTCTCTGCATTCCATAAGTACTCAATCTTAGAAGCGATAGCCATGTACTGGTTATTCCATAATGGGTTAGTCTCTCCATTCTGTCCAAGACGGTCTGCAGCCATGATACCGAAGCCTTCCTGTCCATTAGAAAGCTTCCACTTATCAACATGAACCTTCGCTCTGAGTGTAAAGTTGTGGTCTGTCGGAACTGCTGTATAGTAGAATGCAACACCATCAGTTGAGTTAGGAACGATCTTACCCTTACCGCCCTCACTGTATACCGTTACCCTGCCATCGTTGGCACTTCCTTCATAACCATTGTTCGCGCTGTCTGTTGATGAACCATATCTTGTAAAGCCCCATACCTGCTGCTGCTCTGCTGTGACAGTAGTCTCAACAGCCTGTGAAGCCTCACTCTTATCCTCACCTCTTACAGCAATGACTGTAAATGAATACTTCTCACCGACTGTAAGACCTGTAACTGTGTATTCTGTAGCTTCTGTAGTACCTACAAGCTTCTCTCCTGCATATACCTCATAGCCTGCTGCCTCCGCAACTGCACCCCATACTACATTTACGCTGCCGTTTCCTGTGCTTGTAGCACTCTCAATAGCAGGTGTGCCAAGTGGGAGAACGTATGAAAATGCCTCTGTTGTATTGCCTGCCTTGTCATCACAATCTGCTCTCTTAGCTGTGATCTTGAAAGAATAGCTTCCTGAAGCTGAAGGTGCGAATGTAACCGGCTTGGATGAATCTGCTGATGGCTTTGACTCAATAACTGCCCCATCTGCTCCAAGCATCTCTACAGTTACCATGTCTGCTCCGTCATATCCTATTTCCATTGTATAGGAAACCTCGATATTTCCACCGTTCTGCTTAACTTCTGTGATAGAAGGAGCTGCAACTCCTGCCCAGTCTGCCCTTTCAGGCTTAACTGCCCCTGAAGGAGTCTCAGTAACCTCTACCTTAAATATGTAGTTATTATTCTCAAGACCGCCAAGGAAATATGTTCCTGTCTCACTAAGTTCCAGTGTGGAAATACATGTTGCATTCTTTGCAAGTGTTTCATTAGTCTGTGCAACTACTGTACCATCTGCCTTCATTACAGCCATCTGACGATTGTCATCTCCGCCTTCTACCCACCATATCTTAACACTGGCAGGATTCTTGGTTGTAAACTTAACACCATTCATTTCGTTGGCAAACTTAGAACCAAAGTTAATTCTTACCCCTGATGTATATCCGTCTGCAAATTCCTTACTGCTTGTGTCAACCTTTGATTTAGCACTGTAAATAATTGTGAAGTAATCCTCTGTTCCGACAACTTCCTCAGACTTGTCCGGCTTAGCACCCTTATCGAATGTTGCAAAATCCTTTGTCTCAAAGCTATAAGTCTTAGGTTCCTCAACCTTTACCTTCTCCGTTACTACAACTTTAAAGAAGTAATTGTTATTTTCAGCACCACCGATATAATATGTTCCGGCATTTTCAAGCTCTAATGTAGAAATGCAGGTTGCGTTCTTTGCAACAGTTACATCTGTCTTAGCAACCTGTGTTCCTGTCTCGTCAAGGATTGCAACCTGACGATTGTCATCTCCGCCTTCTACCCACCATACCTTAACAGTAGCCGGGTTACTTGTTGTAATCTTAATAGCATTCTTAGCTGTTGAACATGCACCGCCAAAATTAACTCTCTGCTCCGATGCATATGCATCATCAAATGTCTTATTGCTTCCATCAACCTTCGTCTTTGCACTGTAAACCAATGTAAAGTAATTATCTGTTCCGGCAAGCTCCGTCTCACCATCTGCCTTTGCTTTTGCAGCAAATGGTGTAAGATTCTTGGACTCAAATACATACTCTACAGTTGTATAGTTCCCGTCATCAGCACTTACCTTAATTCCTCCTCCCGCAAAAGTCGTCGGCAAAAGACCGATTACGAGAAGTAATGCCATAACCGACGCCAAAACACGTCTTAATAACTTGTGTTTCATAATATCCTCCTTAAAAGAATTTTTAGCATGTATACCGAAATTATGGTCACAATCTCCGCTTATACATACCCACGTAAGGTTATAATACCATTCTTTTAAACATAATTCAACCATTATATGAAAATTTTTTATGCATTTCTTACAAATTGAAAACTCTTACATTAAAATGTAAGTACTTTTTTGCACAAACTATTTTCTCAAATCCGCTATTTTCATGTAAATACTTACCTCGGAGTATCCACCCCCCCCCCC
>DNFT01000112.1:39160-49206 GCA_003486385.1 Eubacterium sp. | reverse complement strand
CCCCCCCCCCCCCCAATCTGCTCCTGTACCAACACCTGCGTAAAAAAAGAACCCGACCAGGCTGTCATGGTCGGGTTCTTTAAGTTCAGGGGGCTGTCTTTCAGCCACCGTTTTAATTATCATATTTCTTTTTAAGAGATGCGAATTCCTGATTGATGCGCTGCACCGTATCGGTATCCCCGCACAGGTTATCCGGATGGTATATTTTAAGCAAATCCTTGTACCTTTTCTTGAGAGCCAGTTCGCTTCCGACACCTCGAAAGAACATTGTTGACTGTCCCCGCGTGCTGTAGGCACTGCCCGGCTTTTCGGAATATGACTGTTTCTTCATATTCTCAAGGCGTATCCTTTCCTGTTCAACAGCCTTTTTCTCTACTGCAAGCCTGTACAATTCCTTTTTCAGAATCTCCAGCTTCTTCTCAAACAGTTCATTTTCCTTCGCCATACGCTCTTTCTCGTGCTCTATGGCTGCCTTTTCCTCATTTATTCTTATGTTTTCCTTAAAAAACCATGCCTTCATACCGGCAAGCTGCTGTTCGTCAGCTGCGAATACATCTGTTACTGCATCAGCCACCAAAAACACCTCCCAAATTTAAGACACTTATTTATCTGCTCATCTTAACCGCAGTCTCAAGGGCAACTTCCATCATCTGTGTGAAAGAATTCTGTCTCTCCTCTGCTGTTGTAGCTTCACCTGTAAGAAGGTGATCGGAGATTGTGAGAATCGCAAGTGCATTCTTCCCCGCTCTGGCAGCGTTCATATAGAGTGCTGCTGCCTCCATCTCTACTGCCATTACTCCAAGCTTGCGCCACTTAGCGGAAGCTTCAGCGTCATCACTGTAGAATGTATCAGATGAGAGAATATTTCCAACATGATAGTCCACTCCGTTCTCCTTAGCAGACTCAATAGCTGCTGCCATAAGCGGATAGCTTGCTATTGCCGAAAAGCTTCCCGGCAGACCGAACTGTGCTCCATAGCAGGAGTTGGTTGATGCTCCCATGCCGATTACAAGATCCCTTACATGCACATTCTCCTGCATACCGCCTGCTGAGCCTACACGTATAATATTGTCGACATCAAAGAAGTTAAAAAGCTCATAGCTGTAGATTCCTATTGAAGGCATTCCCATACCGCTCGCCATAACGGAAACCTTAACTCCCTTGTACTCTCCTGTATAGCCCTGAACTCCCCTTACATTATTCACAAGCACAGGATTGGTGAGAAAATTCTCAGCGATGAACTTCGCGCGAAGCGGGTCGCCCGGCATAAGTACAGTCCTGCCAAAATCTCCCGGCTTTGCATTTATATGTGGTGTCGGATAATTTGCCATATTGTATTTCCTCGTTTCTTTTTATTTATTAAAGTTGATGATATTCTCCTTATTGAGAACAAAATCATAGTAATTACAGTCTTCCCTCTTTCTCCATCCGATATGCTTCCAGAAAGCATTTCCGATATCGTTCTCCGTAAAAGCGATAAGCGTGACATTGCTTACATGCTCTGCCTCAAGCGCTTCCATAGCCTTTACCACCATGGCTTTTCCTATTCCATGATTGCGGTAGTCCTGTGCAACACACACATGGTAAAGAGTTCCTCTTCTCCCATCATGCCCGCACAGAATACTCCCGATAATCACTCCATTGTCCTCAGCCACAACACTTGTTGTCGGATTCCTCTTAAGAAAAACATCAACACCTTCTCTCGAATCATCAATAGAACGTATTGCAAATCCCTTAATCGAAAGCCACAGGCTGCTGACACCATCATAGTCAGCTATAGTCATGGTTCGTATAATGACGCTCATTATTTAGCCTCGATATACTTCTGAGCCGTAAGAAGCTCTGCAATCAGGACAGCTCCACCTGCTGCACCACGGATCGTGTTATGAGAAAGACCTACGAACTTGTAATCAAATACCGTATCCTCTCTGAGACGTCCGAATGAAACGCCAAATCCGTTCTCATAATTTACATCAAGAGCAACCTGTGGACGGTTATCCTCCTCAAGATACTGGATAAAATGCTTAGGTGCGCTAGGAAGGTTAAGCTCCTGCGGAAGACCTGAGAAGCTTCTCCACTTCTCAATAATCTGCTCCTTTGTAGGCTTCTTCTCAAAGCTTACGAATACTGCTGCTGTATGACCGTTAAGAACAGGTACACGGATACACTGTGTTGTGATGACAGGAAGCTGTGCCTTCTCAATCCTGCCATCGACAACCTTACCCATGATACGGAGCGGCTCCTGCTCACTCTTCTCTTCCTCCCCGCCGATGTAAGGAATAATGTTTCCTACCATCTCAGGCCACTCCTTGAAGGTCTTGCCTGCACCGGAAATTGCCTGATATGTAGTTGCGACAACCACCTTAGGACCGAACTCCTTAAGTGCTACAAGAGCAGGTGTGTAGCTCTGGATTGAACAGTTCGGCTTAACAACGATAAAACCTTTCTTGGTTCCAAGTCTCTTCTTCTGAGTCTCAATAAGTGCAAGATGCTCAGGGTTAATCTCCGGAACAACCATAGGAACATCCTCTGTCCAGCGGTGTGCGCTGTTGTTGGAAACCACCGGTGTCTCTGTCTTAGCGTAGTCCTCCTCAATTTTCTTAATCTCTTCCTTAGTCATGTCTACTGCGCTGAATACGAAGTCAACCTGTGAAGCTACATGCTCAACATCATTTACATTGAGAACTACCATCTTTCTTACTCTCTCAGGCATAGGTGTATCCATCTTCCAGCGGTCACCTACTGCATCCTCATAGGTCTTTCCTGCTGAACGTGGGCTTGCCGCTACCGCAACAACCTCAAACCATGGGTGGTTCTCAAGCAATGAGATAAATCTCTGTCCTACCATGCCTGTTGCACCTAAAATACCTACTCTTAACTTCTTTTCCATAAATAATCTCCTCCGCAATTGTTTTTATATCCAGCAGAATTCATCTGCCTGATTACCAAAAGATAAATCTGCTATTTACAGCCATCATGACATTCGCAGTCACATTCCTGATTTTCAAGGATATCAGGGATTCCATTACCATCGCTGTCAACCTCGCCGGGTCTGATTCCCGATTCACCGACCATATCCCTTCCACGTACATTGTACTTATCTCTCTCAATATTGACATACTGCTCTATAAGTCCGGCTACCATACGCACCTTGTGGACATTTTTAAGCACGTTGTCACAATTATACACGCCGCCGGCATATATACTGATTGTGCCATAATTAAATATACGCCCAAGAAGTGAAATCTTAAGCTGCTTATCCTTAACCTTATACAGCTCTACCTCATCCTCGGTGATATTTAAAAAACCTTTTCTGATAACAAGCTTGTTATCGTACAAAATATACTTGGTGAAGGTAAGCGGAAGACCAACCGCATTGCGCTTCTGCCCCTTCCACACCGGCTTCTTTTTGGTTTTCTTAGCCATGATGATTCCTCCCTGCATATCACTACTATTTAGATAATCGTGAAGCTTGTTTTACCATTGCACAACGTCCGGCTGCCACACACCTTAGTTTCACAATCACCTATTAATCAACCTTACTGTAATACCCGAATTCAAATCCCTTTGCACGGCATCCGTCAATGAAATCTGCAAGCATTGAAGCGTTTGTCGTTGATTCTGCGTGAAGAAGGTAGATTGCACCTCCATGTACCTTATTGAGTGCATTTGCAAGCGATGAAGCCACATCCGGCTGCTCATCGACAACCCAGTCCTTATATGCAAAGCTCCAGAATACACTTCTGTACCCCTGGCTCTGCACTATGGCAAGACTCTGCTCACTGAAAGCACCTGTAGGGAATCTGAATAAGTACATCTGATATCCGAAGTGCTCAAGCACATAATCATTAACTTCTTTTACCTCGTTTATCTGCTGTTCAACGGACAATGTGCTAAGCCCTGCTGAAGGATGCGTCACAGAATGGTTGCCCACAACATGCCCTTCATCTATCATCCTCTGTACAAGCTCCGGATTCTGCTTGGCATAAGGAAGTGTTATAAAGAACACTGCCTTGACATTCTTCTCCTTGAGTGTGTCCAATATTCCCTCTGTAAGTCCGTACTCGTAGCCCTCATCCATCGTAAGATAGATATAATTGCTCTCCGGCTGTATAAAATCAGCTGTATACTTGCCATATCTGTTAATATACCACTGAAGTCCCGTAGGTCTGTTATTCTCATCCACCTCAGAACCGAACCCAAATGGCACATACTCTGATGAGTACGAACCAAAATCTGTTCCAACTGTGACAGTTGAACCACTGTTCAATGAGGCTGATGGATCCTGAACGACAACCGATACCTCCTCACGGGTCTCATTACCGCTTCCGTCTTTTACAGATATTACTGCCGTGTAGGTTCCAACCGTATTAAAATCAACCGCTGATATATCAGCTGTAACCCTTGAGGTTATATCTCCATCGATATTATCCGTTGCAGTCACATTCGCAAGAATGTCCACAGCATTTCCGACTGTCGCATAGACAGTCTTGTTAACTCCGTTCAGAACCGGAGGCTCACTGTCATTGACAACCATAATAACAATAGGAAGTACTGTCATATTGCCATAAGCATCCTTGGCACATATCTCTGAGCTGTACGCACCTGCTTCCGGATACACAACAGACTGGCTGAGTATCTTGTCGGCATCTGCCTTCGTGATATCGTCCGCAAAGCCTATTGTCACGGATGAATTGTCAGACATTGATTTGACAACATCCGTAATGCTAAGCATCTGTCCCGGTGCCACAGAAAATTCATCTGCATACAGTTCAACCGCAGGAGCCGTAGTATCTACAACCTTGACCTCAATCCTGAGTGTCTTGTCAGGATGTACCAGCTCTGCGGTGTAGGTTCCCACTGTATTATAGTCAACCCCCTCCGCATTCAGAACGGTCTTTGCCACATCCTCACTCTTTCCCTTCACATATACCGAAGCCTCCGTAGGCATTGAATTTCCCTGCTCAAGTATAAATGTCTTCGCATTGAGTGTAATCGGCGCCTTACCGCAGCCTGTCAGGGCAAGAGAGCTCATTGCCATTACTCCTGCCAGCGTAAATGCTGCTATATTGTATGAATTTTTCCTTCTTTTTTTATCTGAAGTATTATTCTTATAATTGTAAAACATCTTAATCCTCACTTCTAAAAATATATTGTTTTTCTTCTCACACATCACAGTACTAAAATGCTGTATCAAGTGATATACTAACATAATAAAATATATTTGTACAGATAAAAAATGCATAATTAGTACTGTTGATTATAAAATAAGAACATATTATAATAGTAAAAGCATATCCATGCGCAAAATAGGATTAACAGAAACGGAGATACCGCATGACAAAATTTGAAGAACTGTTAAAAAACATCCATCATAAACATGTATTTATTCAGACTCACAATTTTCCCGACCCTGATGCGATAGCCAGTGCTTATGGGCTGTCCATGCTTTTAAAAAGCTGTAATATAGACTCAACCCTCTGCTACAGCGGACGTATTGACAGACATAGCACGGCCAGGATGATTGAACTTGCGGGAATAGAGATATATAACATAAACGACCTTCCATCCGTTACCGATGATGATGAGGTTATCCTTGTCGATTCACAGAAAGGCAACTCCAACATTATCAACATGACGGGCGAGGAGATAATCTGCATAGACCATCATCCTACCGGAGCACGCACAGCAGCTCCCGACAAGGAGTACCGCTTCTATGATATACGCCCTGAGGCAGGTGCATGCGCCTCAATCATTGCCAGTTATTTTTATGAAAATAATATTCCAATGGATGACAACACTGCAACGGTTTTATGTTTCGGGATAAGAATGGACACCAAGGGACTTTCAAGAGGAGTTTCCGACTTTGACATGGATATGTTCTACAGGGTTTTTAAAAACAGCAACCACGCCGTAATACAATCTCTTGAAAACAGCACACTTGAATTTTCAGACCTAAAGGTATACGCTGCCGCAATCAACAGCATCCAGGTATACGGCACGGCAAGCTTTGCCAATGCCGGCTACAACTGCCCCGAAGCACTTATCGCAAGCGTTTCGGACTTCATGCTGCAGCTCAAGGAGGTCGACTTTTCCGTTGTGTATTCATTCCGCAGCGATGGTGTCAAGCTCTCCATACGAAGCGAGGATGCCCTATATGATGCCGGAGTTATAGCGAGCCGCGCCCTGCGTGACATCGGTGGAGGCGGCGGGCATGCTTCCATGGCCGGTGGCTTCATTCCGTATGACAGGCTTCACGGACTCGGAAAGGATGACGTTGAAGATATTTCTTCAATTATCCGCGAAAGATTTCTGCATGAGCTCGCATAAATGAGGGGTGAAAATTAAAAAGAGTATCAGGACATATAACATGAGGCTGCCTCATTCTATGTGCTGATACTCTTTTCTTCTCTGTCACATGCTGATATTTACTGTTATTTCATGCATGTATTTCCGATTTCATCATTAAATATCTTTTATGCTATTTTTACTTCTATTTACCACCACTATTTAAGAAAATGCGTTGGCTATAATTAAAATTATTTTATATATATTTTTTAGCCAGTACTCTTTCAAGTATATTGATAAGCTGGTACAGCACCGTAGCCATAATACAGAGTATTATTATGCTAAGCATAACCCAGTCAAGCTTGAATACCTGGCTTCCATATATGATAAGATAGCCAAGCCCTTCATTCGCCGCAAGAAATTCTCCGATAATGACACCGACAAGCGAAAGCCCCATATTGACCTTCATGGTATTTAATATCACCGCAAGGTTGCCGGGAATAAGCACCTTGGTGAGCACATGGAAACGATTCCCGCCAAGTGTCTTTATGAGTTTAATTTTATCAGGATCCATTTCCATAAATCCTGTATACAGTGTTAATATTGTTCCGAATACTGCAACGGATATCGCAGATATGATGATTGTTCGTATATTATTTCCGAGCCACACAATCAGTATCGGGGCAAGCGCAGACTTAGGCAGGCTGTTCAGAACAACGATATAAGGCTCAATAATCTTAGAAAAGCTTCTTGACAGCCACATAAGCACAGCTGCGGCAAGACCTATGCCTATAACCAGAAAAAAACTGATAAAAGTCTCATACAACGTAACCCATATATGCCTCAGGAGAGAACCATCCATACACATGCTGACAAAGCATTTTACAATTCGTGACGGACTGCTGAATATGAAGTCATTTATCACTCCCAGCCTTGCGCATCCTTCCCACAAAGCTATAAAAGCCACAAGAATAAATACTCTTACACAATTGACCTTTATTTTTTCCCTTCGTATACCATCAAGATATATCTGCTGTTCTTCACTTACGTTCAGTTTTCTTTTAACCAACCCTGTTTTCCGTCTTTTTTCCATCTATGAAAAACACCTCCACAATTCATGAAAATATTCCTGAAACTCCGGTGCATTTCTTCTTTCAAGCGGCGAAAGACTGCCGAAATCTATATCTATTATCTTTTTGATGGTTCCCGGTCTTTCCGAAAGTACTACTATCCTGTCCCCCATAGCAATCGCCTCCGACAGGTCATGGGTGACAAGGAGCGCCGTCTTTTTCTCCTCCTTTATGATTTCGCCGATGTCATCACTTACACGCAGTCTAGTCTGATAGTCCAGTGCCGAAAACGGCTCATCAAGAAGCAGTATATCCGGATTTAATGCGAGTGTCCTGATAAGCGCTGCCCTCTGTCTCATTCCCCCCGACAGCTCGGACGGTCTTTTGTCTTTGAACGCCTCCAGCCCATACCTCTCGAGAAGTCTGTTCACTCTCTCTATGTTTTCATGTGTGAGTATCTTCTTTATTTCAAGTCCCAGAATCACATTGTCATATATCGTCCGCCACTCAAAGAGATGGTCACGCTGCAGCATATATCCGATTGTGGCATTATTCACAAAATAACCGTCTGCCACCGGTGTCAGACCTGCAATAATAGAAAGGAGAGTTGATTTGCCACAGCCGGATGGTCCGACTATAGAAATGAACTCTCCTTCATTAACGGTCAGGTTGATATCAGTCAGTGCCTTCGTCTCACCCTGCGGACTATGATAGGAAAAGTCCAGGTCCTTAATCGTCAGGATTGCCATTTTCTCTGACCCCTGTTTCTTTAGGATATACCTTATTATATGGAAAAAGGCGCACAATGTGCGCCCTCCCCTTAACTTATCAGTCTGTAATCGTCTCCGTCTTAAGCTCAATCCAGCCATGCTCCGCAAGCATATCCATAATATCCGAATCTATATCCATCACATCACCGTGCTCTATGAACCTCACGTCCAGAACATCTGCCATACACGGCATCAATTCCTGTATGCTCTCAACCCTTATCTCGATGACATCACCATCAACATACTGTGACAAATCAACTCCCTCCATAGGAGTGAGCACTATCGGTGCCCCGTCTGAATATGTGGTATCAGGCACAGTCACAAGCATCGGCTGACTTAATCCCGTGAGAAAATGTCCTCTTACCCACCATTCATTCTCCGTCCCAGTGCTCTTATCCTCTTTCCTGCACGCACACAATCCCACCGCACATACGACAAGCATAATTGACCAAATAAACACTGCCCTTTTTTTCATCAAAATCACACTCCTTAATATTTAGATAAAATAATACACACTGTCTGTACTTTCTTCATACATACAGTGTGTAAACAGGCTCATTTTGTTTCAAATGTTTTAAATTATTTTTTTGTGAAATCAATTAACGTAAATCCCTGCCAATAAAAAAAAAGCTTGTGATGGGACTCGAACCCACGACCTACTGATTACGAATCAGTTGCGCTACCAACTGCGCCACACAAGCGAACCTTATACATAATACATCATTACATGTAATAGTGCAATAGGTTTTTGAAATTTTATTTAATTTATCATTAATAACGCACTTTTTTATGCATATGAAAATATTAGACAGCCACCACAATTCCACCATCATTAGCATACATCGTCGCAACTCCCGCCGTGTCTACAATGACAACATCCTTGAAGCTGCACTTGTCAAGCAGAAGTCCCTTCACATATTCCGCGCGCTCAGGGCAGTTACAGTGTGAAATCGCCAGCACCTTATTCTGTGGCTCCTTGACATTCTCAAGTATAATTTCACACATGCGCTTGAGTGCCTTGTTAATTCCCCTTGTCTGCTCAAGCTTGATAATCTCGCCCTCCCTGGCGCTCATCACAGGCTTGATGCTGAGTACATTTGCAAGGATAGCCTGAAGATTAGTGAGTCTTCCGTTCTTTCTGAGTGTCTCAAGCGTCTCGAGAACGAAATATGTCTTCATTCCATCCCTGAACTGTGAAACCGTCTTAACGACCTCATCAAAGCCCATGCCCTGCTCCACACACTCAACTATCTTCATGGCAATAACCGCTTCGCCGCAGCATCCCGACAGGGAATCAAATACATGTACATGATTGCTTCCCCCATCCTCCTCGTACATATCAGCCGCAACAAGCGCACTGTTGTACGAACCGCTGAGTCTGCCTGAAAGAGTGATAACATACACATCTCCGGCGGCACTCTCATACTCTGACAGGTATCTCTCCGGTGATGGGCATGCCGACTTCGGACACTCCTTGGACTCACTCACTCTCTTTAAGAAATCTTTCTGGTTAAAGCTGTCATCATCCACTATATCAACACCGCCGACGGAAAGCGTGAGCGGAACAACCACAAAATGTTCATCCTCTCTAAGCCTCTGCGGTAAATCACATCCACTGTCAACAACAATTTTATAGCTCATTATCTTACCCTCCGGATTATACTTATAGTCTTAAAATAATATATATTTGAACCATTTACTAAATATCACAATATTTAATATTATTTCATGTAGTTTTTAATACCAGATAATAATAGCACACTGTACTACATTTGAAAAGGGTAAATTATAAAAAACTATAAATAAAAAACCGGAGGCCGATGTGCATTATAAAGCCAGGTAAAGCGGACATTTTCCGCTTTCGCTGCCTGCTCATGAACGCAGTCCGCATCCCCCTTACCCACCGCTTAGTGCTCTA
>DNFT01000112.1:0-39086 GCA_003486385.1 Eubacterium sp. | reverse complement strand
GATTGCTTATTCTGCGTTCAATCTGCACCTCAATCTCCGGTCATTTATTAATTTGTTTATTTGTTTGAACAGTTGCCAACTGCCTAATAACAGAAAAAGCCTCTGACAAGCTCCTCCATATAGGCCTGATCCTTAGCTCCCATAGTCTCCATAGCTGAATGCATTGCAAGAATAGGTACTCCTATATCAACGGTTAACATCGGAAGCTGGATGTCCGATATAGGTCCGAGTGTACTTCCGCCCACCATATCGGAACGTATCGAAAACTTCTGGTACGGAATGTCTGCTTTTTTACATATCTGCTCGACTATTCCGACAGCCTTGGCATCTGTGGCATAGCGCTGTGCCGCCGAACGCTTAATGACAGGTCCCGCATTCAGCACTATAGGGCTGGTAGGATCATTCTTCTCAGGATGGTTCGGATGTGTGGCATGGGCAACATCAAGCGAAATCATCATTCCGTTTAAAATCCTGTTTATATAACCTGCTCTTGCGTCCTCCGTGGTCTCATTGTCATGCTCAAGGCTTCTGTACAGCTTCTCAAGCATAAAGGTGAGCACAGAAGAATTAGCTCCCTGCTTGGTCATGCTTCCGATCTCCTCATTGTCAAATACCATTATGACATTGACACCGTCATCATTCCCCCCCAGTGCACCGGCATTGGCGGCTTCATCACTGTCCGCCCTGCTGCTGTCTATTATTCCGCCAAGACATGCCACAACAGAAGTGGCATTGTCAAGCCTTGGACAGAGTATAAATTCATCATTAATTCCGACATACTGCCCCTTTTCCGTGTTGTAGACATAACCCTCGTAGTCAAGTATATCATCTTTATTGACCTTTAGCTCATCAGCAAGATAAGATATAAAGAAATCATTAGCATCAGTGCCCGGCTGGCAGCATATCGGAAGCATATCGACCTGCTTGTTAAGCTCCACTCCCTTGTTTACATCCCTGTTCATGTGTATCGCAAGATTAGGGATTGTCACAACAGGACGTCTGAAATCTATAATCTTTATCTCCGGCTCAAACACATTTTCGGATTTTACCGATACACGCATCGCAATCGACAATGGTCTGTCAAGCCATGTGTTAAGAATGGCACCGCCATATCCTTCCACATTAAGCTTTCCAATATTTCCCATACCTGCCTTTACCTCAGGATTAGGCTTAACACAGAATGAAGGGCTGTCCGTATGTGCTGTGGCAATTCTTATCATTCCTCCGTCATAATTTCTTCCAACCGAAAATGCCATAAGTGAACTGTCATACACATTCACATAATAAGACCTTCCACGCTCAAGCTCCCAGTCCGCGCCAAGCTCCAGTGCTTTAAACCCTGCATCCCTTAGCAGCTCTATTGAGGTCTGCACTGTTGTGAATGAACAGGTTGCGTTCCCTATAAATTTTATAAGTCTGTCCGATGATTCTCTAAATTTCATTTTTCCCTCCACGTCCTTTGGTAAATCCTTTGTACAAGCTTTCTTAAACAATAATTGTCAACATTATTTCCTTTGGACTATTTACAACAAATTTTATTCACATTATACTTATTTATATCTGAGGTTGCAAGTGGCAAAATTCCTGCATGCTTACAACACGCAGCCCCACTATATCAGAAAACTAAAAAATGGGAGAACCACCAATTATGATAAGTATAGAATTAGACAATATAAAGGACTTCATGTCCCATCTCTTTATAAAAGATACATTTGACCATTTCCTATGCCGCGAGCTGCAGATAGATACATTTGTCTCATTTAAGATAGACGGAAAGATGTTGAAGGATTTTCTCAATGATATTGAAAAAGAAGAATTGGCTGAGTCACCCTATGCACCATGGTCAATGCTTAAGCCATACTGCTTCAACATGATAAAAGGGAAGCGCACTCCGCTCTCCATGAAGCTTGTATTCTCAATGCCGCCG
The DNA here is from genome assembly GCA_003486385.1 of Eubacterium sp. Classification (GTDB taxonomy): domain Bacteria; phylum Bacillota; class Clostridia; order Lachnospirales; family Lachnospiraceae; genus CAG-882. The sequence continues at coordinate 37,159 of DNFT01000112.1, read as the reverse complement.
CACTCCATAGCAGCCTTTTTAAACAAGAACGATATCAGCATTAACCCGGACACCGTGAATGGTCTGTATCTCAATATCCGATATGAGAACAGGCAGCTCTGCGTAATCACAGGCACCTCCCTAAGCTCCTTCACTTTGGATAAGAGCGTGGAAAACGCATGGGACACCGCGGTTGGACAATTCATAAAAAAGACACAGGGACTATAATAATACAACCTAAAAAGCCCCTGTCTCACCGACAGAGGCTCCTTATCACAACCTTATCATAAAATTCCCCATGCCACTGCCTTTGCAGTGGCTCATCTTCTCTTCTTACTTAGTATACATCATATAACGCATCATCAAGCAAACCATTCTCATAAGCGTAAACAAGTGCCGCATAGATGATATCTGAAAACTCAGTATAGCTTTCAGGTGCCTTTACAGATATATCATTGCTCTCAGTCATGACCGAATCGATATTGAGTGAAATATCCTCATCTGTATCTGTACTCTCAGCATTTACAACACTTGTACAGCTATATACCCTGCTGCCCTCCTTGCCTGTAAGACTGTTGGTGATTGTAAGGTCTGCTGTGCCATTAAGACCGGCTATCTCACTTACAAAATCATCCTTATTGGTTCTGAGTTCGTCGAACATTTCCTTATACGAAGCGCTCACATCATCAAGCTGTGCATCGCCTGTTGTTTCCTCAAAAGCATTTAATACTTCTTCCTTAATAGAAGCTATATCCTCATCTGTAAGACCCGCTTCGTACTCCCTGTTAAATCTGTCAAGAGCCGCTACAAACTCATCCATGTAAGTATCTACAAGCTTCTTTACCATCTCATCGTCGACATTGCTCTTCTCAAGTGCTGAGATGATAGTGTCCTCATTGTCAAGAAGCGCTGTTATAAGGGCATCTGCAAGCTTCGAGAACTCCTCTGCTCCCTCAACCCTGACTGTAAACTCACCCTTATTTTCCTCAATCTTCACATCCTTGAATGCGCTCTCAAGAATCGAAATATAAGTATCCATAAGTTCATTGCTGCCACCGTTAAGGTTAACCATTCCATCGACTAACGAAAGCTTAATACACTTAAGCTCTGTTCCGAACTCCTCTTCAAAATCCTCGAGGCTGTACGATGCGCCAAGTAAAATCGGTGCAAGCTTATCGAATAATGTCTGTACATTTACATAAACCGCATCCTTTGTGATAGTAAGGAAATTGTCAACATCGACAGTGATAAATGAATAGCTCACCTTGACTCCCATAGCCATTGCTTCACCATCTGTCTCACCATTAAACGTAAGTGAAAGATTCTCAAGTCCACTGATACTTGAAGCAAGCTTCGCATTGATGTCATACGAATACTTTGTCATTGTGCCGGCATCTTTCATAATGCCGAACATAGTCTGCCTGCTCTTACTGCAGCCTGCTGCGAGTGCCATGCTCATAACAAGAACAAGCATAACCGCCAAAACCTTTTTAATTCTTTTCATAAGTCCTCTCCTTATTTGTGATAAAATCAAGGTTACGGATATAACATAAGCCTTAGCGATAATGTTATACCCACCCTTTAAAACATATTACCATTTTTTACAATTATGTCAAAGAGCTATTAGTACTAATAAATAACCTTTTATGCAGCTTAATACTCCTAATTATTTTCAAAAATACAAAAAAACATATTGTAGTATACCATCAAAAAATGTATAATAACTTGAAAAGCGTCTTATGACGTTAATATTAGACATACCATCTTTTATTTCAGGAGGAAAATGTTATGAAACATCTGTTAAGTCCGCTTGACTTATCCGTTGAAGAATTAGACAAGCTTCTTGATGTAGCCGGTGACATAGCTGCTGACCCGTCAAAATATGCACATGTCATGACAGGTAAAAAGCTAGCCACTCTCTTCTACGAACCAAGCACCCGCACACGTCTCAGCTTTGAGGCAGCAATGCTCAATCTTGGCGGCTCGGTACTTGGCTTCTCATCCGCAGATTCAAGCTCCGCATCAAAGGGTGAGAGTGTTGCCGATACAATACGTGTTATCTCTTGCTACGCAGATATATGTGCCATGAGACATCCTAAGGAAGGTGCTCCGTTAGTTGCCTCCATTCATTCAAGAATTCCTGTCATCAATGCAGGTGACGGTGGTCATCAGCATCCTACACAGACCCTCACAGACCTCATGACAATCAGAGCTCTAAAGGGTCATTTTGATGGTCTTACAATTGGTCTTTGCGGTGATTTAAAATTCGGACGTACGGTTCATTCTCTTATCAATTCCCTTGTAAGGTACAACAACATTCACTTTATTCTCATCTCCCCTAAGGAGCTTCGTGTGCCTGACTATATCCGTGAGGATGTTCTCACTGCCAAGGGCATTGAATTCGAGGAGGTTACAAGTCTTGACGAGGTTATGCCTAAGCTTGACATACTCTACATGACCCGTGTCCAGAAGGAGCGTTTCTTCAATGAGGAGGAATACCTCAGAATGAAGGACTACTATATACTCACCCGCGAAAAGATGGCTCTTGCCAAGGAGGATATGATTGTACTTCACCCACTTCCAAGAGTTAATGAGATATCCGTTGAGGTAGACGATGATCCAAGGGCAGCCTATTTTAAGCAGGCCCAATACGGCGTATATGTGAGAATGGCTCTCATCATGTACCTTTTGGATATGATTCCGGATTCAACAAACTAACATCAAAATCTGTGCCGCAGCCATGCGGCAGAATGGAGAATAATCATGTTAAACGTAGGAAAACTCACAGAAGGTTTCGTTCTCGACCACATTCAGGCAGGACGCTGTATGGATATCTACCAGTCCCTCGGACTTGACAAGCTTGACTGCTGTGTAGCCATAATCAAGAATGCCAAGAGCAAAAAGATGGGCAAGAAGGATATCATAAAAATAGACGGCGGCTTAGACCTTGTTGACCTCGATATTCTTGGATTTATCGACCACAATATCACTGTCAACATAATCAAAAACGGCGGAATCGTTGAAAAGAAGGAGCTCACACTCCCTAAGACTGTTACCAACATCATAAAGTGCAAGAACCCAAGATGTATAACCTCCATTGAACAGGAGCTTGATCAGGTATTCTACCTCACCGATGAGGAGAAGCAGGTATACCGCTGCAAGTATTGTGAAGAAAAATATACTAAGCTTTAACAACAACTCATTCACGAACAGAGAGTTTAACAGCTGCATTTATGCAGTATAAAAAATGCTGTCTAAAGAATACTTCTTTAGACAGCATTTTTTGTGGAGCAGCACTCAGAAGACATTATATTACTTCTTAAGTGCACCATATATCACCTCCGACAACATTGTCAGGTAATCTATCTCCACACTGCTCCACTTATGCTTCTCTCCAAGCATATAAAACACAAAAATATATTCCGTGCCTGTGTTATCCGAAAGAAAAACACTCACATACGAGCGGCAGCCTGCATCGTACAATTTTCTGTAAACAGCCTTGTCCTCGCGCTCTATACTATCGAGATTATTTATCACAATAACATTGTCAACCGCCACAAGAGCCTTATATGAAGCATTTCCCATAAACTTAACAGACATCAGTCCCTGCGGGAAGTCCTTAGTATATGTAATAGCATTATAGTCCGATGTGTCATACACCGCTGCCGCTCCAAGTCCAAAGGCAGACCTTATCTCCTCTAAAAGCTCCTCAACCTCTGTTGATTTCCCGATGGCAATATCTTTTATCACCTTCTTAAGTGTCTTTATATATGCCGGAAAAACACCTGACTCTGTCTGCCTTCCGACAATATCCACCGAATCGTGAAGCTCCGGCCTGTATATGATATATCTGTTCTTGCCCTTATCCTTTGCAATATACAGTGCCTTGTCTGCCAGCATAAACAAATCTTCAAATTTTCTTCCTGCTTCCGGATATTGTGATATGCCCATCGACAGGGTGAACCTCATGCTGCCAAGCTTGAGAGACTCGTTATACCGCAGCTTCGACAGCATAGCCTTCAGGAAAAGCCTTAGCTGCTGTTCATCCGGTATATCCTCGGTAAGTACGAAAAATTCATCGCCGCCGAATCTTCCCACAACTCCTCTTCCATCAAGCGTCTCGATAAGCGATTCCGCAAGCACAATAACGGCCTTATCTCCCATAAGATGACCATGTGTATCATTGATACTCTTGAAATCATCAATGTCTATAAGAATCATATAATACTTCTTGGTCGAAGCAGTCCCTAACGTATCATTGGTGTATTCAATGAGTGCTCTCTTATTGAGCAGTCCCGTAGCGGCATCCTTGCCCGCTGCCGTCAGATAGTAGGGAATATCATCCTGTGTTATGTCCCTTCTCTTTACAATCCCGACTATTACATCCGCATTATGCCTCGATATATACCTTGCATCGATTGAAAGAGTCTCAGGAATACGATTGGCATTCATAAAGCCTGTCCTTACAGTACAGTTAAACTGGCTGTCAAGGTTGACAAGGCTCTCATACCACTGTTCTATCTCAAAGCTGTTATTATCAATATCAACGGCAAATGTCTTTACATCCTCATGCCATTTCTCAATGTTATTCTCATAGAGAATATGTGATTTTCTGAGCATGTAGTCATAAAATACTATTCTCCCTGTATCAGGCCAGAATTCCATATATACAACACCGCTGATTTCCATGAACATTCTGTACTTGTCCATCTTCTGCTGGCTGGTCAGGAATGAAGTCTCAATCCTGTCTATGCTGTATATGTCGGCAGTATAAAACCAGTCTCCATTCTCGAACAGCCTTGACTTGCTGATATGTATGTCAACCGGATGATAATTGTCATTCTTATCACGCAGAAACGTGATAATACTGTATGTATCGCCCGGACTCATACTGCTGCACGCAAAAAGAAATTCTTCCTCGCAGTCAGGTCTTATGAGCTTATTGAAAAAAGAGGCGGAGTTCTTCCCCAGGAAATCATAAAGGGGTTCCTCCGCATTCAAAATCACAAAATCCTTCTGTAAAACTGCCTTGGCAAATTTCAACTTGTAATCAGGGTCTTGTGAATCACAAATACGATTATACATTAAGAGAATCTCCTATTGTAATATGTCGAAAACAATTACCAGTCAGCCTGTAAGCCGGGTTATGTCGTGAATAATCATCTATCTAGACCTGCTGTTGCCAACAGGCTCAAGCGACCTACCTGAGACTGGCGGGCCACGTCTCTGCCTCTTATTCGGTCTTGCTTCGGATGGAGTTTACATGTGCCCTGTCTGTTACCAGACAGGCGGTAGTCTCTTACACTGCCCTTCCGCCCTTACCACGTCCTTGCGGAGCCTCGGCATCAGCCTGTGGCGGTATATTTCTGTTGCACTGGTCTTAGGGTCACCCCCACCGGACGTTATCCGGCATCCTGCCCTATGAAGCCCGGACTTTCCTCACCTGCGGTCTTTCGACACCTGCAGCCGCGATTATTCAGCCAACTGGCAATCAATATTTTAACATTTCTTTATCAAAAAGTAAACAAATTTAAAAGGATTTAACTATTTTTTTATACTTTGAAGCAGCTTCCGCCTACAAATTCCCTTATAATCGAGTTTTTAGGAAGCTCATCACTTCCAACCGCAAGAAAATAATCAAGAAACTTAAGAATACGCTTTGCCTCCTCATATTCCGGCTCCCCCGGTCTTATCCCGAAAAGTGCCGGCTCAGCATACGGCTTCAATACCGCAAGCTCATACAGAAGTGCCGAATTGAACATCGCATCCGCCGTTTCCTGATATGGGAATATGTTCTGCTCCTCACCCTTGCGCACCGATTCCCACATCGCTATGGTTCCCTTTGCGTTGGTTCCCCTCGTTCTGGCATCTCTCACCATACGTCTTATAAGTCTTCCATCAGTTGTAGGTATTCTGTTGTGTTCATCTACATTCAACTGTGTGAGCGCACTTATATATATCTTATACTTATTCTTTTTGTCAAGTGAATATGAAAGCTTATCATTAAGTCCGTGAATGCCTTCTATGACAAGAATATCATCCGGTCCTAATTTCTTAAAATTACCCTTGTATTCCCTGCGTCCTGTCTTAAAGTTAAATGTCGGAAGCTCCACCTCCTCACCGGCAAGAAGTCTTGTCATATCCTCATTGAACTGTTCAACATCAATCGCCTCAAGACATTCAAAATTATAATTGCCGTTCTCATCCTTCGGGGTATGCTCCCTGTCAACAAAATAATCATCCAGTCCTATAGGATGAGGCTTAAGTCCCTGTGTCCTGAGCTGAATTGACAGTCTGTGTGAAAATGTTGTCTTTCCCGATGATGATGGTCCGGCTATCATTACGAACTTCACTTCCGGTCTTGAAGCAATATCCTCGGCTATATCCGCTATGTTCTTCTCCTGCAGTGCCTCCTGCACAAGAATAAGCTCACTTATCTCACCGCTGGCAACCGCATCATTTAAATCACCGACATTCCCTATCCCAAGCTTCTGGGCAAGCCTCATGGACTCATCAAGAACATGAAAAAGCTTGTTCTGAGGCCTGAATTCCGGCAGAAGCTCCGGTGCACTCTTATCCGGCAGCTGTAAGACGAAGCCCTTATCATAGAGAAATAGCTGCCATACAGTCAGATAGCCCGTATCCGGCACCATGTAGCCATAGAAATAATCCCTATAGCCATCAAGCTCATACAGGTTCACCTTTGAGGCGCGGCGGTATCTGAACAGCTTCTCCTTGTCATACATCTCTTCCTCATGGAATATTCTTATAGCCTCATCAAGTCCGACAGTGAACTTAGTAAAAGGAAGAGCACTGTCCACCAGCTCTCTCATACGCTCAGACACCTTCTCAATGAAGCTCTCATCAACCTTCACAGCACCTGATACACCGCAATAATATCCTTTGCTCAGCGAATATTCCACGCACACCTTCACCTTCCTGCCATACACATCCCTCACTGCCTTCAGCATGAGAAGCGTCGCACTTCTTCTGTAGGTCTGCATTCCGGATATATCAGCGGTTGTCACCCACTCATACTTACATGTATCTTCAACAAAAATATTTCCTGAAAGTTCGCAGAGCTTACCATCCACTCTTGCAAGTACAATCCTGTGGGGATATGCACTCTGTGCCTCCAGGGCTGCTTCTAAAAGCTTCATCTGTTACACCTCCGCTATTTTTTTCAATACTCTCCTCAGAACGGCTTCCTTTTCATCGAATTCAGCCAGTTTCTCCTTAGCTGTAGTTCCCCCATTATTCAGAAGGTTCTCCCTAATCTTACCGCATGTATCAAGTTCTTTTCTTAAATAGTCCACAAGAACCGTATGTTTCTTTCTTATAAGAACCGGTCCGTAACAGAGTTCATCCCGAAACTGTTCATCCTGCAATGCAACTGAAGCGTCACCGCACTGTGAGCCGGCTTTGCCGTTATCCCCAGCTTTTGAAGGAACAACCTTTATTACAACATAATACTTTCCATCCTCCTTAAGCATATCCTCGTCCGTGATGGTATACCCGTTGTCGTACAAAAACCTCCTGACATCATACCATTCGGAATGCGGAGACAGAATAAGCTCCTTCGCGTTCCTGGCAGCTTCCGCCCCCTCACTTAGTATCCTGCATATAAGGCTTCCGCCCATTCCCGCAATAACTATAGCCTCAGGTATATTGTCTTTAATATTCTTAAGTCCCTTAAGTCCATCAGACAAGACAGTCTGTACCCTGTCACCCACATTGTACAGACTGACATTATCTCTCGCCCTGCCAAGCGGTCCCTCCGCGACATCGCACGCGTATGCATATCCTGCCCTTCCGGTGAGCACCTCATATATCGGAATATATCCATGATCCGTACCGATGTCGGCAACTATGCACCCCGGAGTTATCATATCGGCAACCCTATGTAATCTGGATGACATTTTTACAGGACTTTTCCGTAAATCCATATTAATCCAGATAATCCTTAAGCTTGCGGCTTCTGCTTGGGTGACGCAGCTTTCTGAGTGCCTTTGCCTCAATCTGTCTGATACGCTCTCTTGTTACCTTGAACTCCTTTCCAACCTCCTCAAGGGTTCTGGCCCTGCCATCCTCAAGACCGAATCTGAGCCTTAATACCTTCTGCTCACGGTCTGTCAGTGTGGAAAGCACCTCATCAAGCTGCTCCTTAAGGAGTGTAAATGCCGCTGCCTCAGCAGGTGCCGGAACATTGTCATCCTCGATGAAATCTCCAAGATGGCTGTCCTCCTCCTCACCGATAGGTGTCTCCATGGAAACAGGCTCCTGTGATATCTTTAATATCTCTCTTACACGTTCAACAGGCATATCCATCTCTGCTGCAATCTCCTCAGGGGATGGCTCTCTTCCGAGCTCCTGCAGGAGCTGTCTTGATACACGTATAAGCTTATTGATTGTCTCAACCATGTGAACCGGTATTCTTATGGTTCTTGCCTGGTCTGCAATCGCTCTTGTGATAGCCTGACGAATCCACCATGTTGCGTACGTTGAGAACTTATAGCCCTTGCGGTAATCGAACTTCTCAACAGCCTTGATAAGACCTAAGTTTCCCTCCTGAATAAGGTCAAGGAAAAGCATGCCTCGTCCCACATATCTCTTAGCTATACTTACAACAAGACGAAGATTCGCCTCTGCAAGTCTCTTCTTGGCATTCTGGTCGCCATTCTCCATTCTCTTGGCAAGTTCAATCTCCTCCTCGGCAGAAAGGAGCGGCACCTTACCGATTTCCTTAAGATACATTCTTACAGGATCCTCGATGCTTACTCCCTCAGGTATTGACAAATCTATCTTCTCGATATCTATATCATCATCGCCATCTAAAAGAATAGGCTCATCGTCCATATCATCATCCGTGGTACGGATAATATCTATATTGCTTGCCTCAAGGAAATCGAAGATTTTATCCATCTTGTCCGGATCAAGGTCTATGTCTGCAAATGCATCCATAATCTCCTGATAGTCAAGTGTATTCTTCTTTTTCTTTGCAGACGCAAGAAGTTCCTTTAATTTTTCATCGAATTTTAACATGTTCTCATCCATCGTCATGTCCGTCCTTCCATAATTAATCTTATTTTTCCCTTAGTTTATTGAAATATGCAGTGTTTTAACTGCATTTTGCTGCTGCATCAGCTGCTGCGCCTCATTTAAGTCATCGACCGTCTTAAGCCTTACTTCAAGACTGTTCTTCACTATCCTCATCACAATATCATCAAGTGCCTTATTTTTATCCCGGGTGTCCATATCCTGCGGCAGCTCCGTGTTGAAAAGTCTCGCAACCTCCTTATGGCTCTCCTCATCGGTAAAGCTTGATATTATCTTTGCTGGATTGAGTTCACCCTTTTTGAACTGGTCAAACAGCATAAGTGCAACCCTATAATACAATTCCTCTGTAAAATCATCCGGTTTTACATACTTCGCAACCGGCTTATACAGCTTCGGCTCCTCAATAAGCCATGTAAGAAGAAGCCTCTGCGCCTTCTTTACGCCGTTGTCCTTCTCCTTTTTCCGGCTGCCCTTAGCACCTGTATTCTCCTGCGGCTGTGTGTTCACCTGCGGCACATCCGCATCAGGCTGCCTGTTGTTAAGCTTTTTTCCTGATGTAAGCTCATAGGCTGCCCATTTTCCTACAAGTCTTGTAAGGCTGTCCGTGCCTATATGATATTCTGAGGCAACCGTTGCTATATAATTATTCCTCTCTACCTCATCCGAAAAATCCACAAGCTTTTTTGCAGCCTCATTTAAGAAAGCCGTCCTGCCGTCCGGATCCTGCAGATCATAGTCTCTCTCAAGAACCGAAAGCTCGAACATAAAGCTGTTTCTGGCGTTGTCTATTCTCTCCTGAAAAGCATCCGCACCCAGATTTTTAATAAATTCATCCGGGTCCTTGTACGGCTTCATATTGATAACCCTGGTCCTAAGCCCCGCATTTCTCAAAAGTCCTATAGCCCTTATCGCCGCCTTCGTTCCGGCTCCGTCACTGTCATAGCAGACTAATACATCATTCGTGTACCTCTTCATGAGCGATGCATGTCCCGGTGTGAGTGCCGTTCCAAGTGAGGCTACCGCCTGGTCAAACCCCGCCTGGTGCATGGCTATGACATCCATATACCCCTCGCATATAATCATGTTCTTCTTTCGTGAGCTTCTGGCAAAGTTAAGTCCGAACAGATTTCTTCCTTTATCGAATATCTTTGTCTCAGGTGAATTGAGGTACTTAGGTTCCCCCTCTCCCATGACTCTTCCGCCGAATCCGATAACCTTATTGGATATATTCATTATGGGAAACATTGCTCTGTTAAAGAACCTGTCCCTCACTTCGCGCTCATTATAGATAAAAAGTCCTGTCTCTCTCAAAAGCTCATCACTGTACCCCCTGTTTTTCATATACCGGTACAGTTCATCCTTGTAAGTTCCTGAGGCTCCCAGCCCGAAATGGACTATCGTCTCGTCGGACAGGACACGCTTATTTTTAAAATAATCATAGGCTCTCTGTCCTCCGGGTGACTTCAAAAGCTTATAGTAGAACAGTGCTGCTTCCTTATTGATATCATAAAGCTGTGCCTTCATATCCTGCTGTCTGCGTTCATCAGAGGTCATGGAAACCTCCGGGAGCTGCACTCCCGCCCTGTCTGCAAGCAGCTTGACCGCCTCCGGGAATGTATAATTCTCATATTTCATGATAAAAGAAAAAACATTTCCTCCCTCTCCACAGCCGAAACAATAAAACATCTGTTTCGACCCCGACACGGAAAATGAAGGTGATTTTTCATTATGAAACGGGCACAACCCAAAATAGGAGCTGCCCTTTCTGGTCAGCCGGACGTACCCCGATATGACATCCACGATGTCACTCCGTCCGCGGACTTCCTCAATTATATCATCAGAATAAACCACTTTTTCCTCCCTATTCCTTGTAAGACCATGAATGTGGGACATATATCTCTTCAAACTTGTGAACCACGTACTGGTCACTCATACCTGCAATATAGTCGCATACCACAATATTAACCGGATCTTTCTTCTCCCATATCAGATTAATATAGTTCTCCGGCAGTGCTTCTATATGCTCCTTATAATACTCATACAGCTCACGCAGAAGCTTCTTAGCCTTGACCTCCTCACTCTTGGCGGTAGGATTGGTATATACGCTCCGGAACATAAAGCTTCTTAAGCCTGTCATTGCACAGTACATATCATCGGACATCACAACATCAGCTTTCCCATTACTGCTGTATATTACGTCATGTATAAGAGCGTCGAGCCTTTCTGACGTCGTTGTACCTAAGATATCCGTATACTCACGCGGGATATCATCCTCAGACAGTATATGTGCCCTTATGGCATCATCTATATCATGGTTGATATACGCTATCTTGTCCGAAAATCTGACAATCCTGCCTTCTAAGGTTGCAGGCATTCTGTCCGTGCCATGATTCAGTATGCCGTCACGCACTTCCCTGGTCAGGTTAAGACCTTTCCCATCCTTCTCAAGCTTCTCAACTACCCTGAGACTCTGGACATAATGCTTGAAGCCCTCCTCAAAGCCATCCGCCTTAAGCGCATCGCTCAGCGCCGCCTCACCTGCATGTCCGTAAGGCGTATGCCCTAAATCATGTCCAAGCGCTATCGCCTCGGTGAGATCCTCATTGAGCCTTAGTGCCCGCGCTATGGTACGCGCAATCTGCGCAACCTCAAGTGTGTGCGTGAGTCTCGTCCTGTAGTGATCACCCTCAGGAGCTAAAAAGACCTGTGTCTTGTGCTTAAGTCTTCTAAAGGACTTACAATGAAGAATCCTGTCCCTGTCGCGCTGGTACACAGTACGCATATCGCACTCCTGTTCAGGTACATCCCTTCCCGCACTGTTCTTCGAGAGGGACGCATAGGGACTTAGATATTCTTCTTCAAAGCTCTCCTGCTGTTCTCTAATATTCATCCTTTTCCTTTCTGTTATTCAATATAAACATCCGCTGATACGCACTCAATGCTCCATTCAAAAATAGTCTCTAATTCTATATACTCCACCAAACCCGGAAAATCCTTTTTTATTTTTTTAAATTGTACAAAAAATTGACACAGCAAAACAGCAGGGTGCCCTATTCCCTGCTGCTTTTAGAAGAATTATGTATGTTATGTACGTGGTTAGTTATCACTAACAATATGTATTGTAATCTAACTCTCCTTTTTTGTCAATACCTTTTAAGAGTTTTTTATTTTTTATTTCGGTACAGCATCACCCTAACACTCCGCCTACTGTTCCCGCCGCAATACATATAACCGCGCACCGCGCAAGTCTTCCTGCATCCGCATGAAGTCCCATTCCCGATATAATGGAAATAAGCACAATTATCGAAAAATACACAGCCCCGGCACACACACCCCAGAGCAGCCTTCTGCCTTTCTTTATTTTTCCCATACCGAATCCTGCTATAAATGCACCAACCGCATATATAGCCACAGCAAAAAGTGACATCTGTGCATCCGAAAGCCTGAGCTTATATGCGATTAAAGCCCCAGACAAAATAAGCACTATTGATACTATGACCGCAGCACCCGCAACCTTTAAAACCTGTACAATTCTACCCACAAAGACCTCCACATACTTTTATACTACTAAAAGTATATGGAGGTCCCATGCTTCTCATAACCTGAATATTATATTTATCTGATATTTTCCGATATATCAGCCATCAAATTATGCCTGTTTCTTTTTTCTCTGCGAAGGTCTTTTAACCGGATTTTTCACAAGCACTGCAAATTCCTTTGTTCTCGCCGCAAAATCATCAAGGTTCTTCGCCTTCCACTCCCAGTTAGGTGAGCCGAGCGTTCCCGGAAGATTGAGTCTCGTCTTAGCGCCAAGGTCACACACATCCTGATAAGGAAGAATTGCCATATAACAGTCCTGGGACAGTGTAAATGAAACCATTCTCCACGAAACGGCTCCATCCGGTATTCCAGCCTTGTCAAGGAATCTTCTCGTCTGATTCTTCTCCTTTCTTGAGAGAGACTTATACCATCCGTTTATCGTATCATTGTCATGCGTTCCTGTATACAGCACAAGATTGTGTGTATCCGTATACTCGCCATCGGCAACATCATTCTCCGTGAAGCAGAACTGCACAATTCTCATTCCCTTGAACTCGTAATGGTCGCGAAGCTCCAATACCTCAGGTCTTAAGTCACCAAGATCCTCAACTATAATGTTGATATCAGGCATCACCTTGAATACAGTATCAAAAAGCTTATAGCCCGGCGCATAGTTCCACTCACCGTCAACAGCCGTCTCGCACGTTGCAGGAATCTTCCAATAGCTGTCAAATGCCCTGAAATGGTCTATCCTGATGATATCGAACAGCTTGCTGCTGTAATCCAGCCTGTTAAGCCAGAATTTAAAACCGTCCTTCTCCATGTAATCCCAGTCGTAGATAGGATTTCCCCATCTCTGACCGGTTGCACTGAAATAATCAGGCGGTACTCCTGCGATGAAGGTCGGCTTACCGTCAGCCCCGAGTAAGAAGTTTTCCTGACCCGACCATACGTCAAGCGAGTCTATTCCGACGTAGATTGGAATGTCTCCCATGACCTTTATTCCGTTTTTATTGGCATATTTTTTTAATTCCATCCACTGCTTATAAAACTCATACTGTACGAACATTTCGTACTCGATATCCTCCTTAAGCGGTGTGAGGTCATACTTATGATCCTTTATCCAGTTCTGCTGCTCCACCGGCCACTCATTCCAGGCGACAAGATTGTTCTGCTTCTTGAGTGTGAGGAACACGGCGTAATTATATACCCAGTCCATCTTGGTGAACTTCTTATATCCCGCATCAGGCTTAAAATTCTTAAATGCCTTTTTAAGGTACTTACCCTTGAACTCCCTCACTGCCTGATAATCAATGTGTGTGGCATTGCTGTGAAAATCAGGAACTCTCTTTAAAAGTCCCTCCTCACACAGCTTATCAAGATTAATATAGAGCTCATCACCCGCACAGGATGAATATGGCTGATACGGTGAATTTCCGTATCCCAATGGATTGAGCGGAAGCATCTGCCATATAGCTGCCTTCGCCTCCTTCATCAAATCCACAAAATGATAACTTTCTTTTCCAAAATCACCTATACCATGCCGCCCCGGAAGTGAAGCGACCGGCATAAGCATGCCAACCTTTCTCATAGTCTGCCTCCTTGTGTTTATCTCTGTTTAAGAATACATATCGATTGTGCCGGCATTGTGAGCATGCCATCTTTTAACTTAATCTCCTCATTGTTAAGAGTAAGATAACCGCGAATCTGCATATCTGAGATTTCTGTTCCGCTGATGTCCACGGTAATCACTTCATCAGATGTATTGTATACGATTCCTATCGTGCTTCCATTGTAGCTCTTGGTTATCGCAGCCTGATATCCCTGACACAGACTGTCAATCAGTGTAATCTCACCTCTTGCAATCTCAGGATTCTCATTTCTCAGTCTCAGTGCCCTCTTATAATAATTTAAAATAGAATTTTCATCCTTTAGCTGCTTATCAACCGCATCAAATGCTGAGTTGATGTCCTTATCCGCATCCGCAGGTCCCTTTGTCATTCCGGCTGCAGTCGAATCAGACGACCATAGCATCGCAATCCTCTTATTCTCATCCTTAGAGCCCTTGCTCGCCATTCCGATTTCCTCACCATAATACACAAACGGACTTCCGTTCATCATCATGAGAAGACCTCCTGCCATCTTGATATCATTCTCATCATTCATAAGAACATTGGAAACTCTTCCCATGTCATGGTTAGTCAGAAACGGCGCATCAATATAATCCGGATTAATCTGTGAAAATTCATTCTGGTATCTCACCATCGAGCCGGCTAATGCCGCTGCCTTGAGCGTTCCTCTGGCAGTCTTTATAAGCTTTCCCTCAGTATTTCCCGCATCGAAATTGAACATGCTCGGTGTCATGCTCGCATAATAGTCCCTTACGGTGCTGAAACCTGCCCATACCTCAGACACCATATAGAAATCAGGATTCTTTTCACGGCAGTGTTCATACAGTCCGTTCAGAACCTGCTCATTGAACTCCGGCTGATTCTCCTCAAAGTGCATTGCTGCGTCCATTCTGAAACCGTCCACGCCCATATCCAGCCAGAAATCGGCAGTATTGTACAGCTCCTCTATCAGAGGCTCACACGCCAGGTTCAGATCCGGCATCTCCGACCAGAAGGAGCCTTCATAGAACCAGTCCGTGCCGCTCACCCTGTAATAGGTATCATTGACCTTCTCCCTGGAGAAGTGGTAGTACTCCACATAAGGACATTCTGCCACCTCCGGCTCCTTATCCTTGTCAAGCTTTCTAAGATATGAGCATGCATCAATAAACCATTTATGGCTTGAGGAGGTATGATTGATTACCATATCGATAACTACATTTATGCCTCTCTTATGAGCCTCACCGACAAGATTTTTAAAATCATCAATCGTTCCATACTTAGGATCAATTTCACAGTAGTTCTTCACATCATACTTGTGGTATGTGTCCGACGGCATTATCGGCATAAGCCATATACCGTTAAAGCCCATATCCTGTATGTAGTCAAGCTTCTGTGTGACACCGTTCAAATCGCCTGTTCCATCACCGTCCGAATCATAGAACGAATAGACGAAAATCTCATAATAGTTTCTATAGTTATCGTCAATGATATTCAGCTTCTGTTCATACTTATATCCCCTGCCGCTGCAGCCCGCAAGAGCCGTCACACACAGGACAGCTATCAGTACAAGACACAGAAGCCTTCGAAGCACGCAATGCTTAAATATACTATTCTTCTTCATATCAATCTTTTTCTCCAAAATATATCAGATTTTCTGTTTCGGACAAAAAAACTGCGGCACTAAGCTTAAAATCATATATCTTAGTGCCGCAGCCAAATTTAACCCTTTACAGCTCCTCCGGTTACACCTTCTACATAATACTTCTGTAAGCACAGGAACAATACCGTTACAGGAATCGCTACAAGCACACCGCCTGCACAGAATCTTGTGAAATATCCCTGGAAATCATTTGTCCATACCCAGCGCTGCATGGCAACCGCAACATTGTAGCCGTTGTCATTACCGAATGCAACATAGGAAGCAAATACATAATCGCACCATGGAGCCATGAATGCTGTGAGTGCTGTGTAGATAACCATCGGCTTGGAAAGCGGAATAATCATCTTAACAAATATCTGTGCTCTTGTCGCACCGTCGATTCTTGCCGCCTCGTCGAGAGACTTAGGAATCGTATCAAAGTAGCCCTTGCATACATAGTAGCCCATTCCGGAGCTTGCAACCGAGATAAGGATGAGTCCAGGAACCGCACCTGCCTGTGTAAGACCGAACTGCTTTAACAGGAAGTAGAGACATATCATGGTGAGGAAGCCCGGGAACATTCCAAGGATTAACCAGAATCTCATGAGTAACTCTCTGCCCTTAAAACGCATTCTTGAGAGCGCATAGCTCACACAAAGAACGAATGCAGTCTGACCTATTGATACAAAAAGAGCAATTATAAGTGTATTTCCATACCACTTTAAGAATTTAGTCTCACCGCTGAACAAGAACTTATAGGAGTCAAGTGAAAACTTCTTAGGCAGAAGATAATCAACCATTCCGCCAAGCTCCGTAATGTATGAACGGAAGCTCTGGAGTACCAGACATACAAACGGGAACAGCCATATTATACTTATAAGGACCAATACTATATAAGCAATTGTATTGCTTACTCTCTTGCGCGTACGCATATTATGTTGTTTAGCCATTATTGGAATCCCTCCTCGTCCTTAACTGATGGAAGCATATTGTATACCACCAATGATACAACAGCAGTTACCACGAATACCATGATACCAATAACAGCCGCCATCTTGTAATTAGTATCTTCGACAGTCATCTTATAGAGCCATGTTACAAGTAAATCGGTGTAACCTGCACCGCCCGAAAGTGAAAGCGACTGCGGCTTTCCCTGATTGAGCAGGAAAATAATGTTGAAGTTATTTAAGTTGCCCGTAAACGATGTGAGCAGGTAAGGTCCCGTCACGAAAAGCATATACGGAAGTGTAATCTTCCTGAAGGTCTGGAATGAATTCGCACCGTCAATCTTGGCACTCTCGTAAAGCTCCTCCGGTATATTCATAAGAAGTCCTGTCATGATGAGCATTACATAAGGAATACCCACCCAGAGGTTAACCAGGAGAATTGTAATCTTGGCAAGTGTAGGATTCGTCCAGAACGGAATAGGCTGGCTTATCCATCCCCACTTCAGGAGGTACATATTCACAAGTCCGTCATTTGCGAACATCTTTCCCACATAGAGAAGGGAAATGAACTGTGGAATAGCAATCGTCATAACAAGTATTGTTCTCCACAGCTTCTTGAACTTAATGCCCTTCTTGTTGATGAGGATGGCAACCGCCATGCCGAGGAAATAGTTCAAAAAGGTTGCAAAGAATGCCCATATAAGTGTCCATGAAAGAACCGTTCCGAAGGTCTTGCCAAAACCTCCGGTTCCGATAGAGAACAGGTTCTTAAAGTTCGTAAGTCCAACCCATGTGAACAGATTAGTCGGTGACTGATGTGTAGCATCGTAGTTAGTGAATGCTATACAAATCATAAATATAATAGGAAGAAGCACAAACATGAACACACCAATCACCGGCAGAGCGAGGATTGTCTTGTCAAAATGCTCATCAAAAAGTGTTGCAATATCGTCCTTGTTTGAAGGAAGGATAAGCTTATTCTGGTTATTCTTGTTATCCCTTATGTTGAGCCTCCACACGAAGATGAATGCAAAGATAACAAATATGCTCAGAATACTATATAACAGGATAAGAAAGCTGTTATCTCCGTACGTATACACATAGTTAGCATCGTATCCTCCGACCTTTGTTCCGAGTGTTCCTACGTCCTTAAGATATTCTGCCCCGAAGAACACCATATACAGGATAAAAAGAACCTCCGAACCCAAAAATGCTATTCCTCTTACCCACTGCTTTCTGGTAAGTTGACCAAAGCCCATAATCAAAAAGGAAACTCTGGTTTTCCAGTCGCCCTTTGCAAAGGTGGTTCCAATATCCTTTATATCAGCTCCAACCGCCTTAATTGCTCCGGAGACCTTTCCTTTCTTTTTTTGATCAGCCATGTCTGCAATTACCTCCTCAATTCTGGTTTATTACTGCGGTCATTCACGCAGAGCGGACGGCACTCATGTGCCTGTCATAAAAGCACTAATCCAATCATTCCATCCGTGCTGCCTCCTCTGCACAAATGACCTCTCTTATTAAAAGTGCGGGGGGAATTAATTCCCCCCGGCTTCAGATTAAATTCATTAGAATTATTTACTGGGCATAGGACTGCTGACGAGCCTGGAAGTCTTCAAGAACCTTCATAAGTTCATCATCGCTCATATTGTCATACTTGTCTGCAATGACATCATCACCAAGTGATGTAGCGTCTGTCCAGTAATCTCCAGGATACTGACCCTGTGGAATTGTGTAAGCAAGCTGCTCTGCGAGTGCTGATAAAGCTGCATCTGCCTTAACTGCATCACTCTGCTGTGCTACAAGGTTAGATGGTCCCCATGCAACCTCATTGAAACGTGCAAGCTGTGTCTCTTCGTTAGATAAGTACTCAGCGAGTGCGAGACATACAAGCTGCTTGCCCTGCTCTGTCTGAGGCTTAACACCGATAAGCTTAAATCCGCCGAAGCCGCTCATCTGATAGCTCTGTCCGTCAACTGTGAAGCTTGGCAGCTTAGCACATGCATAATTGTCACCGAATACTGCCTTAGCTGCATCTGCATCCCATACACCATCTACGATAGCTGCAAGGTTAGTTGCCTTATCAACTGATGAACCATTCTGGAATGAAGGAGACTTAGCAAGGTTAATTATAGCCTTAAGTGCTGCAACGCCTTCCTTGCTTGCGTATGTAACATCAGAGCCTACGAACGCACCTGATTCATCGGTTGTATACTCAAGCTTACAGCCTGTAGCGAAGAAGAATGATGTCTGATACCAGCCGGAGTTAATCTCCATGTAGATGTTCTTGCCTGCCTTCTCGCAGTCAGCTACGATAGCGTCAAGGCTTGTAGGATCTGTAACCACACTCTTATCATAATATAAGAAATATCCGTTATCGGATGTGATAGGGAAAGCATATACTGTGTTACCAACCTTAGAAGCGCCTACGGCACCTGCATCATTGTTAGTTGAAACGAAGTTCTCATAATATCCTGTAAGCGGCATGAGAGCACCTGCTGCAACAAGACGTGCTAACTGATCCTGTGCGAAACCGAAGATATCAGCTCCAGCCTGAACATCTGTTACCATATTGCCGGCTGCATCGCCTTCACCTGTTGCCTGAATCTCTACTGTGTAGCCTGCCATATCAGGGTTAGCCTTGAAGAATTCATCACATTTGGCCTGTGTGAAATCAACAACCTTATCTGCAACCCAGATCTTAATTGTGCCTGAGCCATAATCTGCAAGTGTCGGTCTGTCTGATGCGGCAGTCTTGGTTGTCTCTGTCTCACCATCTGTTGATGTTGATGAAGAAGGTGCTGTTGTTGTTGGTGTCGTTGGTGTCGTCTCACCATTACCTGCATTGTTGTTCTTGCTGCACGCTGTAAGTGATGTAAAAGCCATGGCTGTTACGAGTGCAACTGATAATGCTTTTTTGAACTTTCTCATAATAAATTTCCTCTCTTTCTTTTTTCCTCCCGAACTTCGTAAGCTCCTCTTCTAAAACTCTTCTAAAACAGCTGTTACGAAACTTTCGAAAGCTTATGTACTGATAATACTCCCCTGTTTTGCAAAAGTCAATAGCCTTTTGTGCATTTTGCATATTTTTTTTTGCTTATATTATTTGTTTTGGATATTTTGATGTTATTATTTACAATGAAGAAAAAGTGTGCTATCATTTTCGTATAATTTTATGTTTTTGTTTTCGAAAACTTGTGTAGAACAATGAGAAGGAAAGATGATGTATGGTTACTATTAAAGACATTGCCGAAAGACTCGGCATTTCAATAAGTACCGTTTCCAAGGGACTGCATGGCGCAAGTGATATAAGCGAAGAAATGCGCCAACAGGTTTTAGACACCGCTATAGAAATGGGTTATATAATTAAAGAAAAGAAACCAGCCACAAGGCAGAAGGTCTGTATTATTGTAGAAAATATGGAATACGCGAATATCAACCAGTTCGGTTATGAGCTTATCGCCGGTTTCCGGCTTGTAGCAAGCGAAGCCCAGTTTGAAGTTGACATCGTTCCTATTGACCAGTACTTCCAGACATGGCAGACCTATGACAGTCTTATGAAGCAGAATGGTTATTCGGGAGCTTTTTTTCTTGGTCTTGAGCTTAATGAGATATATATGAAGCAGCTTGAAAAGACAACCATTCCCACAGTCCTGTTTGACAACTATATTTCCAATGAACATATAGCTTATGTAGGTACAGATATACACGTCGGATTTTCGACCCTGATAAGATATCTGAAGGAAAACGGTCATAGAAAAATCGCATTTTTGAATGGTTCCAAAAACAGCTACATATCAGCGCTGCGATATCAGGGCTTCATACAGGCCATGAATGAGGCAGAGCTTGACCTTGATATGCAGCTTATAGGGCATACCGTATACTATCCGGATGAGACAGTGGCTGATTTTGTGAAAGGCTTCACAGGCAGAGGAGCTACAGCCATAATGTGTGCCAGTGATCTTATCGCAGCAAGAACCATAAACGAGCTTCACAAGCTCGGGCTTCGTGTTCCGGAGGATGTAAGTGTGACAGGCTTTGACGATCTGCCGGTGGCAAAGTATCTTGCCCCTCCCCTTACTACCATAAGGCAGGAGCGTTTCGCTCTCGGAAAGTCCGCATTCTCATTATTAAAAGACCTTATGTCGGGTCTGCCTGTCAGCACCATGCTTCTTCACTCAACCGTGGTGCTGAGAGAATCCGTTGGAAAAGCACCGAATTAAGCAAATTGGGACAGGGGTCTGACCCCATGTCCCAAAGCAAAAAATGGGACAGGGTGTCAGACCCCTGTCCCAATTTTGTGAAGCGCCGGAAGCGCATTTCCTTCATAATCAAAGAGTGCCTGATTAGCCCACTCGTTTCCGCAAGGCTCCTTCACTCCAAGATACTGTATGGAAGCACTTGTCGCCCATCCCGAACCGACAACAGGTATCCATGCTGGTTCCCAGTAATAAAAGCCCAGACACTGTGGATGTCTGCCAATCATCTCTATAAGCTCTTTCATATATTCTGACTGTCCTTCCGGACTTATACTGTACTTGGAATTATCAAGTGCGGAGTTCTTTCCGGCTGCCATTCCCTTTCGTGCATTTTCACCCAGCTTTTCTAAACCGGCGTAATCCTCAGTTGTATATGGCATAGCTGTCTCAACAATACACACATCCTTATTATATTTTTTCGATAGAATCTCTATGTTCTCCTCCAAAGCACTGAGTCCATAGGTCTTTTTATAAGGAAAATAAGAAACTCCGATAATATCATAGTCAAGCTTGCTGCCATATTTATCAAGAAAACTTGTATACACCTCATGCTCCGGCTCTGCGGCTGTATGTAAAATCACCTTGGCAGCCGGAGCGGCCATGCGTATTCCCGATATCGCTGACTGCAAAATAGAGCATGCTGTCCCATACTCAGGAAATCTTCCTTCAGGCCACAGAATACCATTCGATATCTCATTGCCGGGCTGGATCATGTCCGGGCACACTCCGGCAGCGGTCAGATACTCAAGAACCGATACCGTATACCGCTTAACCGCATCGCAAAGCTTATCCGTGTCATACCCTCTCCATGCCTTAGGCTTCATCTGCCTGCCCATGTCCGCCCAGAAATCGCTGTAATGGAAATCAAGCAGGAAGCTCATTCCGACAGCCTTACATCTTCGCGCAAGCTCTATGACCGTCACAAGGTCATCGCTCCCACCTCCGTATGCTACACCGTCAATATCAAAAGGGCTGTTCCACAGTCTCAGCCTCACACTGTTGACCCCATGTGATGCCAATATGTCTTCCAGCTTTCCTTCTGCGCCATTATCATAGAATTTTGTCTTTAGTCTCTCAAGTTCAAGTAAGGTAGATATGTCTACACCTTTAATCATAGATTATTTCCTTCCTTGCAAAAGAATTCCACTGCCTGTCATATTTCCCGGTATAAACAAAACCAATAACCCTTCTACTGCTGTCCAAGACAATAATTGATAAACTGCTGTGCGGTTCGTCCTGAGATTCCCCCATGGCTTAATTCCCACTTATTTGCCTCTGTACACAATTGCTCATCTGTCATGTTAACTCCGCTCTTTCTGGCAAGCTCAATGACAATATTAAAATATTCCTTCTGACTAGGCTTAGAGTAATTGATTGTAACACCGAACCTGTTTACAAGCGAAAGCTTCTCCTGCATTGTGTCTGAACGGTGCATTCCATTGTCTGTCTGCACGTCATCCCTGTCATTCCATGTCTCCTTGATAAGATGACGTCTGTTGGAGGTTGCATATATAAGTATATTATCCGGCTTTGTCTCAACACCGCCCTCAATGACTGCCTTTAAGAACTTATACTCTATCTCAAACTCCTCGAATGATAAATCATCCATATAGATGATAAACTTATAATTTCTGTTCTTGATAGCCGCAATCACATTCGACAAATCCTTGAACTGGTGCTTGTAAATCTCAATCATTCTAAGCCCCTGGTCATAGAACTCATTTACGATTGCCTTAATGCTTGTGGACTTACCTGTCCCGCTGTCGCCAAAAAGGAGTACATTGTTAGCCTTCTTTCCATCAACAAACGCCTTGGTGTTATCGACAAGCTTCTTTTTCTGGATTTCGTAGCCGACAAGGTCATTTAACATAACCTTTTCCATGTTGTTGATAGGCTGGAAATTGATATGTCCCTCCGCATCCGATGAGAAACGGAACGCCTTGTTAAGTCCGAACATTCCGACACCGTATGCCTTATAAAAGCCTGTAACCAGCTCAAAAATCTCATCCGCATCCTCAGCCTGACCAAGCTTGAGGGAAAGCCCTCTGACTTTTTCGCTCACGTTCTTATTGTACATAAGCTCCGGCTTGCCTATAGCCTTATAATTCTCGAGAATGTCAAAGCTGTCTATGCCAAGCCTCTCCTGAAGCCATGAAAAATCATAATGGAACAGCTCATAAAATGCCTTAAAATCATTTTTTGCAAAGATATTGGCACTACCATCCTTGGCACCAACCTTCTCGCAGGTGATACTGAACGGATTCTCATCGGTTATCAATAGAAATGTAAGATAATTGTGCCATAGATTGTTGTCAAAGCCGTAGGATGTCGCAAGCACAAGCAGTCTCTTAATCTGTCTGTAAGCCTCAATCACAAGTTCATCCTTAGGTGCATCCATATCCTTAGCTCTTTTTGAGACATCGCACAGCTTCATCAATATGGAATCCGCCGGCATATCCCCGTACATTATCAGTTTAGAAACTATATTTTCCATACTAATCCTCATTTCCGAGCGATTTATCGCGAGGAGGCGATGAGAAATTCGCATAGGCGGTTTCTCATCTGCCATCAAAGCAATTTGTTTTCACACTACGCCTCATTCCAATATTCTGTATTTCATATTCTTATATATCCAGCTTCTTCACACAGGCAAGTGCCACTGCCCCCGGTCCTATATGGCACGACACACTCAGCGACAGCGGGTTCATCACAATATCATGCTCCGGAAAAAGTGCCTTCACCTCATCATAAAACAGCTTTCCCTCATCAGGCTCTCCGGAATAAGCTATCTCAATATACATATTTTCTCCCTTTTCCGAGCTTCCAAAGCGCTTGACAAAATCATCCGAAACAGCATTTATCATAGTCTGCTTCGCCTGCTTGAGCGTTCGGCACTTAGAAAATGCGTCAAGCTTCTCGCCATGAATCTGGAGAACAGGCTTGAGCTTTAACAATGTGCCAAGCGCCGCTGCGGCAGGTGTTATTCTTCCGCCCTTCTTAAGATAATATAATGTTGAAAGAGTTATATATATACTTGACTCAAACTTAGTCTCCTCAAGCTTATCCTTAATCTGCTTAGCTGTATAGCCCTTTTCAGCCATAGCCATGGCATCTAACACAGACTGCCTCTGTGTTACGGAAATTCTCTGGTTATTTACCACCTGAACCTTCCCGTCATAATCATCTGCAAGCATTATCGCAGTCTGGCATGAGCTGCTTAGACCGCTTGACATAGGAATATGGACAACCTCATCATACTCCTTAAGCAGTCCGTCCCACAGATCTGTCACATCGCCCGGCGATGGCTGTGATGTCGATATCTCTGCATCCTCGCCCAATGCCTTATAAAACTGCTCCTGTGTAAGATCAATATCCTCATAATAAAGCCTGCCATTTATATAGAAAGGCATAGGAAGCACCGATATTCCCAGTTCCTTTGCACATGCCTGCGTTATTCCACTGTTGCTGTCCGTTACTATCGCTACCTTACTCACTTCAATCCTCCATTTTCAGTGTACTGCTTTTCTACAACCTCGCCCTGCTTTTTATATATGCTGTTCCCGGCAACATAGCCTCTCACGGATGAAAGAGGATAGATATTGCTTCCACGCCCTATCACTGTTCCCGGATTGAGCACTGAACCACATCCAACCTCGACATTATCTCCAAGCATGGCACCGAACTTCTTAAGTCCCGTCTCAATCACCTGTCCGTTACACCTTACCTTGACCAAAGCCTTATCAGACTTCACATTCGAGGTTATTGAGCCTGCTCCCATGTGGGACTTATAGCCCAGGATTGAATCCCCAACATAATTATAATGCGGAACCTGAACCCTGTTAAATAGTACCACATTCTTAAGCTCTGTTGAATTTCCTACAACTGCTCCCTCGCCCACAATCGCATTTCCTCTGATGAATGCGCAATGACGGACTTCTGCATTCTTTCCTATAATACACGGTCCGTTGATGTATGCAGTAGGTGCTACCACAGCGCTCTTGGCAATCCAGACATTTTCCGCTGTCTCATCATATTCCGATTTATCCAGCGTTCTCCCAAGCTTCTTGATAAATTCGCCGATAAGCGGAAGTGCCTGCCACGGATAATCAAGTCCCTCAAAAAGTTCTGCTGCTATCGTCTCACTAAGATTATATAGCTTCTCTATTCTAAGCTCTTCTGACATAATGCAATCTCCTTCAAAAATTTCCTGCAAATTAGAATTATTCTATCACATAAGTTTACCTAAAACAATCTATTTATCCTAATTACTTATAGAATGATGCCGCATAATCAAAATATGGCCTCAGCATATACTGGTTATTCACCTGTTTAACCGCAAGCGTTCTTCTGGTAACATAGCCTTCGAGCTTATCCAAGTATTCCCGGCTTGATATGCTCGAATCGGCAACGCCTGTAAGCCCCTTCTCCCAGCTCGCCGTGAGTGTGGGATCCAGCAGATATTTTATCGATGCTGCCACAACATCATATATCATCTCGCCAAGAAGTGTAGGTGTTATAATCTGTGTTTTGCCGTTGAGCCTGATGTAGCCCTTGTCGATAAGCTTTTTCAATATCTCGGCGCGTGTTGCACTCGTTCCGATACCGCTGCCCTTTATCTGTGCCCTAAGCTCCTCATCCTCGATAAGCTGTCCTGCATTCTCCATCGCAAGGATCAGCGAACCGGAATTATATCTCTTAGGCGGTGATGTCTTTCCTTCTTTGACAAAAAATTCTCCTGCCTGTATTATGTCACCCTTCTTCAGCTTCTGTAAAAGCTCAAGCATCGCTGCATCACATTTTACATCCTCTGTCTCATCATCGTTGTTCTTATTTCCCCTGTTCTGCGAAGCAGGTATCCCCGCAACCTTAAGGTAGCCCTCCGATATAAGCACCTTGAAGCTTGAGAAAAGGCTTTCCGTATCCTTTTTCATAATAATCGCAACCTTCTGGTATACAGCAGGCGGATAGAATATCGCAAGGAACCTCTTCACAATGGTGTCATACACCTTGAGAGCTATTGCCGAAAGTCCCCTCACAGCCCCTGTCTGTCCTGTCGGTATAATCGCATAATGGTCGGTAATCTGCTTGTCATTCGTGTACTTCGTCTTAGCTATCGTCTTATAGCTGCCGCCCGAAAGAATCTCCGCTGCATACCCGGCGGCAGGCTCATATCCTCTAAGCCCATTTATATTTTTATATATTTCCTTAGCAACGGCGGTGGATAAAACTCGCGCGTCCGTTCTTGGATATGTGACAAGCTTCTTTTCATACAGCTCCTGAGTTATCCTGAGTGTCTCATCAGGGCTTATCTTAAACAATCTTGAGCACTCATTCTGAAGCTCTGCAAGGTTAAACAGAAGCGGTGCGCTCTTGTTCTCCTTCTTCTTTTCAAGCCCTGTTATAACAAGGTCAGCCGGCGGAACAACGCTCAGATTCCGCGAGGTATCAGGCATTTTCACTTCTGTTATCTGCTCGATAAGCGCCCTTGCGTCCTCCTCCTTATTAAATCCATTCTCCTTGTACAGCTTAGGGGAGGCAAAATATTTTGAGCCCTCCGCAGCACGCCACTCAGCCTCAAATACGCTTCCGCCTAAGCTGCACTTAGCCAGTACCCTGTAAAACGATGTCTCAACGAACTGCCTGATTTCCCTCTCGCGTTTTACTATCATGCCCTGCACACAGGTCATAACGCGTCCGACCGCTATAACGGTGCCTTTCTGAAGCTTCAGGTAATTAGATATAGTATTTCCATATTTCAAGGTCAGGACACGCGAAAAATTGATACCCATAAGGTAATCCTCCTTCGCGCGCAGATATGCAGCGTCCGCAAGGCTGTCATATTCGGATAAATCCTTCGCCTCCCGTATTCCTCTTAAAATCTCCTCCTCAGTCTGTGAGTCTATCCACACGCGTCTTCTTTTCTTGCCCTCAACATGAGCCTGCTGTTCAACAAGTCTGTAGATATATTCTCCCTCACGCCCGGAGTCCGTGCACACATATATTGTATCTACATCAGGACGATTAAGGAGCCCTGAAACAATATCAAACTGCTTTTTTACTCCTTCGATAACCTCATACTTCCACTCAGCCGGAATAAAAGGCAGTGTATCAAGACTCCATCTTTTAAGCGCCGGGTCATAACATTCAGGATAGCTCATTGTGACAAGATGTCCGACACACCATGTCACAACAGCCTCATCCGATTCAACGTAGCCATCGCGGCGCACTGTATTATATTTTAATGCCTTGGCAAATTCCTGTGCCACACTAGGCTTCTCTGCTATAAATAAAGCTTTACCCATTTATTATACTCCAATAAAGACTGCCCCGGCCAGCATCCATACCCATCCCGTATCAAAGCAGTACCAAAGCTGCCTATTTCGACTCATCAAGTGTAAGACCGTATGCCTGAATGAAATGCTCCACAAAAAAGTTGACTTCAGGAAGCTTCATGTCCAGAATTGATTGCAGCGTTGTCTCCTCCGCTTTCAGAAAATCCTGATTTCCCATGGAACGCTCCTCAATGCACTTGACAAGTGCCGACAGCTTATCTGCCGCCTTGACATACAGCCACAGAACCGCCTCCTTCTCTGTATCCTGCAGCACCGGCTCATAGTAAGCTCTCATCTCCTCCGGAAGTCCACCCAAAAGCTCATCCTTAGCCACGCTCTCAACCTCCTTATACGCATGGCGTATAAGGGGATTATAATATTTTACAGGTGTCGGCATATCTCCCGTGATAATCTCCGTGGCATCATGGTACATTCCCATTATGGCAAGTCTGTCCGCATTCAAGCTGCCACCAAAATACACATTGTTGATTACACCAAGCGCGTGCGCTATCATGGCGACATCGAGACTGTGTTCACATATATTCTCTTTTCTGGTATTTCTCATAAGTCCCCAGCGGTTGATATATTTCATTCTTCCCATCAGGGCAAAAAACTGATTCTCTTTCATCTATATATATTCTCTTTCTATTCACCAAATACTTCTCTAGCCGCTGCGACGGTATCCATGGCATCCTTGGCATAGTAATCTGCGCCAATCTGCTTTGCATACTCCGGTGTGAGCACCGCACCGCCAACCACAATCTTGCAGTCGACCTTGTGCTCATGAAGCAGCTCAATCGTCTTTTCCATGCTGACAAGGGTTGTTGTCATAAGTGCGGACAGACCTACAAGCTTAGCCTTGTGCTCTATCGCTGCATTCACAACTGTCATATAGTCGACATCCTTGCCCAGGTCTATAACTGTATAACCGTAATTCTCAAGGATTACCTTCACTATATTCTTTCCTATATCGTGGACATCGCCCTTTACCGTAGCCATGACAATCTTTCCCTTGCTTACAGGTGTCTTGTTATCAGCCGCAAGCTTCTTTTTGATAACCTCGAAGGAAGCCTGCGTAACCTCCGCTGCAAGAATGAGCTGAGGCAGGAACACCTTTCCCTTCTCAAAATTCTTGCCGATACGGTCAAGCGCAGGTATGAGCGTTCCATTGATTATATCAAGAGCTTCCATGTGCTCAAGCATCTGAGCCGTAAGTCTGGCACCATCATTCTTAAGCCCATTCTCAACAGCGTAGGCGAGTGTTCCCTTCTCAGGTGCTCCACTAGTGGATGAATCTGAGGCAGAGGTGCTCTTAGCCGCATTCTCCTGTTTGCCTGCCTTCACAGGGGTATATCCGTTATATGCCCGGATATAGTCCATGGAGTTGCGGTCTATGCCGGTCAGAAGCCTATATGCGCGCACCGCACCTGTCATCGAAACCACATTAGGATTGATAATCGGCAGTGTAAGTCCATAGGTGAGCGCCATAGCAAGGAAATTCTGGTTAACAAGCTCTCTGTACGGAAGTCCGAATGAGATATTCGACACTCCGAGAACCGTATTAAGTCCAAGCTCATAATGTACGGCATGAAGCGCATTCAGTGTCTCCATGACACCATCCTGCTCTGCGGAGGCGGTGAGAGTTAAACAGTCTATAAACACATTCTCCTTAGGTATTCCGATTGCAAGCGCCCTGTCAAGAATCTTCTTTGCGATGGCAACACGCTCAGGTGCGGTCTTAGGTATTCCGTTCTCATCAAGTGCAAGACCTACCACGCAGGCTCCATACTTCTTGACAAGCGGCAGGACATTGTTGAGGGAATTTTCCTCACCGTTTACTGAATTGACAATCGGCTTACCGCAATATATTCTTAGCCCTGCCTCTAAAACCTCAGGTATAGTACTATCAATCTGCAGAGGAACGTCGCATACGGACTGGATAGCTCTTATGGCATCAACCATCATGCTCCTCTCATCAATCTCCGGAAGTCCTACATTGACATCAAGTATCTCCGCACCGCCATCAATCTGCTCAAGTGCCTGATTCATAATATAATCAAGATTATGGTCTTTGAGTGCCTGCTTAAACAGCTTCTTTCCGGTAGGATTTATTCTCTCACCGATAATTCTGGGCTGATTAATCACAATTGTATTGCTCGCTGAGCATACCGCAGATGGGATGGCTCTTTCCTCCCGAACAAATTCCGCGCCGTCAAGAGCCTTCTTAAGCTCCGCTATGTATGCAGGACTCGTACCGCAGCAGCCGCCCATTATGGTTACGCCTATCTGAGCCATCTTAGCCATCTTTGCAGCAAATTCCTGCGGAGTTACATTGTATTCATTAGTCACAGGGTCCGGAAGTCCTGCATTAGGCTTTACAACAAGCGGAAGCCTTGTATATCTGCCAAGCTCCTCAACAACCGGGTATAACTCATCCGGTCCTAATGAGCAGTTAACACCCAGTGCATCAACTCCAAGTCCCTCCATAGTGAGTGCCATCGAAGATACCTGGCAGCCCGTGAAGGTTCTCATATTCTGTTCAAAGGTCATTGTACAGATAATAGGAAGCTCTGTATTCTCCTTCGCAGCGAGTACGGCAGCCTTAAGCTCTAACAAATCCGTCATCGTCTCAAACACAATGACATCTGCCTCACGGCCTGCGATTACCTGTTCCTTATATATATCGTATGCTTCCTCGAATTTCAAATCTCCTGTAGGCTCAACAAGTCTTCCGATAGGACCAAGATCAAGTGCAACTATGCAGTCTGTCCCTTCACATGCCTTTCTGGCATTCTCAATTCCCTTCTTTATGACCTGCTCCACTGTGTAGCCACAGCCCTCAAGCTTATATCTGTTGCCGCCGAAGGTGTTGGTATAGATTATATCCGAACCACTCTCAACGTACTGTCTATGTATTCCGACAAGAAGCTCCTCGTTGGTGAAGGATAATACCTCCGGTATCTGTCCAAGCTTAAGTCCCGATGCCTGAAGCATGGTTCCCATGGCACCATCCAGCAATATATATTTTTTATCTGCCTTATTTTTCTTTTCAAGTAATTCCTTAAACTCCACAGTGTTCACCTTTCTTGCGGAATCTGCAGGTGTCCTTCATCATGCACACACTACAGCCACGTCTTTTTCTTTCAATTTCATAATCAGAGACACCTATAACCGCCGTAACAGACTTACAGGGAGTCATAAGTCCACCCCCTGTAATGTTAACTCCTATTCTCTTCTGAGCACACAGCACATTCAAAAAAAGCGCCTGTGTCTCCAGTGGAAAATCACCATACCCCGGACTAAAGCGCCAGGTGGTGTATTTACCTGCAAATTCTTTTATAATCTCCTGCTCCGCAATATCACACACCTGCTCAACCGCTGCCGAAGCCATGCTGTCCGTGATGACAGCAGAAGCCATGCTTATGACTGACAGCTGCCTTATAAGCCTGTCAACTCCGTCCGACAATGTCGCTGCGAACAGTACCACACCATTACAGCCCTCCAAATGCTCGAAAATCGCTCCTCCGCACAGTCTTAACGATGTACCGCACAGTGCAATACTGCCCGGCTCACTGTCATTTTTATCAATTTCAAAATACTTATATGTATACTTTGCGTCAATAACCTCCAGAAGCTTCCTCTCGCAATCGGCGGCAATCTCCGCCGTCTGCTCATCAGGAGCCGATATACCATAGCCAAGATAGCGGAACGCTTCTTCTGTATTTATCTTATCCAGTCTCATGTGCCCGCCTCCCGGAAATTTACTATCAACGCATTTATATTCCACGCTAATGCTGATTATTTCGAGTTATATCTCGAATATTATAATCTAATAAAGATTATTTTACGGAGAATTTATAAATTGTCACAAAATCAAATGGTACCCCTGCCTTGGCAACCGGCGATTCAAATGCCATGTTGTTCACCGAATCCGGGAAGAACTGGCTCTCAAAGCATACTCCGCTCCTTCTTCCATAGCAGCAGTTATCCTTTCCCCGCACTTTTCCGCTAAGGAAATTGCCTGTATATATCTGGATACCCGGCATCTGGGTAAACACTTCCATGTATCTTCCGCTCCCGCTGTCATAAAGGCTTGCCGCAAGCTCCACCTCGCCCTTGTTGTCAAGAACAAAGTTATGGTCATAGCCACCTGCAAGCACAAGCGGCTCATAATCGGCCTCGATGTCCCGACCTATAGCCTTTGGTTCAGTGAAATCCATAGGTGTTCCCTTTACGCTTCTGTATTCCCCTGTAGGAATAAGACCTGAATCGGAAGGTGTAAATTCCTTCGCCGCAAGCCACATTTCCTGATTATATACCGTGCCGGAAGCGTGTCCTGCCAGATTGAAATATGAGTGGTTGGTAGGATTTACTATGGTATCCTCACCGGCAACTCCTTCATACTCTAAAATTACGCTGTCATCCTCAGTGAGAACATACATAGCCGATATATGAAGCTCACCCGGCATTCCCTGATCCCCATCCGGGCTTATAAGTGAAAATCTTACCGCAAGACCTCTTTCATCCTCAACAATCTCACTGCTCCATTTCCTTGAGCTGTATCCATCCGGACCGCTGTGAAGATTGTTCCTGCCATCATTTATGGCAAGCTGATACTCCTTTCCGTTTATCACGAAATGTCCGTTCTTGATGCGATTGGCATTACGTCCCACAACAGCTCCGAAGTTAGCGCCATTTTCCTTCTCATACTGCTCCACATTGTCAAAGCCAAGGACAACATCTGCAAAATTACCGTCTCTGTCCGCCACCTCAAGCGACTGAAGTGCCGCCCCAATCTCAATGACTCTCATTCTCGTTCCATGCTCATTCGTCACAGTGTATGAGTATACCTTCTCACCATGACTATCATGACCGAATACCTCTTTAATAATTCCCATAACAAAATACCTCCCAATAAAATATTATTTTCTAATCTTACAAATACAATTTATTTTGTAATCTTAGCCTTAACCATTCCCCATAAATATCCAACGCTCCTTCTGTTGAGCACAAGATATATCAGATACGCAATAGCTGTTATCGCAAAAGCAGATCCCGAATGCAGCTTCCAGCACGCATAAGCACAGATGACCACCAGCACAAGCTCCTCAGCCATTCCCACGCGCGCGCCTGCCTGTCCGGACGCTTCACCAAGCAGACGTTCAAGATAAAGCTGTGAAATAAAATATCTCACACCTATCGAACATACCATAAACAGAATAATCGAATCTATACTGTGCAGGCCATACGCACCCACAATAGATAGTACGACGCTAAGCGCCATGGAAAAGATATTGACATACAGCAGAAATCTCTCTTTTCTCAGTACCTTAAAATATGTCGCACACACAAGGTTCATCTTGCCGTCAAAAATACACATCGGCAGTAAAATTGCCATATACGCAAGACTGGCCTCATACTGCGGAAGCCAGAGCTCAAGTATCTCCTTAGCCGGTATATACACCAGAAAAACGATGGGCAGTATCACATTAAGAACATGCTTGGACATTTCAAAAAGACTCTTCTGCCTCTTCTCATCAATCTGCCTGAGTGCCGGGAACAGTACCATCGAAATCTGAGATACGAACAGTAAAAAGAAATTGGTAAGCGTCAATGAAAACGAAACCTCACCAAAATCCTCTATCCCCCAATATCTGTCTATTATGAATCTTCCCCCGCCAAGTATGAGATTGCCGGCTATGTTGGCAATGGTAAGGTTGATACCTATTCTTATACTGTCCAATGCCTCACGCGCTACTGTACCAAATGCCATTCTCCCGGCAAACACAATCTCACGTCCCTTGTACACACAGTAAAGCATGGCGCACAGCTTAGCTGACATATAAAGCCATACATAGGTCTTGTAATCGCTGCTTTTTACAATGAAAAGAGCAAGAATGGATACCATGAACACAATCTTGTCAATCATAACGGACAAGGAATATAGTCTTGTCTCGTTAGCGGCCTGAAACACACATCCAAGATACAATGTCAGATTGTATAACAGCATATAAACGGCAGTCATTATGAATACGAACTCTGTATCGACACCATTTCCCGACAAAACAGTCCACAGCACAATCCCTATCGCTATGACCGACTGGAATAATGCACCGAACCAGAACTGTCCGCCTAACAGCTTCTTATCCATGTCTTCATACTCTGTTCCGCCAATCTTAAGATATACTCCGTCATTAAGTCCGAAATGGAAAAAGCCTGTATACCCTGTATAAAACAGAAAGAGTGACCAATAGCCATAGTTCGCCTTGTCAAAAAACTTAGGCAGAATAAGTGATGTGAGTATGCTTAAAAGCAGTGATATTCCCTGTGCAGCAAAAGCATATATAATATTTCTTAGAATTCTTCGTTCCTGCTTCATTTTAACTGGTTTTTCTTTTCCTTAAGGGTAATCTCAACCTCAAGTCCGATGCTGTCGGCAACACGTACAATCATATCAAGAGTAGGATTGTACTTGCCACTCTCAAGACGGCTTATATTAGGTCTCTGGATTCCTGTGTTATCTGAAATATCTGCCTGTGTAATCTTCTTGGCCTTGCGGTAACTGATGAGCTGCTCAATAAGCTGCTTCCTCGTCTCAAGCTGTACGCTCTCAACCTGCTTCTTATTGGTATTCCTGATTTCCCTGCTCTTCTCTGTCTCATTAGCTGTATTCTTAGCCATATTTTCCTCCGTTTTTGTGCCGGGCTTTCTGCCTGCGACAAATAATTTTCCGTATCATTTAGGATTGAATAATATTATCATAATAGAAACCTGTTGTCAATGTACTATTGACAAATATTTAGCAGCTGTACCCGCTTTAATACCGTGCAGATGATTGCAAAACCCGGTGTATGACCGTCGCACCTTGTACGATTCTACCGGCAAAATTGAGTTTCGCAATTATCTATGCATTACAAACTTGAAATAATCATGGTATTAGAATATAATAGCAGACAGTATTGTTAATTAAAACCGCGGCTTACATAATTTCATACCCGGATTTTACAATCATCCTTAATAAATATTAGTAACAAAGTAACAGAAATGAGGTTTTTATGGGAGAGCATTCAATATCAAGTATAAAAAAAGCTGCCAAAAGAATATTAGGTTCATATTTTTTCCGCTGCATACTTGCAAGCTTTATAACAGGAACAGGAATACTTCTTATATTTAATTACATATTGGACGGCAGCATGCAGGTCAGCAATGCATTCGATACAGAAGCATTTTATCAATCATTAATGTCCGCCTCCTCCGTAGATGAATTATATTCCACAATATATAACCGCATATCATCATTGGTACAGTCCGTAGGATATGATACATATTCGATAATGCTACGACGCTTCGCCATCGCAAGTATAGTCTCCTACCTTATCAGGCTTATGTACAATTTTCTTGTGGTATATCCATTTGAGGTGGGTAATTGCAGCTTTTACATGGAAGGACATTATAAGGAGCCGAAATTCCGCACACTTATCACTGCCTTTGAAAAAAATTATCTCAACACAGTGCTTATCCAGTTTTTGAGACATTTAAAGATTTTCTTATGGTCGCTTTTATTTATAATTCCGGGAGTGATAAAAAGCTATGAAACATTCATGGTTCCATATCTCCTCGCAGAAAATCCGGACATCGACCGCAGGGAGATTTTCGTATTGAGCCGCAGGATGATGGACGGGAACAAGATGAACTTATTCATTCTTAACCTTTCCTTCATCGGATGGATATTCCTGTCAATGCTTACAAGCGGTCTTGCCTACATCTTCTTTGTAGGTCCATACTATGACGCTTCACTTGCCAACATGGCAATGCGTATAAAAGCGCAGTACAATAACCTGACAGAAGACACCGCGTTTTAATTTAAACTAAAATATTTACAAATTTTGTTCCGGGTGTTACACTTTCAACAGCTTGATTTATCAAATAATCTATTTTCAGCAATTGAGGGAGAGAAATAATGGGATTAATAATATTTTTTGTAATCTGGTACTTCGCGTACGCGCGCAACAATCCAAAAATTTTCAGTAAGCTGAAAAAAAAGAAGGGACTCATAATTTTCATACTTATCGCCCTCTTCTTTTCAAATGCTTCCGGAAGTCTTTTCAGTCTTTCATTCGGACTTGGTTCACTTCTTATTCCGGCTTATGTTATTTACCGGATTATTAAGTCAATCTCTGCTCCCGATGAAACAGCTAAAAATAAGGAATTTAAAAAAGAGGCAAAAGAGGTACGAAACAGCACAATTCCTAAGTCTGAGCAGCTTCCGAACGCAGTTCCTAAGAGAATCAGGATTGTAGAAAAATTCAATGATAAATACAATCTCACCCTGACCCCATCCCAGATTCAGACCATCGTTGATGCCTCTTATGTATCGACCGACTGGGAATATCTCATACTGTCAATGCAGAAGGAATACCAGACGATACACCAGTGGTACAAGGCACCTATCGGCGGCTGGCTCCGTGTCTACCTGAAGGTATTCGATGTCCAGACTGTCTCATCTGATATGGCTCAGCAGAAGCGTATCTGCATCGACTCCTTCGACCAGATATTCCGCTCAATTGATTTGACGTCCTACAACACACCTGCATGGGATATCAGCAGAATCAACAACACTTACATGACCAACTTTGATGACATATCATTCATGATGGCATACCGCTTTCTCGAAGCAAACGGACGCAAGTACACCCTCGGTGAAGTCGAAATCCTGCACACCGATGATGAACTCTCAGACCTCAAGAAAAAGTATGACGCTGAGACTGCCGGAGCAGGCATCGGAGCACACTGAGTATTATATTTTAGTGCCGGTAATTCTCCTTCCGGTGTACATCCCGCAGGTTTTTGAAATAAAAGACCCCATAATTGCATTTTGTTTCAATGCAATTATGGGGTTTTTCTATATTTTTCTATAATTCTTCCGTTACTTTTTCAGTATCAGCATTATCATTTTCTTTATCGGAAAGCTTCGTTATCAGCTGTATGTCCTCATCGCTGAATTTATACTCATATTGTGTACAAGCCTGATTATCAGCTTGTATCACATTTTCACTTTTAGCTGATTCATTCTTATACGCAGCATTCACTTCACCGCTAGAGCTATCCGGATTTTCCTGTTTCACATCTTCGCCACCAGCTTGCCCCCTCTCAACAAACTTATGGATAGCAAGCCACCTTATTCCATGATATATACCGCGAATCACCGCAAAGACTGCGAACATCACAATAAATCCCATTACACCAAACATTATATCAGCAAATTCCATGTTGCCGGTATTGCTTATTTTCTGACCGATTTCGATTGCAAATGTGATTACGATAATAAGTGTAAATACATATATCCACGCAATCACCATAACATGTTTCTTACTGGCAAGCCACTTAAACAGCGGATACACAACAAAAATCATCAGCATGCCCAGTATTCCTATGACCAGAAAATGTAAATCCTTGTCCGAAAAATCATATTCAAACCGGTCATTCACATGCATTATGTAATTATGTATTCTGGCAATCATCTCCGTAATGCCATATAATAGCTCTCTCATAAATATTCCCCCTTATCCTGTGATATACATAATGTTTACAC
This sequence comes from Eubacterium sp., assembly GCA_003486385.1. Taxonomy (GTDB): domain Bacteria; phylum Bacillota; class Clostridia; order Lachnospirales; family Lachnospiraceae; genus CAG-882. The sequence continues at coordinate 201 of DNFT01000112.1, read as the reverse complement.
AGCGGATATTTTATCATAGTTAAGAGGATTGTACAATATGCAAGAAAGTATGTTGTTATTGTAAAACACCGAATTTTTATATACAGCTTATTTTACATATTTAATAAATTTCCAAGACAAAAAAATACATTAGTGATATAATTAGATGTCTGGGTCAAAACATGTGCTATAAGCTTAGCATGTATAACGTATTATATTTAT
>DNFT01000079.1 GCA_003486385.1 Eubacterium sp. | reverse complement strand
CGTTCAGGCTGTGTCCTCTCAGAAGGATGTTTTCCGGTGTCAAAGTTGCTGAAGGTTGATAATGCCACATCATTCATATACCCATTCATTTCTTTCAGGCTTCCTTTTAGCAACGCACCAACAAAAGCATTGTAATTAGACGCTGACGCTTTAAACCATCCCTTGAACATGCTGTAAAACATGCTCCTTGTCTCAAGGTTCGTTATCGACAAGTGATACCACGGTTCCATGAGTTCTCCCCTGTACTCAACTGTATCTGGCTTCAGGTAACCGCTCGCCATAAGAAGGCTCCATATAGCACTCTCATCGGTATCAAGCTGTCCAAATACTATCTGCTCATCAAAATTAACCACTATATCCTTGCCGCTTATCAAATCCTCCATCATCTGTTTCACTTCGGAAGCCGCGGTCTGAATCAGACGGCTTACAAGTCCGTTAGAACTCGTTGATGCCCAGTACGGTCTTAACTTCTTTTCCTTTAAGAAGTTGGTAATTGACCACGGATTATATATATCCCTATGTGCTCCGAAAACAAATCCATCATACCACTTTTTCACATCTTGCTTATGTTCTCCAAGATCCATATCATCAAGCGCCTTAAAGACCTCCTCCTCTGTAAATCCGAAGCATGTGCTGTATCTTTCCGATGTTGTCGTAACCACCGCCAGATTATTCAAATCAGAGAATATTGACTCCTTCGACACCCTCGTAATCCCCGTCATCACTGCACGCTCAAGATATGGATTGGTCTTAAAGGTCGAATTGAAAAAACTTCTCATGAAAGACGTAAATTCCTCCCAATAGCCGTGGATGTATGCCTCCTGCATCGGGGTATCGTACTCATCAAGAAGTACAATTACCTTCTTCCGGTAATACCTGCTCATATAATTGCACAATTGTTTCACGCTCATAGCACATACGGCATCATCCATCCTCATATTCGTCTGTCTGAATTCAAGCTTCTCATCATCATCAAATATCTCACTGTCCAGCAGATTACGATTATTCCTATACAGCTCCTCAATTTTCATCTTAACCTGCTGCTTTGCGTCCTTTAGGTTGTCCGCCTTCACATCCGCAAAGCTTAAAAATATCACAGGATAAGTCCCCTGTATCTGCCTATATCTCTCATCCTCCCATACAGACAGTCCCTCAAATAAGTCTCCTCTGTCCGCATACCCGTTAGAAAAAAAGCAGTTGAGCATGCTCATGTTGAGTGTCTTGCCGAAACGGCGCGGGCGGGTTATGAGTGTCACTATATCCCTCGAATCCCACCATTCTTTTATAAATGCCGTCTTATCAATATAAAAGCTCTGACTCTCTCTTATATCATTAAAACCTTGATTTCCTATACTTATATTATACCCCATATCTCCAACCTCCATATATTGACATAGTATATGAAATTGATACTTTATGATATCGCATATTATATACGCCTGCGACAAAGATAATATATATATATTATCACAATGTATCATCTTTAGCAACACATTTGAAGCTGCAAGCATAAATATGGCATCAATATTTTACATGAGCGGCACACCCACCGAGGTCACGAACACCTTATCATCATGCTTAGTGACCAGCTCACCCTTAAGCTCATCCGCTATACTTTTTATAATTTCCAGTCCGAGTCCGTGCTCTGAGAATGCTCCGCTCCTTCTGTTCTCCACAATTCCGTTAAAGCTGTTCTCCTGTCTTATTACAAGGTAACCGAACTGCTCATTAATCTTCAGCGATATGAACGGCTTATGTTCCGCTGTGCTGCCTTCCGTTAATTCACGGCATGCCCTTATCGCATTGTCAATAAGGTTCGACAGAATAATGCACAATCTCGCATTATCAATCGGCATGTTAGCAGGGAAATCAAGGTGGCATTTCAGTTCTATTCCATACTCCTCACACAGCTTCGCCTTGTCAGAGAGCAGTGCATCGGCAATCTTGTTGTTGCTGTACATATATTTTACTGCAATCGCATCAACTATTCCCTGAAGCTGCTCATGCGCTGCTTCTCCCTGACGGCTGACAAGCAGAGCCGCGGTCTTATCGACATTCTCAAGTATATATGCCTTTGCTTCATTCGCCTTATTAATATGCTCCTCAAGTTCACTTTTTCTGCTGTTCTGATTTGCGAGCTGTTCCCTTAAGATGTTCGCTTTTACAAGCTCACTCTGCTTTCTTATGTCCTGCTCGCCGATTATGAACTGCAAAATATTGAACATAATTGAAAAAATAATGCTGATGACAAGAATAACTGCCGCATTGCTGTTCTGCGGTTCCGAAATAGTAATACCCAAAGCACTCCATGCAAGAATTAATTCGGTTGGTAAAATTATCAAAAAGCTCTTATTGAAATTTCCTGTAATTTTTCTGCCTCTCCCCAGCCACAACCTATATACACCATATTCTGCAACAAAGCTCACGATGGCAAAATAAAGCTTTATATAAATCATCTTTCTGATTTCATTTATCATAATGAGAATAGATTCACCGAACATGACAAAGCATACAATATATGACATTGCTTCACATAACACAAGTGTCAGATACAAAAGAACACAGAACTGTAGTGCTGCAAATCGCTTTTCTGTAACGAATAACTGAGTTCCAAACAAAATTACAACGCATGACATAATAACATGCACTTCCTGACTCATAACCTCTATATTCTGCAAAAAAGTAAGAGCAGATATTACAAAAAAAAGAACAATCATATATGTCTTTTTATACTTTATATTGCACGCTTTGGACTGAAAATAAAATGTGCATAATGCATTCGGTATGTTCAAAACCACATCAAGCACATCATTCAATTCTACATTTATCATCTGTATGCCTTTCTCCGCTCCCAGTAAAGCGGGGGATTGCTTATTCTGCGTTCAAGCAAAAACGGGTAAAAATAGCTGATTGTTTTTACCCGTTACATTTTTAATAATTATTCAATTATGAGTACCTTTTTTCCTTCAAAGGCAAATCCATAATGTCTTATTCTTTCTTTCGGAATACCCAAAAGAATCAGCTCCGCATCATAATTTTTCTCTTCTATCTGCCTGAGTGCCGACTTCGCTGTATCTTCAAGCGTGCTCTCATCGCACGAATCGAACACCTTAAATTCTATGATTATGGCATTATATTTCTTATCATTGTTCTTCGGGATAAGCATTACATCATATCTTCCGTATCCGCTCTCACGGTTGGACTTTACCTCATATATATCGCGCAGCTCAACTAACAGTCCCAACACGAATCCATGATAAAACCGTTCAGGCTGTGTCCTCTCAGA
>DNFT01000025.1 GCA_003486385.1 Eubacterium sp. | reverse complement strand
TTTGGGACAGGGGTCTGACACCGCGTCCCAGGCTATGTTTACCTCACAACTCCGAAGCCGAGAATTGTAAAATCCTTGTTCTCGTCACCTTCCGCCATCCTTACCTCAACATGGCAGAGTGCCTGCCCCCTGTCCGAAAAGCAGATAAGCGGATTGCAGTGTGTCCAGCCATTCTTTCTCGGATCTGCTGTAAGAACCTTCTCCCCATCCACGAACACCTCTGCCTTTCCGGCATCCGCTGAGGCTGAATCCTTGTTAATCATAATGAGTGAGCGGCACCTTATATCAAATTCCATCGGGCGTCCACTTCTGTCATACTTCCAATTATATGGAAATTCCGGTGTCGTTTCAATGTCCATATCCATCTCAACACACTGGAGTTCATCATCAATACGATTGAAGCCGCCCATGTCAAAGTTCCACACAATATCCATTGTCGGAAGGTTCTGCCTGTCAAAGAGTTCCACCTTCTCGAAGCTATTTCCGTAATGTGGTGCAATACTCTCATTGTCAAAGGCCGTATCTCCGATAGCTTTAAGTGCTTCCTTCAAATCCCCGCCTGCTGTTTCAAGAGCCTTCTGCGCTTTAATGTCCACTTTTTCAAAAAGTGTGCCCAGACAGTCTGCCATAACCTTATGTCCGGCATTCGTCGGATGAAAACAATCATAGAAGTACTGATTCTTAGTGATAATTCTTCTTGCCGCATCATAAAACTGCGGTACAACGCACTCCTTCACACTAACCATAGGGAGCTTATAATTGAAACCTACCGGTCTTAATCTCTCCTCAAGATTGTAATCATCCGAAAATACAGAAAACAGTAATACTACAGCCGGCTCATTTTCGGACATAAGAATCTTTCGGACAAGCGATTCATAGCATACACCGTTCGTTTCATCCCCCGCATCATTTACTGCGAACTCGACAACTACTATATCCGGCTGCACGGTAAAATTCCTGAGGACATCCCTCTCGTATCTTATCATTCCAAGCTCGGACGGTGTTCCCCCGACTCCTGCCTTTATGTAATGAATGTTATCTCCATCACCGAACATGCCACAAAATGCCTTGTAGGTCTTATATGCATAGCACTCCGTGTTGATTGGAATTGCCCCTGCTCCCTGTGTTATGGAGCCGCCGATGAATGCAATCGTTACATCCTGTCCTGCCCTTGCCTTACACAGTGCCTTCTCAAGCCTTTTTGTATCCCCAAGGTTCACCAGTGAAGCTTCAAGCATCCTTTTGTATTCTGCCGACCCAAAATCAATATCATTCTCCTCCGGCATCTCAGGTGCCGAATAACCATCATTCAGATAGAGCCTGACCGAAACCTTGGCAAACCTTCCTGCCTCCTTCATCTCGAACCTTATCTGTCCAATAATGTCATCATCAGCAGACCACTCAACATCACTCAGCTTGACAATATTCTCCATGCCGTCTGCCACTACCGTCTTTCTTATTGAGGTTCCTGATACATAAGGATCCGTCTTTCCGTACATCTGGAAAACGAAATCCACCGCCTCAGGCTTTTCCATCTCAACAGTCACACCGATACTGTACACCAGCTTTTTAAAATCCTCTGTTTTTACAAGCATTGAAAGCATGCCATCATCTTCAATTCCGCCGACAAGCTTGGCACTGTTCACAATTCTTCCATCACTCTGATACAGAAACTGGACACCACCGCCCGACTGAGCCGGTGAACCGAATATGTCCTTATTTCTCATTATATAGAACCCCATGCGCTTCTTTTCCGGGTCCTTAGGTGCTGCTACTCCCATCTTTATTCTCCATTCTTAATAGATTCTGTAATTTCCGCTGAGCGCTAAGAATGCGAAGAAATACAGACAATTGTCATAATATCTCCACCTTCCGTTTCTTAGCTCGGTGTGGTAAAAACGCTCTATCCACTCCCTGCTTATTGAAATGTCCTTCACAGCAAGAGAGCCCTGCGCTATCGTAGCCGGAAGCCCGGTAGGATGAAGTGCATACGAGCCTACCTTAGAGCCATCGACCTCATATATTGAAAAGCTGTTCCTTCTGCCATCCTCCGCAAGGAAGCGCTGTATATTCTCTGCCGCCCTGCACTGTCCTACATCAATCCCGAACCACTCATAGTCAAGACCTATGTTGGCGACTGTTCTGTATGAATCACTAAAAAACCAGTCATGTCTGTCCTTTGTCCACGGAAGTCCTCTTCTCATAGGGCTGCCATCAAACTCAGCATATTCCGCCGAAAACCCGGTGACAGGATTACAAGCCTTTACAAGATACTCACGGCTTGCCTTAGCTGCCTCCTTAAAGAAAGCTCTGTCCTCCTCATAAGCCCACAATGCGAACAGCTCATAAAAATGTGGAAGGTGATATGATGGGTCGGTAAAATCCACCCCCGGAACGAAAAGTATCTGATGATTCTCTCTGTTCCACATAGGCTCACCCGGTCTTCCGTTCTCACCCTTATGTATACATGCATGAAGTATATCGCAGGCTTCCTTCTCGTAGTTGAATATTCCCTCGCCGTTCCCCCAGCGGTGTGAGGCAAAAAGCAGTGCCATTGCAAAGAACTCTTCACCGTCCGGTGCGGGACCATAGGCATTCTTCTTTCCGTCCGTCGCACATGACCATGCAAAATATCCCTCGTTCTCCCCTTCACTCATCCACATATATGTCTTAGCCCATTTCCAGATTCTGTCAAATTCCTCTTTCATATCAAGCTGGACACATATCATCATTCCATATGACATTCCCTCTGTCCTTACGTCATTATTACCGGTATCACAAATATAACCCATATCCGTACCAACCGGATAATAGACCCTCTCATCATCCCCACCATAAAAATAATAGTCCTTGATGTCCTCAAGTCTCTGTGCTATATCATTTTCTCTTATGCCTACTTCCGTAAACATATTTCTGTATTTCTTTCCCTCGAACTGATTTGCCATGCTGTTTCTCCTTAATAAAATATACTGATTTTATTCTATAACAGCATGGATTTATTAGCTTATTAAAAACTGTCAAGTTATCATCAATTATTGCTAAAACAAAAATGCCATTCACATATCTTCACGATGTGAATGGCACTTTTGAATGCATATTATTCTAAAATATATTTACCACGGATTAGCTATATGCTCCGTAACGCATGACTGTCCTTCCTCGACGAGTTCTAACGCTTCTGTGGCAATGCTCCTGTCTATTTTCCCATAATATTTTTAAGTGTCTCGATAAACAGTCTGTTATTTTCCATCGTACTGACTGACACACGGCATATTCCCGGTGCGGATATCATTATTCCCGCTTCCATCAGCTTAGCCCGCACAAGCTGTGCGTCTATGTGAGGGTCAAACAGAATGAAGTTCGTCTGGGAGTGATATACCTTGCAGCCTAATTTCTCCATCTCCGTCTCCAGGTAGGTCATTCCTTCGACGAGCTTTTTCTTAACCTCCTGATAATACTGCTGATCGGCAAGTGCCGCAATTGCTCCCGCCTGACCTGCCTTGCTTATCATCGCACTCGGACACTTCTCTATGGCAGCGATTAGCTCAGGCGCCGCGAGGGCATAGCCGACACGCACACCTGCCATGCCGTAATACTTTGAAAATGTCTTTAGAACTATAATCGGCTTATCAGGCAGCTCCTTTATGAGCGGATACATGCTCTGACAGTCCTCCGCCGTCGCAAACTCAAGATATGCCTCATCCATCAGCACAATCACATCATCGGGAACCTTCTTTATAAACTCGATGACCTTCTCCCTGCCAACATAGGTTCCTGTCGGGTTATTAGGATTACACACAACGATTATCTTCGTTTTCTTGGTTATCGCCTTGTAAAGACCTTCGAGGTCATAGGTCTTATCCTCATTTAACGGAACCACAACCGGAACTGCCTGCCGTATCTGTGCCATGTCTATAAATGCCGCAAAGGTCGGGCACATAAGCACCTCGTCACCCGGATTTAAAAATGCACAGCCTATCGTCTCGATAAGCGGGCTTGAGCCTGCCGAGGCAGCCACATTCGCAAAGTCAAGACCATAGAAATCCGCGATGGCTTTCTTTAGCGCCCCCTTCCCGAAATCCCCATAGAAGTTGGACTTTTCCGTCTCCTCCTTCATAATCTCAAGAGCCTTAGGTGACATTCCATAAGGGTGCTCGTTAAATCCCATTCTGATAAGTTTTGAAAAATCCACATTTGCCGTCACATTGCTCGCCCTGCGGCTTGCAGGCTTCTTTGCTGCGCTCTCGCTCATTAATTTTTCAATGTCCATAAATTTAATCCTCCCTATTCTGTAAGACTCTTTTTTGATATATTGATCAACCTTTTTGCGGGTATCTCCTCGCCGTCCGTAAGCCTTGATAATCTTCTCATCTCATGTAAATACATAAATAATACCACTATAAGCGAGCAGCCGTCAGAGACAGAGTTAGCATAGAGTACACCCTTAAGTCCCATAAACTGCGGCATTATAAGCATCGCCGGAATGAGAAAAAGTCCATGTCTGGAAACTGACACGAAGGTTGCAACCTGTGGCTTTCCTATCGAGCTGAAATACATGCTCACAAGCATCTGGAAGCCTCCGAAAAGTGCGAACATCTTGCAGGCTCTCATCGCCATCGCCCCATAGCTTATAAGAGCTTCATCTCCTTTTCCGAACAGGCTGCAGACGAACTCAGGGGCAAGCATCATCGCCGACCATATGACTATCGCGAACACGCCTGCCATAGCCTGCGAACAGAGTGACGCTTTCTTTACTCTCGAATAATTTTTCGCCCCGTAGTTGTAGCTTATCAGCGGCGACACCGCCTGATTAATTCCCGATGTCATTGAGACGATGAAATTGTCAACCGTGTTCACAATTGCGACCGCCGATATGCACAGCTCACCTCCGCCGATAAGTGAATACACCGGATCTAAATCTCCGTAATATTGAAGTGATTTGTTCAGAAGAATATTGGTGAACAACGACAGCATCTGAAATATGGATGGTGCAATTCCCATCTTAGCTATATAGATCATCTGCTTTATATCGGCCACGCCAAAGCCCGCCCATCTTAGTGAGCTCTTTCCCGTAAGGAAGAACGCCGCACTGAACGCTGCCCCCATAAGCTGGCTCACTATCGTGGCGATGGCAGCTCCTGCGACACCCATTTTAAATACGATTATCAGGAGTGCATCGAGCACTATGTTAAAGAACGCACCAACGATATTTGCAAACATTGAGTACTTTGCCGCTCCCTCGGTTCTGATTATCGCCGCGAGCCCCTGGTTTAACATGTTAAAAACCTGGCCGCAGGTGACAATCTTCAGATATATGACCGCATACCGGAAGGTTTCTGTCCCCATCTTTGCACCGCACACTCCGACGAACGGTTCAGCAAATATGAAGAACAGCACCGACACTATAAGTGCCATTCCTATCGCCTGGATTATGATATTTGTAAAGAGCTTGTTGGCCTCCTCGTAATCCCTGCGCCCCATAGTGAGCGCTAAAAGAGAGGTGCCGCCGACCGTGATGAACAGCGAGAGAGCTATTATCACATTGTTGAACGGCGCCAGCACAGATATTCCTCCAAGTGCCGTGCGCCCAACGAAATTTCCGACAAATATCTGGTCGACCGTGCGGTAAAGATATGTAGTTAAGGTTCCAAGAAGCCCCGGCACCGCCATTGAGACAAGCAGTGGAAATATCGGTGCACTTCCCATTTTCAGTGTTCTCTCATTTACCGCCATCAGCATCAGCCCTTTCCGTTTATCACGCTTGTCGGATGTCCTTCAATCCAGTTTTTAAGATTTTCCGCCGCTATCCTCACCGTCCTGTAGCGCGCCTCCGCAGGAGCCCATGCCATGTGAGGCGTTATAATCGCATTCGGGCAGTCCATAAGCGGTATCCTGCCGGTAATCGGCTCATTGCACACGACATCAAGCCCTGCCGCATATATCTTTCCTGAATTCAACGCCTCGACTAAATCGTCCTCGACAATGATGTCGCCTCTCGCAGTGTTAATTAAGATTACACCATCCTTCATCTTAGCAATGACATTCTTGTCAATCATTCCTCTGGTCTCGTCAGTCGATGGACAATGTATTGATATTACATCGGCTCTGCCAAGGAGCTCATCAAGCGGAACCTGCTCGATAAAATCATACTCCGGACCCGTCTTTTTGTGGTGGTTGTAGGCTATAACCTTCATTCCAAAGCCTGCTGCCATCTTAGCCATGCACAGCCCGATTGCCCCAAGTCCGATAATTCCGATTGTTTTCTCATACAGCTCAATCTGTCTTATCTGCCTTGGAAGATTTCTTCCCATCATCACATTTTTGTGCTCGTCGCACGCTTCGCGGTACATATCGCTCAGCACATCAATTCTATGGCAGATATTCATAAGAAGCGCCATCGCATACTGCGCTATAGTCACGTTCCCATATACGGTATTGGTAAATGTGACCCCGTGTCTTTTGGCGCACTGCGCATCAATTTTTCCGAAGCCGTGGGCTGTCGTTGCGATATACTTGAGCTTTTTGTGCCTGTCAAAAAAATCGTCCGTGTAGAACTCATCTTTTATCCACACACCGATAAGCGCATCAGCGTCCCCGGCTATCTCCTCCATCTTCTCGTAATCAAAACCTTCCCTCACCACAAGCTCATCAACCTGCGGTATTTTCCCGATTTCTTCTCTCCATAGGGCGACGAGCTCATCTCTTGACGGATACCCGGTCGTCTCACCCTGACACACAACAACTTTCATAGTGCCATTACTCCTTTCACCTCAAACCTACGCCTCATTTATGCCCTGCATCGCATCATATCCCGTCTCGCCGGTTCTCACTCTCACACAGTCTCTCACATCATAGATAAATATCTTGCCATCACCGATATGTCCTGTGTAGAGAACCTTTCTCGCTGTTGACACGACCGTCTCGACAGGAACCTTGGCAACAATTATCTCAACCTTCACCTTAGGAAGGAGCTGTATATCTACCGGCACACCTCTGTAGTACTCTGTTGCACCCTTCTGGATACCACAGCCGAGAACCTGTGTAACCGTCATACCCGTAACGCCTATATCATTCATGGCATCCTTCAGCTCCTCGAACTTGGACTGTTTTAATATAATATCAATTCTTGTGAGCACACCCTTACTGTCAGCAGCCCTGTAATCAGATGCAGCCGCGATTGGAATTGCCACATCCACCGGGACGTCTGTTGGCTTTTCAAGACCGCTGACCTGTGCAAATTCGCCTGTAAGCGAGTCTACCTGAACATTCGGAAGGAAGTCCGCATATGCATTTCCGAGTCCGTGCTCATTTGTGTCAAGTCCTTCAATCTCCTCACGCCTTGAAACGCGCAGTCCCACTGTCTTATCTACAACTTTAAACAGGATAAACGAAGTGATTATAACCCATATCATAACTGTTATCACGCCGAGAAGCTGGACTCCGAAAAATCCAAAGCCCTTTCCGTAGAACAAGCCCTCCGGCTCCGACAAAAGACCTGTCATGATGGTACCTATCATACCACATACGCCATGTACGCTTATGGCGCCCACCGGGTCATCAATCCTGCACCTTCTGTCTATGAACTCGACTGCGAGCACAATCGCAATACCGCACACCAGACCGATGAACGCCGCCCCTGCCGGGCTTACCACATCGCAGCCTGCGGTGATTCCTACAAGTCCGGCGAGTGCTCCGTTAAGCGTCATTGACACGTCCGGTTTTTTGTATCTTATCCATGTAAAAATCATGGTTGTCACACTCGCAGCCGCCGCACTCAGATTGGTATTCATAAATATTTTCCCCGCGAGTGCTATGTTGTCGCCCTCCATGTTCACCGTGGAGCAGCCGTTAAAACCGAACCAACAGAACCAGAGAATGAACACACCGAGCGCACCTATCACGATATTGTGTCCCGGTATCGCCTTGGAATTGCCGTCCTTGTCATACTTGCCGATGCGCGCTCCGAGCATCTTAGCACCCACAAGTGCCGCAACACCGCCAACCATATGTACCGCAGTCGAACCTGCAAAATCATGGAAGCCAAGCTGTGCCAGCCAGCCGCCGCCCCATATCCAGTGCCCCGACATCGGATAGATAATAAGTGAAATCACCGCGCTGTAGATGCAGTATGCGGAAAATTTCGTTCTCTCTGCCATCGCTCCCGACACTATGGTAGCACTTGTAGCACAGAACACTGTCTGGAAAATAACATAGGTCCATATTGATACACCGTTTGGAAGAATACTGTCATAATTTCCCGTTATGAAAAAATCAAGTGTTCCTATGACTGTTCCGCTCCCGAACATTATTCCAAATCCTACGAACCAGTATATTACCGTACCTATTGCCAGATCGAGAAGATTTTTCATAATAATGTTTCCTGAATTTTTGGCTCTTGTAAAACCCGCCTCCACCATGGCAAAGCCCGCCTGCATGAAGAAAACCAGTGCCGCACCTATCAGCACCCATATTGTATTAACCGCTGATAATTCTGACATCTCTTACACCTTCCTTCCCTTCTACTCCGCATTCGGATTGGTTATTCTCTTTAGAAATCTCTGTGTCGACGGGTGTTTCGGCGCAACCAGAATTTCCTCCGGCTTTCCCTCCTCGACAACGACTCCGCCCTCCATGAACACAACTCTCGAGGCGACCTCCCTGGCAAATGCAATCTCATGTGTGACTACAATCATCGTAATCCCTGTCTGTGCCACCGCCTTGATTGTGTTTAACACCTCGCCCACAAGCTCCGGGTCGAGCGCCGAGGTCGGCTCATCAAAAAGAATAACGTCCGGGTCAAGTATCAGCGCTCTCGCAATTCCGGCTCTCTGCTGCTGACCTCCTGAAAGCTGTGCCGGATAGAAATCGCATCTTTCCTCAAGCCCTACTTTTTTCAATATTTCACGGCTCATCGCCTCGGCATCGGATTTCTTGAATTTCTTTACCGTGACAAGACCCTCCATGACATTCTCAAGTATTGTCTTGTTCGCAAAAAGATTGTAGTTCTGAAAAACCATCGCGGTCTTTCTTCTCAATTCTATAACCTGTGACTTTGAATGTTTCTTTGCGTCCACCTCAAAGCCGCTCACCGATATGCTTCCCTCATCAGCCGCATCAAGAAAATTTATTGTCCTTAGAAGTGTTGTCTTGCCTGAACCGGACGGTCCGAGAATTACCACAACCTCCCCTTTTCCGATGCTCATGTTGACACCCTTTAATATGTGATTGCTGCCGAAGGACTTCTGTATATTTTTAAGTTCAACCATCTCCGCCATAGTGCCGACCTCCTTTTTATTAAACAGATTTCTGAAACTCCATTTTGTTAAACATATTTCTAAAAATTTCTTTCCGGAGCTTAATTAAACACAGTATTTTGTCTGCACCGTCAAGCTGCCACAGCTCTGAACTTCTTCAGATTATTCTCCACAGTCCTGAATATCTTATTGAAGATAAAACTGATAAGCTCATATATTATCGTGGTCATTATGTACGCCTCAATGAAGTTGAGTGCCGGCATCGCCAGGAGATTGGCCGTAGCCGTAATCTCGTAAACACCGACGTAGTAGGCAAGCGAGGTTCCCTTCACAAGCCCTAAGAAAAGTCCGCTCAGGTTAGGAAGTGCTATCGCCATCGCCTGAGGAAGGACAATCCTTACAAGTGCCTGTGTCTTTGTCATTCCCACACTGTAGGCTGCCTCCATCTGCCCCTCATCGACCGCCGCGAGTGATGAACGGAATATCTCCGACGCATACGCCGACTGCTCAAGCACCAGAGCTATGATGGCATAAGCAACTGCAGGCACCGCATCGACATTTATCTCCCTGCCAATGCTTACACCATAGCTGTAGATGATATTCGGAAGTGCATAATAGGATATGTACAAAAGAATTATCATCGGCACACCTCGCAGAAACGAGACATACACCGCAAATATCTGTGAAAGCACCGGAACCTTATTTTTTCTTATAAGAGCAATTCCAAGTCCGAGCAGCCAGCCTATAACCGCCGATGCAAAAGCCATGAGAAGTGTTATAGGTATGGCACCGAGAAGCTTCGGGATTGACTCTGCAATAAATCTGAAATTAATAATCATACGCTGTTCCCCCTTTCCCGTTATTTTTTAGCTTGCCGCCTGTTTTCTGCCCTTGGTATACATTTTCTCAACAAGCTTTGTAAGCTTCTCAAGGATAAAGCACACCGCCCAGAATATAAGCCCTGTCGCTATATAAATTTCCAGTCTGTTGGTTCCGTAGCTTGCCGAGCTTAGCGCCCTTGCCCTTCCAAGAATATCTATGACACCGATTGTGAATGCAAGTGAGGTCTCCTTAAAGAGCATTATGATGTTGTTTCCAAGCGTCGGAATAGCTACTCCTAACGCCTGCGGAAAAACAATCCTTCTGAATGCCGTAAACGGTTTCATTCCGACACTGTATGCTGCCTCCCTCTGTCCCTTGTTCACGGAAAGATACGCTGCCCTCATCATCTCAGCCATGTTTGCCGATGTGCTTAGTGCAAGACACGTAACTATGTAGGTGGTCTTGCTTATGCCGCTCATGTTGACCCCGATTGCATTCATAAGCTGCGGAAGTCCAAGGTAAAGTAAAAATATAAGCACAAGTGTCGGGATACCCCGCATGAAGGATATCCACCCCTTCGTCACCGCCCTTGCCACCTTATTTTTGCTCAGTGCGCCGAACGCAACCAGCGCACCGATTATCAAAGAGAAGAGCAGTGACAGAAGAAGTATCTCTATGGTCAGTGGAAAAGCCTTCATAACCTTTGGGATATAGCTTGGTATCGATGCCCAGTCATATTTATGTCCCATAATTCTCCACTCCTTTCCACCGCTTACTTTGCCGTGATTGAAACCATATCTGCATAGAGACCGAATACATCCTCGCCGTACCACTTTTCGGAAATCTTAGAGAGTGTTCCGTCTGCAATCATTTCCTTTAAAACAGCATCTATATCATCACATAACTGCTGCTCCGTCTTAGGAAACATAAGGTAGGTATCCTCGCACATCACAACGTCCGTAAGTGTAAGATTGTCAATTCCAAGCTCAGGAACGACGCTGTCGAAGGTTGCCTTGTATGTAAGCGATGCATCCACCTGTCCGTTGGATACCTTTAAAAATGTGTCTGCCGTTGACTGGTCAGATACAGCAACAATATTAAGCTCCTGACCCGGATGTGCATCATTGTATGCCATGAGCATCTGATACTCGTAGGCACTTGGATTCTGCTCCATTGTCTTTCCTGCCATATCCGCCATGCTTGTTATTCCCGAATCAGCTTTGACAGCAAGGCTCATAGGTGACAGGCAGTAGTACTGGCTTGGGAAAAGATACTTCTCCTTTCTTGCATCAGACTGCACAAGCTGATGTGAAAGAAAATTGATTGAACCTGAATCAATCGAAACAATAAGCGTCGAAAAGTCCATCGCCTGAATTTCAAATTCATACTGAGGAAGTCTCGCATCGAGTTCATTAAGAACATCGATATCGTAACCTACCGAATTACCATTTTCATCCAGATAACAGAAAGGAGCAGCTCCGTTACCTGTGCCAACCACGATATGTCTCACTCCGTCTGCCGATGTTGTCGAAGCTTCCTTCTTGCTGCATGCCGTAACACCCATCACCATAATTCCAGCAAGTACAGCACAGCCTAATCTCTTTAACATATTCCTTCTCATACACAGTCCTCCTTCTTTTTCTCTTCTACATTTTCTTTTTCCTTCACAAAACAAAATATTTATGTTTTCCACAAAGCTTTTTAATTCCGCCTTTTTCCCTGACAGCGAAAAAGGCGCTTATCCTGATTGGATAAACGCCTTCGTTTATGTGTTCGTATTTTGTTTTGTTGTGGCTTATTATACAACTTCAAAATCAAAAGTCAATTCATTTTCAGAAAATATAAAAATTTTGTAAATAATGTAGAAATTCTTATTTTAACAAAGATATTTTTGTATACCATGACAATACTTTTCCATCAGAACTTAAAATAAATAAACGGATTGTAGGTTCCGCTTATTATTCTTAAGATGCACAATGTAAGCAGCCCGAGCATGACAAACATATCAAGTGCCATGAACCAGGCTTTCTTCCTCACCCTGTCATACACTCCTGCAAGTGCCCTCGAGACAAAGCCCATTCCGGCAAGTGCGGCTGCGAATGCGATTATAAGCTCCATCGACATAAAGCCGAGGCATAGGTACACTCCCGAGCCCGCCGCTGCCGCGCCGGCACTCCCATTGTATCTGCCGAACATCGCAGCTATGTACTTCCCAGCATACACTATATTGTCCGACCGGAACAGAACCCAGCCCAATATAACCGCAAGCATGGTGTACACCCAGTTAACGGGCTTAACCGGATTTCTGCCGAGCAGCTTTCCGAGAAAAAGCCTCTCGATAATCTGTAACAGCGCATACAGCAGTCCCCACGCAAGGAACGTGAAATTAGCTCCGTGCCATATTCCCGTAAGCAGAAACACGATGAATACATTTCTGTAGGTTTTTCCACTACCTTCCCTGCTGCCGCCGAGCGGAAAATACACATATTCCTTGAACCACGACGACAACGAGATATGCCATCTGCGCCAGAACTCCTGCACCGAAAGCGATGTGTATGGATAATTG
Organism: Eubacterium sp.; assembly: GCA_003486385.1. Classification (GTDB taxonomy): domain Bacteria; phylum Bacillota; class Clostridia; order Lachnospirales; family Lachnospiraceae; genus CAG-882. The sequence continues at coordinate 29,885 of DNFT01000025.1, read as the reverse complement.
AAATTTTCCTTAAATCTGAACCCGAACATTCTGCCAAGCCCTATCGCCATGTCCGAGTAGCCCGAGAAATCATAGTAAATCTGCATCGTGTACGAGAGCGCCCCAAGCCATGCCGTAAGGCTTCCCATCAGCTCAGGCTCCATAGCCCAGACAGCGTCAGCCGTAAGTGCAAACGTATTGGCGAGCAGCACCTTCTTCGCAAGCCCGCATATAAAACGTCTCTGACCCGACAAGAAGAGCGGTGCGCTCTCCTTTCTCATATCAATCTGCCTTGCCACACCGCTGTACTTGACAATCGGCCCGGCGATAAGCTGAGGAAAGAAAGATACATACAGCGCAAATTTTAGGATATTTTTCTGAACCTGCACCCTTCCCGAGTACACATCAATGACGTAGGACATAGCCTGAAAGGTGAAAAAAGATATACCTATCGGGAGCACAATCTCCTTAATTCCAAGCACTCCCGTCCGCTGCATGGAGAACATTGCCCCAAATGCCTGCCCACAGCCCATCGCTCCCGAGAACATTCCAATCATATTCTCGAGCACCACCACAAGCATATTAAAGTACTTAAACACAAAGAGCATCGCAAGATTTAACACTATTGCCAACAACAGTATGCTCCTTGCGCGCCGCCTCTCCATCAGACGTCCTGCTGTATAGTTGAGCACAATCGAAAAGAGCATGATGAGCAGATAATATATTCCACCCCATGCATAGAATATGAGGCTTGCGATTAAAAGCCACACATTCTTAAGCGTATACCTAAGCCTTCCATCCGCCACCTTGGACAGAAGCATATTTACAATCAGAACCGTTGGCAGAAAAATCCACAAAAAACTCATTGAAGCAAACAGCATTTTTCTTACCCCGCGAAAAAGCGCGTCCCCGCCTTCTTGTCCTCGCTCACCTCATACAGAAGCTCCGGCTTATCGCCGTTAATTATCACCATATCTATTCCGTTCTCATTCGTGATTGATGCCGCCTTTAGCTTTGTCGCCATGCCACCCGTTCCGAGCTTGGAACCTGCGCCTCCCGCGAGCGCCCTTATCTCATCGGTTATTCCGTGAACCTCCTCGATAAGCTTCGCGTCCTCGTATTTATGTGGATCCTTATCATACAATCCGTCTATGTCGGACATAATCACAAGGGTATCCGCCTTCGCCACGGACGCCACTATCGCCGCAAGCGAGTCATTCTCGCCTACCTCGAGCTCAAGCTCATCTATCGCAACCGTATCATTCTCATTGACTATCGGAATTACACCAAGCTCAATAAGCTTAGCCATGGCATTCTCGACATTCCTTCTCCTGTCCTCAAGAAGAACATACTTCGTGAGCAGAAGCTGTGCAACCGTAACACCGTACTCAGAAAACTGCTTATCATACATATCCATTAGCTCACACTGTCCGACAGCCGCACATGCCTGCTTACCCGGCGTATCCTTCGGGCGTTCCCTAAGCCCAATCTTACTCATTCCAAGTGCAATCGAACCGCTTGACACCAGTATCATCTGGTTTCCCGCGTTCTGAAGGTCAGCAATCGTCTTGACTATCTTCTCGACCCTCCTGATATTAAGATGCCCCGTCGCATAGGTCAGCGTTGATGTACCTACTTTTACTACAATTCTCTTTCCTGTCATATCTTTTCTCCTGTTTCCTGGGACACCGGTGTCAGACCCCTGTCCCAAACAAAGTGTTTTGGGACAGGGGTCTGACACCATGTCCCAAGCCCCTGTCCCAAAAATTAGAACTGGCTGTTATATAGCTGTGAATAGAATCCACCCTTCGCAAGGAGGGTATCGTGGTTACCCTGCTCTATTATGTGTCCGTCCTTCATTACAAGGATGACATCCGCCTCACGGATCGTTGACAATCTGTGTGCTACGATGAAGCTTGTCCTGCCCTTCATCATGCGCGCGAAGGCTTCCTGAATCTTGATTTCCGTTCTGGTATCGATTGATGAGGTAGCCTCATCAAGTATGAGCATAGGTGGCAGACACAGCATTACTCTTGCGATACAAAGAAGCTGCTTCTGTCCCTGTGACAGGCTTCCTCCGTCCTCGTTCAGCACTGTATCATAGCCCTGCGGAAGTCTCTTTATAAAGCTGTGTGCATGTGAGGCCTTGGCTGCCGCAATCATCTCATCATCTGTGGCATCCGGCTTACCCATCTTGAGATTCTCCCTGATGGTTCCGTTCTTAAGCCATGTGTCCTGAAGCACCATACCGTAGGATTTTCTAAGGCTTCCTCTTGTGACATCCCTTATGTCATCGCCGGCAACCTTAATGCTTCCTGAATTCACATCATAAAAACGCATGAGAAGATTGATAAGTGTTGTCTTACCACAGCCTGTAGGTCCGACAATAGCAATACGCTGTCCCGGCTTAACAGAAAGGTTAAAATTCTCAATAAGCTTCTGCTCAGGAACATACGAAAAGTACACCTTCTCAAGCTCGACATGTCCATCCGCATTCACTGTCCCGGCATTTCCAGGCTCCGGAGCCTGAGGCTCCTCCTCTATAAGCTCCATAACTCGTCCCGCACAGGTGAGCGCATTCTGAAGCTCTGTAACAACGCCTGAAATCTCATTGAAGGGCTTGGTATACTGGTTAGCATAGCTGAGCATACAGGAGAGCTTACCGACACTGATTCTGCCATGTACTGCGAATATTGCGCCCACAAGTGCAACAAGCATGTACACAACACTATTTACGAATCTTGTCGAAGGGTTGGTTATGGATGAGAAGAAAATAGCCTTCAGGGAGCACTTCTCAAGTCTGTCATTCACCTCGTCGAACTTTTCCTTGACCTCAGCCTCCTGACTGTACGCCTTTACAACCTTTAGATTTCCTACCATCTCATCTATGATTGCTGTCTGCTCACCCCTCGTTTCAGACTGCTTCTTAAACATTGTGTATGTGTTTTTTGCAATATATGCCGCAACGAAAAGTGAGAGCGGAGTCACACACACAACAACAAGTGTGATAGGAATACTGACTGTGAGCATAAAGCCCAATGTACCAAGTATCGTTATGACACCTGTAAAAAGCTGCGTAAATCCCATCAGGAGTCCATCTGCGAACTGGTCTACATCCGCAATTACACGGCTTACAACATCACCGTAAGGATGTCCGTCAATATACTTGAGCGGAAGTATCTCAAGCTTTCTTATCGCCTCGGTACGGATATCCCTTATTACATTGTAGGTAATCTTGTTGTTGCACACATTCATAAGCCACTGTGCAAGTGCACCGATAAGGATTACCGCTATCATTGTCTTAATTATTGCAGTTATTCCTGTAAAATCAACAAGCCCCTTGTCGATTATGAGGTCAATGGCATTACCTGTAAGTATAGGCACATACAGTGTACATGCTACCGTCACTGCTGCAAGCATTATTGAAAAAATAAGAAAAACATAGTATTTCCTGATATATCTGAGCACTTTTCCAAGCGTGCTCTTGTCCTCGTTGGTTAATTTTCTTGCCTTAGCCATGTTCTTAAGCCTCCTCGTTGTTCTATATTCCACATAAACGGGTAATTCGCAATCCGCTCCGCTTCTTGCTCATAAAACAACATCTACTGCGTAGATGTTTCGGGTAATTCGCAATCCGCTCCGCTTCTTGCTCATAAAACAACATCTACTGCGTAGATGTTTCGGGTAATTCGCAATCCGCTTCGCTTCTTGCTCATAAAACAACATCTACTGCGTAGATGTTGTTTTAAACTGCGAGTTATAAATCTCTTTATATACCTCGCAATTCTCAAGAAGCTCCTCCTGTGTTCCCATTCCGACTATCTTTCCGTCGTCGAGAACGATAATCTTGTCAGCGTGCATTATGGAAGCGGTACGCTGAGATACTATGAACACCGTCATGTTTCCCGGAAGTGCAGCTATAGCCGCGCGGAGCTTGGCATCGGTAGCATAATCGAGAGCTGATGCACTGTCGTCGAGTATGAGTATATCCGGCTTTCTTACAAGCGCTCTCGCTATTGTAAGACGCTGCTTCTGTCCGCCGGAAAGATTCTTTCCGCCCTGGGCTATCTCGAAGTCGAGACCGCCGTCCTTGGTCTCAACGAATTCTCTCGCCTGCGCCACGTCGATTGCAGCCCACAGCTCCTCGTCAGTGGCATCATTTTTGCCCCATTTAAGGTTCTCACGTATTGTTCCCTTAAAGAGAACCGCCTTCTGCATTACAATTCCAACATGCTCTCTAAGCTCATCAAAGCTGTACTCATTTACATTGACACCATCGACAAGCACCTGTCCCTGTGTCGCATCGTAGAATCTGGGGATAAGTCCTACAAGTGAGCTTTTTCCTGAACCTGTACCTCCGATAATGCCGACTGTCTCACCTTTCCTGACTGAGAAATCAATTCCGGTAAGTGAGCTATCGGCGCCCTCATTGTAGCAGAGATTTACATTCTTAAACTCAACTGAATAGCCATCCTCTGATGAAGCGCTGTACCTTCTGCTTCCCTCCTCCATGGAAGACTTAATCTCGAATACGGACTGGATTCGGTTACCGCACGCAACAGCCTTGGTAACTGTTATTATAAGGTTTGCAAGCTTGACAAGCTCGACAAGTATCTGTGACATATAGTTTACAAGGGCGACAACCTGTCCCTGTGAAAGAATACCAGCATCAACGCGGAGTGCTCCAACCCAGATGAGTGCAGCTATCGCACCATTTACAATGATAAAGGTCACCGGATTCATAAGCGCTGAGATCTTTCCTACGAACTTCTGAAGTCCGGTGAGAACTGCATTTTTCTCGTCAAAATTCTCTATCTCGCTCTGTTCCTTGTTAAATGCCCTTATTACACGCACACCCGTAAGGTTCTGTCTGGTTATTCCAAGGACGCTGTCAAGCGCACCCTGAACCTTCTTAAATAACGGAATGCTCACAAGCATAATGCCGAACACTACAATTGCAAGAAGAGGAATAGCCACAACGAATATAAGTGCAGCCTTCACATCTATCGTAAAAGCCATAATCATAGCACCGAACACAATAAACGGTGAGCGCAGGAATAATCTTAGCACAAGATTGACGCCCGACTGAACCTGATTGATGTCGCTCGTCATTCTTGTTATAAGTGTCGAAGTTCCTAAGGTATCAATCTCCTTAAATGAAAGACTTTCGATATGCGCAAACAATGCCGACTTCAGCTTTGCCGCAAATCCGACAGCTGCCTTTGCCGAAAAATACTGTGCAGTGAGTGAACAGGTAAGTCCTACTATGGCAAGAACTACAAGAACAATTGCCATTCTCACGATATACGGTACATCCTTATTCTCTATACCAGTATCAATAATAGCCGCAATTACAAGCGGTACAAAAAGCTCAAATAAAGCCTCAAGCATCTTAAAAAGAGGAGCTAAAATAGTCTCTTTTTTGTACGTTTTTAAATACACAAGTAATTTTTTCATACTCTTTTTCTCCCGAATATTATCGTTTTAGTTCCCGTTATCTATATAATCAGATTTGTACAAGCTCTGTACCAGCCTAAAACAGTGGTTCATTCAAAAAGCGTGGTTACATATTTTTTCTGCCCGCCCGTCATACGGATGATGTCAACTGTCTTTTCTATATTTCCGTACGCACCTATGACATAATCACCAAGCGGTGTACTTCCTTCAAGAAACGGAAGCTTGAGTGCAATCGATGCAGCCGTCGCAAGATAGCCCTTCTCAATGGCATCCCTGATAAAATATACCGAATCATACGCGGGTCTTACCCCATCCGAAACAACAGCTCCGAACTTTTTTATAAAAGCTCCCACCATATCCGTATCCCTGTCCGCTGCCATGTTCATAGCGATATATACATCATACCCATGCGTGTCCGAATCGTATCCATACCACTCCGGCAGCCCTAAAAAGCTTCCGCTATAGCCGCATTGTTTTGCCGCAGACAGTATTTTTTCAATATCATCGACTCCCGCCGGTATGAACACATAGCCTGCCTGCGAACTCACAATACCGTCGAACAGCTCGATAAGCTTCTCATCTGTGTAATCTGAAAGCTCATGTGCATATACCGTGCTTATATTCCTGCTGCTTATCGCCGCTGCCATGTCCTCATATAGTGCCGTGCAGCGTTCATTTTCCGCCGGGCACACAAGCGCAACACTTAAATTATCATTTGAAGCCGCCAGCCCGCTTTCCAAAAACGAAGCCATGGCTTCCGTCATATATTTGTCCGAAAAACACGATTGATATATAAAATCCGCCGCCGCAACAATCGAATCATCCGTCACAGATGGTGTGATTACCGGGACATTAGCTGAGGCACTTGCCTTTACAAGCTCCTCCATTCCCTTTGAATTGTTGGTTCCTATCACCGCACACGCGCCCTCCTGTGCAAGCTGATAATAGCCCGCAACAGAATTCATATAGTCCCCGGCATCATCCTTTTTTATCAGCTCGATACTATAACCCTCAGTGAGTACTCCACCCGAAGCATTTATCTCATCGACAGCCAGTGAAACAGCCCTGTACATCTCCTCGGACTCTTCCTTTTTATCGCCGCTGAAATCTAGGAGTACTCCCAATTTCACGGTAAACGGCTCCTGTGCCGTGTCATTATCCTTCTTGCTGCACGCAGCAGCTCCCACACAGACTATGATAAGCAGGGCAAGCAGTCTCAATAACCTCAGCTTCCAGCCCTTCATCATATAACCAGCATGCGCGTGTTCACCGCTATGCGCATTCTTTTTTACTGACATAAATATTCCTTTCCTGCCATCATCCATTGAACATGTACTTCCTGCTTATACCCTTAAGCTCCACTCCGAACAGTCGACAACCCTCGTTGCAAGACCGTCATAGAAATCCGGCTCATGACAGATGAGAAGTATGCTTCCCTTGTATTCCCCCAGCGCCCTCTTAAGCTCTTCCTTCGCGTCGACATCGAGATGGTTAGTCGGCTCGTCAAGAAGCAGAACATTTGACGCGCGGTTGATAAGCTTGCAGAGTCTCACCTTCGCCTGCTCACCTCCGCTTAGAACCTGCACCTGACTCTCGATATGCTTCGTCGTGAGTCCGCACTTTGCAAGCGCCGAACGCACCTGATACTGGGTATATCCCGGAAATTCCTTCCAGATTTCCTCAATGCAGGTATTTCTGTTGCCCGGAGCCATCTCCTGCTCAAAGTATCCAAGCTCAAGATAATCTCCAAGCTCGACCTCACCCGAAAGCGCCGGTACAAGACCAAGTATACTCTTTAAAAGAGTCGTCTTGCCGATACCGTTGGCACCGAAAAGAACGACCTTCTCGCCTCGCTCCATCGTAAAATCAAGAGGTCTTGAAAGCGGCTCATCATACCCGATAACAAGCCCCTTTGTCTGGATAATATATCTTCCCGGAGTTCTCGCCTCCTGGAAATTAAATTCCGGCTTCGGCTTCTCCACTGCCTTCTCAATTATATCCATCTTGTCAAGCTTCTTCTGGCGCGACATAGCCATATTTCTTGTGGCAACCCTCGCCTTGTTTCTGGCAACGAAATCCTCAAGCTCCGCGATTTCCTTCTGCTGTCTGTTATATGCCGCCTCGCGCTGTGCCTTCTTCATCTCGTAAACTTCCATGAACTTATCATAGTCACCCACATATCTGTTAAGCTCCTGATTCTCCATGTGATAGATAAGATTGACCACACTGTTGAGAAAAGGAATGTCATGTGATATGAGGATAAATGCATTCTCATATTCAAGAAGGTATCTCTTAAGCCATTCGATGTGCACGGCATCAAGATAGTTCGTAGGCTCATCAAGCAGGAGAATATCCGGCTTCGCAAGAAGAAGCTTCGCAAGGAGCACCTTGGTTCTCTGTCCGCCTGAAAGCTCCGTAACATCCTTGTCCATGCCGATGTCCTCAAGCCCTAATGCCCTTCCGACCTCGTCTACCTTCGAGTCAATAATATAGAAATCATGTGCCATCAGAAGCTCCTGGATAACTCCGAGCTCCTCCATCATCTCGTCCATGTTCTCTGCCGTTCCCGCAGCCATGGCATCGCATATTGTGTTCATCTTCTCTTCCATCGCGAAAAGATCCGCGAAGGCACTCTTAAGGACATCCCTTATAGTCATTCCCTTTGTGAGAACCGCATGCTGGTCAAGATATCCCACCTTCACATTCTTAGCCCATTCAACCTTTCCTTCATCAGGCATGAGCTTTCCTGTTATTATGCTCATAAAGGTAGATTTTCCCTCGCCGTTGGCACCGATAAGTCCTATGTGCTCTCCCTTTAAAAGTCTGAAGGACACATCCTTAAAAATCGCCCTGTCACCAAAACCATGGCTTAAGTGTTCAACATTCAGTATACTCATATTTTTCCCTTTTCCATTTTTCTATTATTCTTCTCTGATTCTTCACTGTAAATCGACCTTATGTAGTATACACAATTTTTTTCTGTTCGTCTACATGCTAAATGTCCATTTTACGTTATTATGGGCTGCGATTGTTAACCTTGTTCAAGTTTTAGGTTGACATTTCGTTTTTATAGGCTTATACTCTGAAACATGCATGAATTTTTCAATTATTAAAACTACATGGAGGACATCATGAAAAAATCAATTTACACCACCAAAGAAATTGCTCTTATCGCCCTTTTCGTGGCACTCACAGCAGTATGCGCATGGATTACAATTCCTATGCCTACACCATTCGCACCATTCACCCTTCAGACCTTCGCAGTATTCACCGCACTAGGCATACTTGGTCTTAAAAACGGACTCACAGCAATCATCGTATATTGTCTCCTCGGCATTGTCGGACTTCCTGTATTCGCAGGAATGAAGGGCGGTGTCGGAGTCCTTCTCGGAACAACGGGCGGCTACATAATCGGTTTTATCTTCACCGCACTTTCCGTTGGTCTTATAACAAAGAAGTTCGGAAAGAGTATTCCCGTTCTTGCCATCTCGATGGTAATCGGACTTATCCTCTGCTACGCATTCGGAACTGCATGGTTTATCGTTGTATACACCAATACCAAGAGTGCCGTTGGAATCTCAAGCGCACTCGCATGGTGTGTTACACCTTACATCCTTCCTGACCTTGTAAAGATTGCCGTAGCCATCACGATTGTGAAGGCTGTTGAAAAGTCTAAGGTTATGAGAACAGTCACCGCTTAATTATTTGACATGAACATCTGCGAATATCTGATTGGCAGTACACCGGTAATCGATAGCTTAGTTACTAAAAACAGCATAAGCCGGTATAAAAATCATTAAGCAGTTAATTGCATTTATATTCAGCATAAAAACATAATAAATGGCGTGTGAATTATGGATTTACCATTTTTCACACGCCATTTTTCTTTATATATCATACAGAATATTTCGACTATATTTTTATTTCATTAGAATAATATATTAGAACGATATAATTCCAAGGTGCTCTAACAATATCTTCGTTCCTATAAGTATAAGAATGATTCCTCCGGCAAGCTCCGCCTTCGACTTATACTTGACACCGAACACGCTTCCGACCTTCACACCTATAGCTGAAAGTGTAAAAGTAATACTTCCTATAAAAATGACAGCCCACCAGATGTTAACATCAAGAAATGCAAATGTAACACCTACAGCAAGCGCATCAATGCTCGTTGCTATCGCAAGCATGAGCATAATCTTAAATCCAAGTGACGCGTTCGCGCTCTCCTCGCTCTTGTCAAATGACTCCTTAATCATGTTCGCGCCGATGATCAACAGAAGCACAAATGCAATCCAGTGGTCAATAGCTGTGATATATGACTTGAACCGGCTTCCAAGCAGCCATCCGATAAGAGGCATAAGTGCCTGAAATCCACCGAACCATGCTCCAACAATTGCCGCATTCTTAAAGGTAATCTGCTTCATAGCAAGTCCCTTACACACGGACACCGCAAATGCGTCCATCGACAATCCCACCGCCAAAATAAATAACTCCAGTAAACCCATACATAACTCTCCATTCTTCACATATGTAATATATTGTTACCTGTAAGCAGCTTTCCATACCCGGGCAGATATGACTTACCTTGTAAATACATGCTTTAGCGAAACATCTGCAAAACATTCCTTCCTGTTATCGAAAAAGGCTGTTTAGGCTATATAATTTTATATACTTACGCAAAAAACGAGACTCATGTATGACAATCAAGCCATACATAAGTCTCGTTATTTAAGATAAGCCAGATGTTACCGCGCAGGTTGTTATTATAATTCAATACATCCCCTGCACACCACATCAGTCTGTTGACTTACCACGTATTCACGCTAACTACTCCCTTACAAGTCTGTTTATTTTAACACAAATCCTTGCAAATTGCAATACCTTTGATACTGTGTGCAGACGCTATTTTGAATAAACTGCATCGTTTCTGGAAAGAAGATATACACAATACTGATTCATGCTGATACCTTCCCTCTTAGAATGTTCTGCAAGGGAACGATGAAGACTTCGTGGGATTCTCAGTTTAAACTGTCCAGAATAATCCTCTAAGCTGTCCGGCTCATGGATTTCAATACCATCTTCCATGGCAGCTTCTAACCATGCTTTCTTAGCATCTAAAGCGTTTGCGACAGCGGATTCTATTGTTTCTCCACAGGTAATACATCCCGGAAGCTCCGGAAATGAAACCACAAAACCACCCTCATCCTTATCCTCTACAATTTCCATACGATAATTCATTGCAAAATAATCATTCAGCGTTTTCATCATTCACCGCCTCACTTTCCACAATCTGCTTTACCATCTCTACATACACTCTTTTGATGGGTTCATGCTTCGGTATCGTAATTGGTTGACATCCGGCTTTTCTGAACGTGTAATGACTGCTTCCGCCCTTTGGGGCATTCATTACATATCCATAGCTTTCCAATACCTTACGCAATTCATCAAACCGGAGGTCTTTTGATAAAGCACATATTCTCGTTAATAGTTTATCCCATTTTGACATTCTGAATACCTCCTATCTATATTATACGTGGTGTCGCATTTGGTGTCAATGTTTTTATCAAGGTCCCTGCCACCTAGGTTTCTAATTGCTGCCAATAAATTACCGCGACTCTTTTTATATAAAAATAGCGGAATGTATCGGTACTCATTTTCATTATTGGTTATTTCACTCAGAGAGTCGATATCATATTTGATCATTTTTCTAATAATAAGCCTTTCGCTCATTAAATGCGAAAAACATTGAAATAACTCTGCCATGTTACACCTCCAATTTTCTAATTTTTATAAAGCCGTTTCCGACTTATTCTTAACAATAAAATAAGTGTTTTTATAAAAAGGCTGTTTCAACATAGCAGTATTCCAAAGTTGTAAAAACTCCTCATTTCTAAGCCGGCGGTTATATAAGACCTTCTTACAATTTATCAATTTCGACAGAGATTCCGCCAAAAACACATGTTCCTCGTCAAATCCGACTACCGGAACATAATGCAGCCAATCCTTGTCCTTTTGTACCCGTATCATTACGATAACCGGATTTCCCTTTTGCAAATCCCCCTTTTAAGTGTTCAAATTGCCACGACAATATTTTACTTTCATTCCATAGCTTCGCAACATATCATATAACCCTTTTGGATAAACATATCCGCTTTTCATTTTGTGAGGCATGACTGAATAAAGAGTACCACCATCGACTTTCTTGTCAAAATGCCTTAGGACGTATGCTGTAGAAAAAGCAGAACATTGAAAACCCTTCTGCATATCTATTCTGTTTTCCTTCGTTATGATAAATGATTTTTCCTCTATTGAAAAATCAGACATAATGGAATGCAGAATCCTGTCAGAACTGGATACCCACCAAGTCTGAGCGAAGGTCTACCACAAAAACTTTTTGATTTTATAAATGACTGTACCAAGAAAACTGAAAAAGAAGAAAAGCGTAAAAAGAAAAATAGACATCAAAAAAACTTTAGAAATATGCTTCACTAAGAAAATATCACAATGTACTATAATAATCCATACCAATCCAATAATAATAAACAGACGTTAATCAAATATTGAACACATCTGTTTTTCCACACACCATAATGTACTCCTACAGCTACAGTCAGCCATCTAAGCAAAAACAGCAGCCCAAACCTTCATCGGGACTGCTGCCTTTCACCATCTATTCATTCTGCCGGGACACGGTGTCAGACCCCTGTCCCATCAATGGGACAGGGGTCTGATCCTATGTCTCAATTATTCGTAATCTACAACGCTTGCCCACTTGAGAAGAAGCTCTCTCTCCTCAGGCTTGCCCTTAACGGACTGTGAAGCTGCTACGATTGGAAGCCACTTCTGTACATACTGCTTGCCGATACCGCTCTTCTCGCAGAATAAGTTGAGATACTTATCAGCTAACTTCTGCTGTCCTGCAAGTGCGAATACAAGATATGTTCTCGCAGCATCTGCCGAAGCATTACCCTGTGTCGCATGTGCCCAGTCGATGATGTATGCCTTGCCATCGTCTGTTATGATAATATTACTTGGGTTGAAATCACCGTGACATACCTTGTCATGCTTATGCATTCCTTCAAGGCTTGTGTGAAGGTCATAACGTGTTGATGGATCGATATCTGCTTCTGCAATCTTACGCATCATCTTGTCTGTAAGCTTGGTAAGAAGCGGAGCCTTCTTAGAGTGAACCTCTCTCTGAAGATTTACGAATAACTCAAGGTACTCATCTTCCTTCTCAGGATTCTTCTTCATGAGTTCCTCTAAGGTTGTTCCCTCTATGTACTCACTGATGATAGCCCACTTGCCATCAATCTTGGTAACCTCAAGAATCTTCGGAATGAGTAATCCTGTCTCCTCAACCCTTGCCTGGTTGAGTGCCTCATTGAGGATATCTGACTTTAAATAATCCTCATTAAAAAGCTTAATAACTGTGTCCCCATCGCGATAAATAGTCTTAGTCGGACGCTTTGCAATAACATTGTCAAGTTTCATTGTATATACCTCCATGCATTAATTTTAGTAACACCTTAGAAATAAAATATTAAACAAAACCTTCTTGCTTATTGTTTGCACTCATTATATCACATTGTTGTAATTATTACAACAACTTAATTTTATTTTTAGAATTGTATGGACAAATTTTTAACAAAAAAGCTTCCGGACCCGGTTATCGAATCCGGAAGCCATATCAAATACTACTGCTTTAGCATCAGTATCAGCATTGATTACTTTCCGTAGTATGCCTTAAGGTACATAGCCTTAATTTCTTTCATAAGTGGGTATCTTGGGTTAGCACCTGTACACTGGTCATCGAATGCCTGCTCAACCATGTTATCAAGTGTGTCAAGGAAGTACTTCTCATCTACGCCGTAATCCTTGATTGTCTTCTTGATACCAACTCTCTCCTTGAGAGCCTCAATCTTATCGATAAGACCTTCTAACTTCTCCTGGTCATTCTTGCCCTTAACTCCGAGATAATCAGCAACCTCAGCGTATCTTGCAAGTGTATGAGGGTGGTCATACTGAGGGAATGTACCCATCTTAGATGGAACCTCAGCAGCGTTGAATCTCATAACATCTGTGATAAGAAGAGCGTTAGCAACGCCGTGTGGAAGGTGATGGAAAGCACCAAGCTTATGTGCCATTGAGTGACATACGCCAAGGAATGCATTTGCGAATGCCATACCTGCCATAGTAGCTGCGTTACCCATCTTCTCTCTTGCAACAGGATCGTTAGGACCATTGTCGTAAGCTCTTGGAAGATACTCAAATATCATCTTAAGAGAACGAAGTGCAAGACCATCTGTGAAGTCTGTAGCCATCATTGAAGCGTAAGCCTCAAGAGCATGTGTTACAGCATCGATACCGGAAGCAGAGGTAAGTCCCTTAGGAGCATCCATCATCATGTCGGCATCAACGATTGCCATCTTAGGAAGGAGCTCGTAATCTGCAAGTGGGTACTTAACTCCTGTTCTCTGGTCTGTGATAACCGCGAAAGGTGTAACCTCCGAACCTGTACCTGCTGATGTAGGAACAGCGATGAAGTATGCCTTCTCACCCATCTTAGGGAATGTATAAATACGCTTACGGATATCGCAGAAACGCATTGCCATATCAAGGAAGTTAACCTCCGGGTGCTCATACATAACCCACATAATCTTACCTGCGTCCATTGCTGAACCACCGCCGACTGCTATAATACAATCCGGCTCGAAGGATCTCATAGCCTCCGCACCCTCTGTAGCTGAAGCAAGTGATGGATCCGGTGCTACATCGTAGAAGGTTGTGTGCTTGATTCCAAGCTCGTCAAGCTTATCTGTGATATGCTTGGTGTATCCGTTAGAATAGAGGAACTTATCTGTTACGATAAATACCTTCTTCTTATTCATTACAGTCTTAAGCTCCTGAAGTGCAACAGGAAGACAGCCCTTCTTAATATATACCTTCTCAGGTGCTCTGAACCAAAGCATGTTCTCTCTCCTCTCAGCAACAGTCTTTATGTTGATTAAATGCTTAACTCCTACGTTCTCAGATACTGAGTTGCCGCCCCATGAACCACATCCAAGTGTGAGAGATGGTGTAAGCTTGAAGTTGTAAAGGTCACCGATACCACCCTGTGATGAAGGTGTATTGATGAGGATACGGCAGGTCTTCATTCTTTCAGAGAACTCATCTATCTTAGCCTGCTCTGTGCCGACATTGACATAGAGTGAAGATGTATGACCGTAACCACCATCTGCAATCAGGTGCTCTGCCTTAGATACAGCGTCCTCAAAATCCTTAGCCTTGTACATTGCAAGTACAGGTGAAAGCTTCTCGTGTGCGAACTCCTCTGAAAGCTCTACGCTCTCAACCTCGCCGATGATAATCTTGGTAGTCTCAGGAACTGTGACACCTGCAAGCTCAGCAATCTTATAAGCCGGCTGGCCGACAATCTTAGCGTTGAGTGCGCCGTTGATGATGATTGTCTTTCTAACCTTCTCTGTCTCAGCAGCATTTAAGAAGTAGCAGCCTCTGTCTGCGAACTCCTTCTTAACCTGCTTATATACCTTATCAAGAACGATAACTGACTGCTCGGAAGCACAGATCATACCGTTATCGAATGTCTTAGAATGAATGATTGAGTTAACTGCAAGTGTGATATCAGCAGTATCGTCAATGATTGCTGGTGTGTTACCTGCACCAACACCGAGTGCCGGCTTACCGCTTGAATAAGCAGCCTTAACCATTCCCGGACCACCTGTTGCAAGAATGATATCAGCCTCCTTCATAAGAAGGTTGGTAAGCTCAAGGCTTGGAACATCAATCCATCCGATGATTCCCTCAGGAGCACCTGCCTTGACTGCTGCCTCAAGTACAACCTTAGCTGCTGCTATTGTGCTGCCCTTAGCTCTTGGATGTGGGCTGATGATGATACCGTTTCTTGTCTTTAATGAAATGAGTGTCTTAAAGATAGCTGTTGATGTAGGGTTAGTTGTTGGAATAACTGCCGCAACTACACCGATTGGCTCAGCAATCTTCTTAGTACCGAATGCCTTGTCCTCCTCGAGAACTCCGCATGTCTTAGTCTCTCTATATGCATTGTAAATGTACTCAGATGCAAAATGATTCTTTATAACCTTATCTTCTACCACACCCATGCCGGTCTCTTCAACTGCCATCTTAGCAAGAGGAATTCTTGCCTGGTTAGCTGCCATAGCTGCCTCAAAGAAAATCTTATCTACCTGTTCCTGTGTGTAAGTAGCGAAAATCTTCTGTGCCTCTCTTACACTTGCAAGCTTCTTCTCAAAGCTTTCAACACTATCAACTATCTCATACGTTTTCTCCATCACTAGAGCCTCCCTGAATGAATAAGTGGTGCGACATGTAATTCATCGCCTTGTTAATTATTTAACATTAACTCTGTTAATAAATTAACATGGTTTTTATAATATGTCAACACTTATTATCAAAAAAATAAAATATTTTTTCAATCGTGCTTTTTTCCCTTTCAATAAATAATAAAAAAACAGTACTTTCTTCCTGAAAAGCAAAATAAATAGTAGCTATCACGACTGAAATATAGTATATTCAACACAGAAAAAATTTTATTTTAGTGAGGAGAATACAATGTCGGAAAAAGATATTCTAACAAAAAAATCACTGGATATTGAAGACAATCTTGCAAAAACAGAGGAAAACTTCATAGCCAGCTACGGAAAACACGAGCAGAAGCCTCTTCAGATCCTGCTCAGTCTCTACAAAGGACATTATTTACAGCTAATCCTTTCCGGTATATTTTTTGCGCTTAAGCATGCCTGTGTATGGTATCTTCCTGTCGCAACGGCAGGTGTCATCAACATAGCATCAGGTTATGATGACGCCGGTCTTTCGGGAATCATATTTTACATAAGCATAGAAATCGGACTGGTACTTATCAATGTGCCAGCCAACTACCTGTATGTGCATTTCAGAAGCCTTGCCATACGAAATATGGAAGCAGGACTTCGCGGAGCACTTGTCAGGAAGCTCCAGCAGCTATCTATCACCTACCACAAGGAAATGCAGTCCGGACGCCTGCAATCCAAGATTATGAGGGATGTCGAGGCCATCGAGACTCTCTCCCAGCAGCTCTTTACCAACATCCTTACCATTATGCTGAACCTTATTGTTGCATTCGCAGTTACAGGCATGAGAAGCCGCACCGTCCTTGTATTCTTCGTAATCTGCGGTCCTGTGGCAGCACTTACCATGGTTGCCTTCAGAAAACAGATAAAACGCACCAATTCCAACTTCCGAAAGGAGATGGAGACTACCTCCGCCAAGGTTATGGAGATGGTTGAGCTGATCCCGGTCACAAGAGCACATGCCCTTGAGGATGAAGAGATCGACAAGATGGAAAACCAGTTAAGCTCCGTTGCCAAGAGCGGCTACCGCCTTGATATAGTACAAGCCAACTTCGGTGCTGTAGGCTGGTGTGTGTTTCAGGTATTCCAGATTCTGTGTCTTGGCTTTACCGGTTATCTCGCCTTCCACGGCAAGACAACCGTAGGTGACATAACTCTGTACCAGACATACTTTTCAACTATAGTCAACCAGATTTCAAGCTTTATCAACCTTCTCCCTATCATTTCAAAGGGACTTGAGTCGGTCAACTCGGTCGGCGAGGTTCTTTTGGCAAACGATGTGGAAAATAACAAAGGAAAGACTAAAATTAAGTCCGTACGCGGAGAATTTGATTTTGAGAATCTGTGCTTTGCTTATGACAGCAGCAAGCCTGTATTAAACCACCTGAATCTTCATGTAGCCGCAGGTGAAACAATTGCGCTTGTTGGTGAATCGGGTGCCGGCAAATCCACCGTGCTCAACATGGTAATAGGCTTTAACAAACCCGATTCAGGGCGTGTGCTCCTCGACGGAGTTGATATGAATACAATCAACCTGCAGACCTACAGACAGCATATAGCTGTTGTACCGCAGACATCCATTCTTTTCTCAGGTACAATACGCGACAACATAACCTACGGAGTCAAAAAAATATCTGAGCAGAAGCTCAATCAGGTAATAGATGCAGCTAATCTGAGGAGCTTCATTGATGGGCTTCCTGATGGTCTGGACACAGTTGTCGGCGAACACGGAGGTAAGCTGAGCGGCGGACAGAGACAGCGAATCTCAATAGCGCGTGCTCTTATGCGCGACCCTGATATCATTATTCTGGACGAAGCCACCTCAGCGCTTGACAGTATCTCAGAGAAGGAAATTCAGGAAGCGCTCAACAACCTTACCAAAGACAGAACCACATTCATTGTTGCTCACAGGCTTTCAACAATAAAGGGAGCAGACAAGATAGCCGTCATGCGCGATGGCCACTGCACTGAATACGGAAGCTACGATGAGCTTATGGCATTAAAGGGTGAGTTCTACGAAATGCGCCGCCTGCAATTATAACAAAAATATAAAACCGCTTAACTTCCATACATGTATATACATGGAAATTAAGCGGTTTTATTTTATCTCATATTTCTTTTTTAACGAATTTCCGGACCGGACTACGCTTGAATAAATTTATGGCAGACTATTTTCCTGTATTCCGGTAAATTCTATAAATCTATTTATCTAAAATCTGTATATTAGGCTGATTCTCCTGCTCGTAGATACATATCCATGTCTTGCCCTGGTTGACTATGAGTTCTGAATCATCCCAGCAGGTGTAACGTGTAGGACCATATCCGTATGTATAATTGCAGCCAAGGTTGGTATTCACACCATCAACCTCTTTTGACCACTTAATCCACTGTGCGGTTCCGTTAGACACATAAAGACCGATTCCACTACCTGTAAGAAGATATAGCGGCGAACCATTCCAATACTGCTCTCCCGGAACAAGCTTGAAGATAATGTTCTTGACAGCAAGCTGCTCACCTGTCATCTCATCTATCTGAGGCTGTCCGTACTCATAACGGTAATAGAGTCCATCCTCCTCATTATATACAAAGTAAGCGTCATTGTACGCATATCCTGTCCTGAGTGTGATACACTTGTCTGCATCCGGATACTCTATAGGCTCTGCCGATTTGTTGAACTTAAGCGGTGCAACATAATCCTCATCAAGATATGTCGATACCTTCTTATTCACCATGGCGGTGACAAGATTCTCCGGTGTGGTAAATACATTATGCGGAGAAACCCTGTCTGAACGTCTTTCATAGTTATAGTCGCCGTTCATGCCGTTAAATGTGCGAAGCTCCGGGTCACTCAGAAATTCAAGCGCGAAATCGGACTGTCCAAAATGGAAATATGCCGCATCATACTCAGCCGCAAGGAAAGGATAATAGTCGCGGCAGCTTCTTATGGAGCCGATTGATGTGACATCATCATAATTCTGGAACACGCCCATAAGACGTGTAACGCCGCCCTCACACTGTCCTTCAAAAATCACATCAGCCTTACTGATTCCACTCTGCGGAAGTCCTGCCTGAATATTGTTGTACATGACTGCAATCGGTCTTCTGTAAGCGATAGTATCATTTATCCACTCTCCTGTAAGAAAGCTTCTCACCGTCTCTCCCTTAGGTATCAGGCTGGTATCGGCTTCGAGTGAAGGATATCCATTGTCAACGCGGTCTGTCTTAGGTGCCACCTCATCATCAGCAGTCGATGTCTCCTCCTGTGAATTATTGTCACCAGCCTGTGCTGATGATGTTGACTCCTGTGTGTTCCCAGTATTCTCCGTTGAAGGAATCACTGTGCTGTCTGTATTCTCCTTCTTTCCACATCCGGTAACCATCATTGCCGACACTGTAATCATCAATGCTGCCTTGCGCATTAAGCCTTTTTTTAACATATATGCCTCCAGATTATTATAATTCCCTATAAGAAATCAATAACTGTTTCTTATTCGTTATAAAATATATTACCATATTTATAGTAATATTGTCAATTTTTTCACTATCTTGCAAGCCATCCTCCATCAACAGCAAGCGTAAATCCATTTACATAATCCGATGCTGCCGAAGCAAGATACACAACCGCACCTGCCATGTCAGCCGGTGTGCCCCAACGTCCTGCCGGGATACGCGACAGTATCTCATCACTTCTGTCATCATCATTCCTTAGTGCCTGTGTATTATTCGTTGCCATATATCCCGGAGCTATTCCATTGACATTGATATTGTACTTTGCCCATTCATTTGCCATAGCCCTTGTAAGACCTAACACAGCACTCTTGCTTGCCGTATATGAAGGAACCCTGATTCCCCCTTGATAAGAAAGCATTGATGCGATATTGATTATTTTTCCGCCGCTTTTCTGTGCAATGAACTGCTTTGCTGCTGCCTGGCACAGAAAGAATGTGAACTTCTGATTCAAAAAGACAACCGGATCCCAATCCTCCTCCGTATAATCTATGGCATCATTTCTCTTAATTATTCCGGCATTATTGACAAGAATATCTATATGTCCAAAGTGCTCCACCGCACCGTTTATAATCTGTTCAACAGGTTCCATGGTCGACAAATCCGCTTTAATCTGGTAAAAGCTGCTGCCTGCCTCCTCCACAAGTGTCTTAGTTTCGTCGCAATCCCTTCTTGCAACTCCGACTATGTCCGCTCCTGCCTGTGCAAGTGCAATGCACATTCCCTGTCCCAAGCCTGTATTCGCACCTGTTACTACAGCCACCCTGCCTTTAAGGCTAAACATATCAAGTATCATATAATGTCCTCATTTCTGTTTATTTACTTTTCTCTTTATTCCATGTCTCTGAGGCTTAATAGTAATATCCGTGACCACCGCCCCCTCGCGCATGTGAATAACTCCCATAACACACTGTGCAACCTCCTCCGGAGCCAGTCTTGCCTCAGGCTCATCGCATGATGTGAAATCTGCATTCCGGTAAAACTGTGACTGTGTCATATCCGGATGGATATTCACAACCTTCACACCATACTTTCTCGCTTCATCAAACAGACTCTCTCCAAAGCTTGTGAGTGCCGCCTTCGTTGCACCATAAGCACATCCGTATGTATTTGACTTCTTTGCCGTGACGGAGGAAATATTTATGATGATTCCGCCATTTTTCTTCATATCGCGAAGCAAAAGCCCTGCAATAATCATCGGTGCCTCTATATTGACAGCAACCATCTCATGTATCTTATCCGGATTCACCTGCTCATGCGGTCCGAAATATCCCACACCCGCGCAGTTGACAAGAATACTTATCTGTCCTGCCTCTGACCTGATAGCTTCTATTTCCTTTTTTACATCCGCATGCTTTTTCAAATCACAGATTCTTTCATGGAACAGTGGTGCTTCTAAAAGCTCACTCTGTCCTGCGAAATCTCTTCCGATTCCATATACCTCATATCCTGATTTTAACAAAGCAGATGCCGTTGCAGCTCCTATCCCGCTTGACGCACCTGTAACAATTGCCTTTTCCATCTGTCACTATCTCCAACGATATATTTTTTCCTGAGGAAGGTATCTTTCCAGACATTCCTCAACATAATCTGCAAGCTCCTCCCCTGCCTCACCACAGCAGAAGCTTCCGTTCTCAATCTCGAACGGATATGCTAACAATGAGGAACCCGGTCTGCGCTTTCTCATACGCTTCATATAATCACATGGTACCCTGAACTCACCAAGGCTTACATCATACACCGAACCTGAATCAGCATATTCAAATAACCTGTCAACCAGCTCTCGGTACGCTGTCTTCTGTCCTTCTAAGTCATTTTCCACGAGAAGCGGGTCAAAACATAGTCTCACATTCAGTCCTTTTTGTATGGCTCTTTTTGCAGAGTCGATTCTCGACCGGACAGATGGCGTGTTATGTTCATACAATAACTGTACCATGTCCGTTGACAAAGTGAAAGCAAAGATAATATTTTCACATTCTTTTTTATCCAGCTTCAGAAAGAAGTTCTCCGGGAGCTGTGCCTTGGTCCTAAGTTCAATTGTAAGCCCCTTCTTATCCTCCGAAAACTCTATCCACCTTCTGCAATATCCCGTGATATTCTCCAATGCGATTAAATCCGTATCATACGATACACACAGATATACGGGATGTACAGTGAGCATTCTCACAACTTCATTAAAAATATCCTCAAGATTCATAAAAAGAACCACATCCGCAGAAGGATACATTCCCTGAAGATAACAGTACTCACAGTCAAAAAGACAATTCATCATACAGCTAGTATAATAAAAATTATCATTTCCAAAGTCCTGGCACTCTTTAGAACCACTATATATGAGCTGCCCTTCCTTCTTAGCAAGTATCAATGCCGGGGACTTTTTTTGAATTTCAAGGCTCTGATTCTTTCTGTTAAATACATCTTTATAGTGATTAATCCACACGATTCTGCTGCCTGGAAGCTTCTTCAACACGTTATCAACATCATAATTTTCTGCCAGCTTGCGCTCAATATACACATGATGGAACGGATGTCTTCCGCAATTGTTTTTCTGAAAAATTTTCATAAAATCAGCAAAGCTTCCACTCCACCCATCGGCACACTTAAAAAATACAAGCTGATGCTGCTTAAAAAAACATACAAGGCTCTCATACAATGCCGCAAAAAGCTCACTATGTGAGCTGTACTCCTCATAATCATGAACAGGACATATATCGGGATAAAAATATCTGTCCGATGACATGTCATGTATCTCCACACATATAGCAGATTTTTCTTTGACAGTCGAAGCCTTAACGCTCACGGACGGCTCCACGCAGACGCAGACGTCATCATCACCAACGCTTTTTCCCGCCATCACATATCCTGCTGCCATCGCAGCCTTCACACCCGAAACACCTGTTACAATAAGCTCTATATCTGTACCATCCTGAGTATTACCTGTGAAAATCTGAAAATGCGGCTCAGACATTCTCTTTTTGAGCCTGAAGAAATCAACAAGCTCCTTACAGTAAGAATACTCAGCCGCAAAAAATCTCCACATTATTTCACTGCCTCATCAAGCTCTTTCTGTAACAGGGCAAGATGATCACGGATAGTAATTTTCTGAGGGCACACCTTTTCACACTTTCCGCATTTCACGCAATTGTGCGCCTTCTCATTGTCGGCAAGATTGTTCCAGCTTACCTTAAGCTGCTCCTTATTGCCATATATACTGTAGTGATTCCAGATTGAAAAATTACCTGGAATATTTACTCCTGCCGGACACGGCATACAGTAACGGCAGCCTGTGCAGCCATTTTTAATTCTGCTCTTTAACGATGAAGCCGTATCAGCTACCAGAGCCTGTTCATCACTGCTAAGCGGCACAAAATTCTTAAATGTGGCAAGATTGTCACGAACCTGTTCCATCGATGACATACCACTCAGAATAACCTTCACGTTGTCATGTGTTCCAACCCAGCGCAGTGCCCATGACGCTATCGACTGCTTCGGCCTGTATTCCTTGAAATTCATCGCAATCTCATCCGGAAGACTTGCTAGCGAGCCACCCTTTACAGGTTCCATTATAACCATAGGAACCCCAAGCCTCTTTGCAAGCTCATACCCCCTGTCGCCTGCCTGCTCATCCGTATCCATGTAGTTGTACTGTATCTGGCAGAAATCCCAGTCCCTGTATGTAATTATTCTCTCAAATGCCTCATAATTATCATGGAATGAGAAACCAAGATACTTTATCCTTCCTTCAGCCTTAAGCTTTTCACAGACATCAAGGACTCCAAGCTCCAGCAGCTTTTCAAACCTGTCCATGTTGAGTGCGTGCAGCAGGTAGAAATCCACATAATCCTTGTGAAGTCTTTCAAGCTGCTCCTCGAATATCCTTCTGGTGTCCTCAGGCTTCTCAAGCTTCCACACCGGAAGCTTCGTTGCAAGGTAATATGAGCTTCTGTCATACTTATCAAGCACCCTGCCAAGGAAAGGCTCACTATCCCCATTGTGATAAGGATATGCCGTATCATAATAATTTACTCCGGATGCCATCGCAAGATCTAGCATTTCTTCGGAAAGTGCTTCATCAATGCTTCCATCTTCCTTTAAAGGAAAACGCATACAGCCAAAGCCAAGCAGGGATGTCTCAATTCCAAGCTTATCAAATCTTCTCTTCTCCATAACATACCTCTCTTCTCATTTTATCTTATTATTTTTCTTCTATAACTGCATATTAGCTACAAAATCTTTGAAGTCCTCATAATTCTTTTTAAGCAGTGCCGGAGTGTCACTGTAACCATTAGCTTTAACCTCCACGTTAACTATATTTTATCCTTTTTTGACCTCGTATGCAATAGCGGATTCCTGCATTGGCAAAGAACCCAAAATAAGCAGGGACAGTCAAAGCTTAACTATGTCTGCCTTGACTGTCCCTGCTCCGGTATTCCTGTATATGCTCTGGTTTTCGTTAATTATTCCAGATTTTCAGGCTGCTCGCTCAGTTTAAATTTACCGATATTCTCCTGAAGCTCCTTAGCAAGCTCAACAAGCTTTGAGGTATCCTGATTGCAGTCATTTACAATCTGACTCAGCTCAACCATCGAGGCAGAAGTCTCCTGTG
The DNA here is from genome assembly GCA_003486385.1 of Eubacterium sp. Classification (GTDB taxonomy): domain Bacteria; phylum Bacillota; class Clostridia; order Lachnospirales; family Lachnospiraceae; genus CAG-882. Next base: position 5,945 of record DNFT01000025.1, on the reverse strand, counting down.
TTCCGGCTGCGTTCTCCTGTGCAATAGCGGCAAGGCTCTCCACACTCTCAGTGACGCTGTTCTTAAGTCCATTCAGATCCTCGACCTTACCGGCAAGTCCCTCGATGGATGATGTAACATTGTCAACCTCTGTCTTTAACACACCGAATACGTTTCGGGTATTGTCAATCTTCTCATTCTGATGTGCAATCTCCTCAACCACGCTTTTCATGGTCTGTACACTTGTATTTGAGTTGTCGATGAGCTTCTCAATAATGTTCTTAATCTTCTCCGCCGACTCTGTGGACTGGTCTGCCAGTACACGGATCTCCTCAGCTACAACCGCAAAGCCTCTTCCATTCTCACCTGCTCTTGCTGCCTCAATTGAAGCATTGAGTGAGAGAAGGTTAGTCTGGCTCGCAATATCAGCTATCAGGTCGGTCGCACTGCGGATATCAAGTGCCGACTGGTTTGTCTCCATAGTCTGCTTATGTATCTCATCGACAGATACCTTAGTCTTATTACTTATCTCAACAAGAGCATCAAGATTCTTCTCTGCTTCAAGATTCTTATCCTTCATGGTCTCTGCACTATCAGCAAGCTCAGATATTTTTTCGCTCATGAAATCTATCGAATGTCCTATCTGTTCAACCTGCCCGCTTACCTTCTGAGATTCATTCGCCTGACTGGTTGCACCGTTGGCAATCTCGTCCACAGCTGTGTCAATGTTCGCAATTGATGAGCTTATTGTATCAAAATTACCCTTAAACTTCGATGAAAATGAATTCAGCTCTTTTGTTGAATGATGTATTCCGTGCACAATCGTTGTAAGTCCGTCAAGAAGCGCATGTACGGAACGCGCCATATTGCCAATCTCATTCTTCCGGCTCATAAGCTTGTCCGGGACGAGCACAGCAAGATTACCCTCCGCCACCTCGTCAAGATTGCTGATAGCTGTCTTGATTCCTATTAACATTCTTGTGATAAGAAGAGCAGCGACAACTATAATTATAAGAAGAAGCACAAGCATAAATATAATATTGTATCTGATGATATTCTGATATGCGGATGTTGCGGTTTCTGAATCTATTGCAACACCGATAACTCCCACAAAGCTTCCATCCGAATTTTTAATCGGCGAATACCATGCAAAATAATTAGTACCGCCAATATTCATTGAACTTCTGAAAAATACATTTCCGGACTTTGCCGCACTGTATACGACATCATCTATCTTACCTCCGGCAATCGTCTTTCCACTGCCATCCTTAATTGTCGAAAATATCGCCGTATCTCCATAGTAGATACTGATGTCAACATCAGTCTCACTGGTAAGCTCATCAAAAATCTGAGTATTCCTGCTTATGTTAAACTCACCCTTATACAATTCCCCATCTTTAAGAAAATAATCTCCCGCATCCCTCAGCTTAAGGCTTGACTCAACAGAGTACTCCATAGCTTCAAGCTCATGCAGCATCACCTTCGTTGATGTTCTTTTACCGACATTCCTGAGTGACAATAAACAAAATCCACCCACAAATACGACCGGAACAAGTACAATGCATAGAAGCTCAAACATAAGCCCTAATCCTTTTTTATCCATCTTGTTTTTATCCATATATTTTTCCCCCTGTTTTTTACTTTATAGTATATCAGCAGGTTCTTATTGATTACTGTAAAGCATAAAATATTTTATTCCTTTTTTCCAAAATTTTCAATAAAAAATGAGTGCATCAATATATTTTTTTTAACAGAAATACACTATTCCGGCTGCCAAAAGTTATTTAGTGGTGGTATTTCCTATTATACAAAACCTGCTGCTGCACCAGCATGGCGCAGCAGCAGGTCATAAGGTAATTACTTATATAATTCAACAAGCTTCAAGAGATGTTCATATCTTTCCTTAGCCGCCTTCTCTGACTCGGCAAAGAGCTTCTCCGCTCTCTCCGGGAAAGGCTTGACAAGTCTTGTATATCTTGCCTCGTTGTTTAAGAACTCCTGATACGTTCCATCACCCTCCTTGGATGTGAGTGTGAATGGATTCTTTCCCTCTGCCTTAAGCTCAGGGTTGAATGAGAAGAGGTTCCAGTAACCTGCCTTGACCGCCTTCTTCATCTCGTCCTGACAATGGTTCATGCCGCCCTTTGCAATTCCGTGAAGCTCACAAGGTGCATAGCCGATGATAAGCGACGGTCCGTTGTAGCTCTCAGCCTCACTTATAACCTTCACAGCCTGTGCCGGATTAGCTCCGAGTGCAATCTGAGCCACATATACATAACCATAACTCATGGCAATCTCTGCAAGGGATTTCTTTCCAACCTCTTTACCTGCTGCGGCGAACTGGCACACCTCACCGATGTTGGAAGCCTTAGAAGCCTGTCCGCCTGTGTTGGAGTACATCTCGGTATCAAATACCATAACATTGACATTTTCACCTGAAGCAAGCACATGGTCAAGACCGCCAAAGCCTATATCATAAGCCCAGCCATCACCACCGAATATCCATACGGACTTCTTTGCAAGATAATCCTTCTTTGCAAGTATGCCACGCACAAGCTCATTGTCCGCAGGAAGCTTCTCAAGCTCTTCTATAAGCTTCTGAGCTGCCGGTGCGTTGAGCTTGGTGTCATTCTTAGTCTCAATGAACTTATCTGCTGCGCTTCTAAGCTCATCTGTAGCTGCGTCCGAAGCCACAAGCTCATTTAACTTCTCCACAGCCTGCTCTCTAAGTGTCTTCTGTCCAAGATACATACCAAAGCCGTGCTCCGCATTGTCCTCGAACAGTGAATTAGCCCAAGCCGGACCCTTCTTTGAATCCTTGTTAACCGTATATGGCGATGTAGCTGCCGGACCTCCCCAGATTGATGAACAGCCTGTCGCATTGGATATATACATCTGCTCACCAAAAAGCTGTGTTATAAGTCTTGCATAGGATGTCTCAGCACAGCCTGCGCAGCTTCCCGAGAACTCGAGGAGCGGCTGGTTGTACTGTGAGCCGATAGGTGTCTTGTCCGTAAACGCAGGCTTCAATTCCTTCTTGCCAACATTCTCGACAAGGTAATTGAATACCGGCTGCTCTGCCTCCTGTGACTCTCTAGGAACCATCTTCAATGCTCCCTTTGCAGCCATAGGACACACAGTCACACACTCACCGCAGCCCATACAGTCAAGCGGTGATACCGACATTGTGAACTTCATTCCGTCCGCTGCGGCATGCTTTGCATCGGAGAGCTTGATGTTCTCAGGTGCTGCAGCTACCTCAGACTGATTTAAGATAAATGGTCTTATTGTGGCATGTGAACATACGAATGCACAACTGTTACACTGTATACATGCCTCCGGGCTCCACTCAGGAACCATGACCGCCGTACCTCGCTTCTCATAAGCAGAGGCGCCAGTCTCAAACTGTCCGTCTGCGATATCCTTGAATGCGGATACAGGAAGGCTGTCACCATCCATAAGACCGATAGGGTCAAGCAGCTCGTTTACCATCTTAACGGTAGCAGGACGTCCTGTTCTCTCAGCAGTCTTATTCTCTGCCACTGCCTCAGCCCACTCAGCAGGAACCTTGACCTCATGTAGTGCATTCACACCTGCATCTATTGCCTTGTAGTTCATCTCGACAACCGCGTCACCCTTCTTGCTATAGGACTTTTTTGCTGCTTCCTTCATGTACTGTACTGCCTGCTCTATCGGCATGACATTCGCAAGTCTGAAAAATGCAGACTGAAGAATTGTGTTTGTTCTCTTACCCATACCAATCTCAATAGCCTTGTCGATGGCGTTGATTGTGTAGAGTCTGATATTGTTCTTTGCTATATACTGCTTTGCAGCGGCAGGCATATGCTCATTAAGCTCTTCATCCGTCCACTGGCAGTTGATAAGGAAAATTCCGCCCGGCTTAACATCCTGAACCATCTTATATCCCTTGGTAACGTATGATGGATTATGACATGCCACAAAATCTGCCTGATTGATATAGTAAGGACTCTTGATTGGCTTATCACCGAAACGAAGATGGCTGATAGTTATACCGCCTGTCTTCTTTGAGTCATACTGGAAATATGCCTGGACGTACTTATCTGTATGGTCACCTATAATCTTGATGGAGTTCTTGTTAGCACCGACTGTTCCGTCACCGCCGAGACCCCAGAACTTACACTCAACCGTTCCCTTTGCAGCAGTAATAGGAGCAGGCTTTACCTCAGGAAGTGAAAGATTCGTCACGTCATCCACAATGCCTATTGTAAATCTTGACTTAGGCTCATCCTTCTCAAGTTCCTTATATACAGCAAATATTGATGATGGAGGTGTATCCTTAGAACCAAGTCCGTAACGGCCTCCTGTAATGACAACATCATTCATTCCTGCTTCTCTGAGAGTAGCAGCTACATCAAGGTAGAGCGGCTCTCCGAGTGAACCCGGCTCCTTAGTTCTGTCAAGAACAGCAATCTTTTTCACACTCTTTGGAAGCACCTTCAAAAGTGCCTTTGGTGACCATGGACGATAGAGTCTTACCTTCACAAGACCAACCTTCTGTCCCATGGCATCAAGATAATCTATAACCTCCTCGGCAACATCGCACACAGAACCCATAGCTATAATCACTCTGTCTGCATCCTCTGCACCATAGTAATTAAATAGGCCATAGTTCGTTCCGAGCTTGTCATTAACCTTCTTCATGTACTTCTCTACAACTGCAGGAAGCTCATCATATACTGAGTTACATGCCTCTCTATGCTGGAAAAACACATCTCCGTTCTCATGTGAGCCTCTCATCGCCGGATGTTCAGGATTGAGTGCATGTGCCCTGAACTCCTCCACAGCCTTCATGTTGCACATTTCCTTGAGATCTGCGTAATCCCACTTCTCAATCTTAGAAATCTCATGTGAAGTCCTGAAACCATCAAAGAAATTGATAAACGGAACCTTTCCCTCTATGGCTGCAAGGTGCGCAACCGGGCTTAAATCCATAACCTCCTGTGGGTTGGACTCTGCAAGCATCGCAAATCCGGTCTGGCGGCATGCATACACGTCGCTGTGGTCGCCGAAAATATTGAGTGCCTGTGTGGCAACTGTTCTTGCCGATACATCGAATACACATGGAAGCTGCTCTGCTGCAATCTTATACATATTCGGTATCATAAGCAAAAGCCCCTGTGAAGCTGTAAATGTTGTGGTAAGCGCTCCTGCTGCAAGTGAACCATGAACCGTTCCGGCAGCTCCCGCCTCAGACTGCATCTCAGTAACCTTGACTGTATTTCCGAAAATGTTCTTTCTTCCTGCCGCTGACCACTGGTCAACCATATCCGCCATAGGACTTGACGGAGTTATCGGATATATTCCTGCTACTTCCGTGTAGGCATAGGCTACATGAGCTGCGGCAGTGTTTCCATCCATTGATTGTTTTTCTCTGGACATACTAATTCCTCCTGTTGTTTATAGATATTTTATAATTTTTTAAACCAAAAACGCGCAGACCATTCATCAGTCTCTGCGCGTGTACATATCTTATCACATCATTTTTTTATTGTCAAATCAAAGTGCTGAATTGTACATGAAAAAATACAAAAAACCTGTAAAATCTCTATTAAAGACTCTACAGGCTAAAATTCAAAGCAGGGGATGAGAGAATCGAACTCCCGCCAAAGGTTTTGGAGACCCCTATCATACCATTTGACCAATCCCCTATGTATTTATAAAAGCTACCTTCATACTATATCATATCTAGGTAGCTTCGTCAATAACAAACTATGTTCCTTCAAAACCACACATTAAACTATCAGATATTTTAACCTGAACCATTTCTGGTCAAGCCCTCGACCTATTAGTATTGGTCAGCTGCAAGCGTTGCCGCTCTTCCACCTCCAACCTATCTACCTTGTCGTCTGCAAGGGGTCTTACTGCCTAAGCAGGGATATCTCATCTTGAGGGGGGCTTCACGCTTAGATGCCTTCAGCGTTTAT
>DNFT01000052.1 GCA_003486385.1 Eubacterium sp. | reverse complement strand
CCGGGGTCTGACACCTGTCCCATAGCATGATACCATTTTTTTGCGTTAAAATCCACATAAGAATTTTACAAAGAGGGCAAAAGGGCTAAAAAACAAGCTGTTTTCATAAAATTATGCTGGATTTTGCGGATGACGTATGATATAATGAATAATTGATTGACATACGTGTTAATAGTTTAAGGAGGATTTTTTAAATGAGCTTTACAGTAGACAAGTTAGAAAAGAACATGGTTAAGCTGACCATAGAGGTTGATGCAGAAGAATTCGCTAAGGGAATGGAAGCTGCTTATGAGAAGAATAAGAATAAGATAAGTGTTCCTGGTTTCCGTAAGGGTAAGGTACCTAAGCAGATGATCGAGAAGATGTATGGTGCCGGCATTTTTTATGAGGATGCAGCTAATGCGATCATTCCTAAGGAGTATCAGAGAGCAGCAGTTGAGAGCGGTCTTGATATCGTATCACAGCCTGAGATTGATGTAACACAGATCGAGGAAGGCAAGAACTTCATCTTTACTGCAACAGTTGCTGTACGTCCTGAGGTTACTCTCGGAACATACAAGGGCGTTGAGATTGCCAAGGTAAGCACAGAGGTTACTGATGAAGATCTCGAGGCAGAGATTAAGAAGGTTCAGGAGCAGAACGCAAGAATTATCAATGTTGAGGACAGACCTGTTCAGGACAAGGATGATACAGTTATTGATTTTGAAGGCTTCATGAACGGAGTTCCTTTCGCAGGCGGTAAGGGTGAGAACTATTCTCTTACAATCGGCTCACATTCTTTCATCGATACATTCGAGGAGCAGTTAATCGGCAAGAAGATCGGTGAGGAGACAGAGGTTAACGTAACATTCCCTGAGGAGTATCATGCAGCAGAGCTTGCAGGCAAGCCGGCTACATTTAAGGTAACAGTTAAGGAGATTAAGTCTAAGGAGCTTCCAGAGCTTAATGATGAGCTTGTACAGGATATCTCTGAGTTCAAGACTGTTGATGAATACAAGGCAGATTTAAAGGCAACACTTGAGAAGAAGAAGGCTAAGGACGCTGAGGTTAAGAAGGAGAACGAGGCTATCGAGGCTGTTGTAGCTAACGCTGCAATGGAGATTCCTGAGGCTATGATCAAGCAGCAGGCTCTTCAGATGGCAGATGGCTATGACAGAAACTTAAAGCAGCAGGGTATCAGCCTTGAGCAGTATGTTAAGATGATGGGCATGGAGATTGATAAGTTCATCGAGAGCATCTATCCGGAAGCTGAGAAGAGAATCAAGAATGGTCTTGTTCTTGACGCTATCGCCAAGGCTGAGGATTTCACTGTTACAGATGAGGAAGTTGAAGAGGAGATCAAGAACATGGCTTCCATGTACAACATGAAAGAGGATGAGCTTAAGGATATGATGACAGACAACGAGAGAAACCAGATTAAGGAAGATCTCGCTGTTCAGAAGGCAGTTAAGCTTATCGCTGCTGAAGCAGTAGAGAAATAAGTTATCAGTAATAATCGGGGAGGAACACTATGAGTTTAGTACCAGTAGTAATCGAGCAGACAAGCAGAGGAGAAAGATCCTTTGATATCTATTCAAGACTTTTAAAGGAGAGAATTATTTTTCTTGGTGAGGAAGTTAATGATGTATCAGCGAATTTGGTTGTGGCACAGCTCCTTTTCCTTGAGTCTGAGGATCCGTCAAAGGATATAAGCTTATATATCAACAGCCCGGGTGGTTCAATATCAGCAGGTATGGCGATATATGATACTATGCAGTATATCAAGTGTGATGTTTCTACAATCTGTGTAGGAATGGCAGCAAGTATGGGAGCATTCTTACTTGCCGGTGGAACCAAGGGTAAGAGAAAGGCTCTCCCTAATGCAGAGATTCTTATACATCAGCCACTTGGCGGTGCACAGGGACAGGCTACCGAGATTGAGATAGCTGCAAGACATATTATCAGAACCAAGGAGAGAATGAATCGTCTCCTTGCACAGAATACAGGCAAGTCCTATGAGGATCTTGTAAAGGATACCGACAGAGATAATTGGATGACAGCACAGGAAGCGGTTGAGTACGGTCTTATAGATTCTGTTGTTGAGAAGATTAACTAGTGTATTCTTGCCATAGAAGTGTGACAGATAGAATAATCAGATAATGATTTCAGGTGTGGAAGGGGGGAATCTCCTTCCACATATCATTTAAAGCGTTAATATAAGCTGAGTGTGTAATATTGTTAATATAGGAGGTAAGAGGTGGCAGGTCGCAAGGATGATGGAAGGCTTAGATGTTCCTTCTGCGGAAAACCACAGGATGCGGTCAGAAAGTTGATTGCAGGTCCTGGGAATGGTGTGTATATATGTGACGAATGTATCGGTGTATGTTCGGAGATTGTTAATGAAGAGATGGATTCTCAGGATATTGCTGAGGATAATTCTGATGGAATCAACCTTTTGAAGCCAAGGCAGATAAAGGAATTCCTTGATGAGTATGTTATAGGACAGGATGAGGCTAAGAAAGTACTTTCTGTTGCAGTGTATAACCATTATAAGAGAATTATGGCTAAGGGCGATAGCATGGATGCTGAGGATGAGGGCGTTGAGCTTCAGAAGAGCAATATCCTTATGCTTGGACCTACAGGTTCAGGTAAGACATTCCTTGCGCAGACTCTTGCCAGGCTGTTGAATGTTCCATTTGCGATAGCAGATGCGACTACTCTCACCGAAGCGGGATATGTCGGTGAAGATGTTGAGAACATTCTTTTAAAGCTTATACAGGCAGCGGATTATGATATAGACAGGGCTGAACATGGAATAATATATATAGATGAGATAGATAAGATTACCAAGAAGTCCGAGAATGTCTCAATTACCAGAGATGTATCCGGAGAGGGCGTTCAGCAGGCTCTTTTAAAGATTCTTGAGGGAACGGTTGCGTCTGTACCGCCTCAGGGTGGACGTAAGCACCCACAGCAGGAGCTTATTCCGATTGACACAACTAACATATTGTTTATTTGCGGCGGTGCATTTGATGGACTTGAGAAGATTATCGATGCAAGAATGGGACAGTCGTCTATCGGATTTGGCGCAGAGCTTATTGAGAAGAATGAGAAGAATGTTGGCGAGCTTTTAAAGCAGGTGCTTCCGCAGGATTTAGTGAAGTTTGGTCTTATACCGGAGTTCGTCGGACGTGTGCCTATCACGGTTTCTCTTGAGCTGCTTGATGAGAATGCACTTGTAAGAATCCTTACTGAGCCTAAGAATGCGCTTATAAAGCAGTATCGTAAGCTCTTCCATTATGACGAGGTTGAGCTTAAGGTGACGGATGAGGCGGTTGCGGCAATCGCTAAAAAAAGCTTCGAGAGAAAGACAGGAGCAAGAGGACTTCGCGCAATTATGGAGAATATCATGATGGATGTTATGTATGAAATTCCGTCCGATGACTCTATAGCATGCTGCACAATAACTAAGGATACGGTTGAAAAAGGAACACCTCCGGAGCTTGAATACAGAACAGATGTAATATCTGCAGGAGCCGTAAGCCGCGCTGCGAAAAAGAATAAAAACGGGGAAACTGCATGAATGAAGTGATAAAGGGTTTACCTGTTATTGCACTCAAAGGAATGACCATATTACCATATATGGTCATTCATTTTGATATAAACAGGAAAAACCTTATTGAGACAGTAGAATATGCCATGCTTCATGGCCAGAAGATTTTTATTACGGGATATGCCGGTGATGAACAGCAGGAGGATGGCAGGGAAGAACAGCTCAGGGAAACAGGTACAGTCTGTGAAATTAAACAGATAATGAAGCTTCCGGGGAGTGTGCTCCGCGTTATGGTGCGGGGAATGGAAAGGGGAAAAAGTCTATCGTATAATTTTGATGGGAAAATAATGTTTGCAAATGTTGAGACATCGGATGCAGAGGGCACGGATGAGCTTTTGACGGCTGCCTATGTGAGGGAGCTTAAGGAGCTTGCAAGAGCTTATGCTGCCATTAATCCCAGACTTAACAAAGAAATTATGGGTAGAATCATGGCTGCAGATGATATATCGGAGCTTATATACCGTATCATTGCGGAATTCCCTTTTGAAAACGGTATAAAGCTTGCACTGTACGATTGCGATGACATCATAGAACGGTGTAACCAGATACGGGAGGCAGTCAATAGGGAGATTGATATAGCTAAAATCCGCAAGCAATTCATGGAAGAAGTGCATGCCGGGATTGATAAGCACCAGAAAGAGTATGTGCTTCGTGAACAGATGAGGGTTATTCGTGAAGAGCTGGGTGAAGAGGGTGAAGGGGAGATAGAAGAATTCCTTGAACGTACGAAGAACCTTAATGCTTCCGATGAGATTAAACAGAAGATAAATAAAGAGATAGGACGCTACAGAAGCATGGCTGCAAGCTCCGCAGAGGCGAATGTTATAAGGAGCTATATTGAAACACTGCTTGATATACCGTGGGATAATATGTCTGAGGACAACAATGATATAAAGAATGCCAAGAGGGTGCTTGACAAGGAGCACTATGGGCTGGATAAGGTTAAGGAGAGAGTGCTTGAATTTCTCGCGGTCAGACAGCTGAACGGCGGAAAGGATTCACCGGTTGTGTGCCTTGTGGGACCGCCGGGAACAGGCAAAACCTCGATTGCAGCCTCTATAGCCGAAGCACTTGGGAAAAAATATGTTCGTATATGTCTCGGAGGTGTGCGCGATGAGGCGGAGATAAGGGGGCATAGAAGAACTTATGTCGGAGCAATGCCCGGACGAATTATAGAGGGAATCAGGTCGGCGGGAGTTAAGAATCCGTTGCTGCTTCTTGATGAGATTGACAAGACGGGAAAGGACAGCAGAGGGGATACGGCTTCGGCGCTTCTTGAGGTGCTTGACAGCGCTCAGAATTCACACTTTGTCGATCATTATATGGAGGTTCCGGTTGATCTGTCACAGGTGTTGTTTATTGCCACGGCAAATGATGCATCAATGATACCGAAGCCGCTCTATGACAGAATGGAAATTATAGAGCTCAGCAGCTACACAGAGAATGAGAAGCTTCACATAGCCTCGGAACATCTTGTAGAAAAGCAGCTTGAGAAAAACGGATTGAGTAAGAAAGAACTGAATATCAACAAAACCGCTCTTGCAGCGATAATACATGGTTATACACGCGAGGCAGGTGTCAGAAATTTAGAGCGGAGGATTGCACAGATTTGCCGTGTTACGGCTAAAAAGAAGCTGGCAGGTGAATATGAGGCAGGAAAACAGGTAAAAGTGACTGCAAAAAATCTTGTGGATTTTCTTGGAAAACCAAGATTTAAGGATGACCATGCCGAGGAAAAAGCACAGGTTGGAACCGTGACAGGTCTTGCGTGGACAAGTGTAGGCGGGGATACGCTCACAATAGAGGTTGTAACCATGCCGGGCAAGGGGGAGATGATTCTGACAGGAAACCTTGGAGATGTGATGAAGGAGTCTGCCAGAATAGCGCTCAGCTATGTGCGTTCTGTGGCTTCACAGTATGGTGTCAAGGAGAATTTCTTTGGAAAAAATGATATACATATACACATCCCTGAGGGAGCGGTGCCAAAGGATGGACCATCAGCCGGTATAACAATGTCTGTTGCAATTCTATCGGCAGTCAGCAATATTCCGGTAAGAGCCAGACTGGCAATGACAGGAGAAGTAACACTCCGCGGAAGGGTGCTGCCTATCGGCGGGATTAAGGAGAAGCTGCTTGCTGCGAAACAATATGGTATCAAAAAGGTACTCATACCCGAACAGAATCAGCCTGATGTGGAGGAGCTTGACGCGGAGATAACTGAGGGCATGGAGCTGGTATATGTAAGTGATATGTCACAGGTGGAGCGCGAGTCACTTGTAAAGGATTAGTAAGAGAAAATAATATACTTGAAAGGAGCACACGTACATGGTCGTTAAGTCATTAAGTCTGGAAACAGTCTGTGGCATCACAAGCAGGCTCCCGGAGAATAGCTGCCCTGAGGTGGCTTTTGCCGGGAAGTCGAATGTGGGGAAATCATCGCTTATCAATGCGCTCGTCAATAGAAAGAGCTTTGCAAGAACTTCGTCAGAGCCGGGCAAGACACAGACAATCAATTTCTACAATGTAAATAATGAGGTTTATCTTGTGGATCTTCCGGGATATGGATATGCCCGTACTTCGATGGAAACCCGCGAAAAGTGGGGGAAGATGATAGAAAAGTATCTTCATACCTCAAAAATGCTCAAGCATGTATTTCTTCTTGTCGATATACGACATGAGCCGTCGGCTAATGATGTCAATATGTATGACTGGATAAAATATCAGGGATTTACGCCTGTTGTGATTGCAACAAAGGCGGATAAGCTAAACAGAAGCCAGATACCTAAGCAGGTTAAGCTGGTTCGTGAGACGCTTGGAATGGGAAAAGAAGAAATTCTGATTCCTTTCTCTGCCGAGACAAAGCAGGGCAGAGATGAAATCTGGAACATTATAGAAGATGAGTCATGATGTACTCATATATTTCGGGACTGGCATCCTTCCATCTGCCGCACATCGCGTCAGCCTGCTGCTCATCGGGTACGGTGATGGTTAAATCAATGATTGGGTGACCGTTTTCCTTAACCTGGCAGTGGACAGCGTAATCTCCGTTAGGTGCTTTATAGTACTCAGAGATGTTGTTTACTGCCTCTTTTAATTCATATTTATTATCACTTAAGAAAAGATTGATGTCCGATACAATGGATGAGGATATCTTATACTTAAAAAAATTGATTGTCTCACGTCCGGAATCAGTGATTGTATAATGGGTGCTGCTGTGGTAGCTTTCCTCAGTTATAAAACCATCTGAGATAAGTGTGTTGAGAACCTCCTGCAGGGTGAAATAAGTTGTATAACCCTTCTCGAGCACAAACTCGGAAATCTGCGCATTGGTCATAGGCGAATTTACGCGGTCTAACATATATAAAATTATCAATTTGTATAGAGTTGATGCGTCAGTTGCCATATTTTTTACCCTGCCATGTGTTCCGCATGACGAATTCCTTCATTATAGTATTAAGTACCTTCTTTTTATCGCCGCTCCATGAAGGAGCAAGTAAAATCCGCTTAGGACCGTCACCGGTGATGCGGTGAATAACCATCTCAGGCGGTAATTGCTCAATAATAGATACCACAAGAGAGGCGTATTCGTCAAGACTCATAATTGAAAAATTGTTGCAATTTTCAGATTTTTCGTTCAGATACAGCTTCGCAAGGTCGGTTCCTTCAAGAACGTGGAGCAGCTGGAGCTTGATGCCATCTATTCCAAGCTCACCAAGATAACGGCAGGTCGCGAGCATGTCCTCTTTTGTCTCGCCTGGAAGTCCAAGTATGACGTGGACTATCACAGGAAGACCGGCAGCTTTAAGTCTGCTCACTGCAGCTTCAAACACAGAAAGAGGATAGCCTCGTCTTATGAGCTGTGCCGTGCGCTCGTGGATGGTCTGTAAGCCCAATTCGACAAATATAGGCTTCTCTGTGTTCAGAGAGGAGAGAAGGTCTACTTTTTCCTGTTCAAGACAGTCCGGTCTGGTTCCTATAGACAATCCTAATATATCATTCTGCATTATAACCTGCAAAAAAAGCTGTTCTAAATATGAAACATCTGCATAGGTATTGGTGTATGCTTGAAAGTAAGCAATATATCCTGCAAAATCCTTTACATTTATCTTAGCTGCTACCTTCTCCCTTGCCTGTGCAAGCTGACAAGGAATATCCGGAATATTACGCCCTGATTCATTCGTGAAAATCATTGCTGTTGAGGCAAAATCACCCGAACCTCCGGCACTGCAGAAAATACATCCACGATTGTCTATGGTGCCGTCGCGGTTCGGGCAGGTCATGCCTCCATTTAAAGACAGCTTGTAAACCTTGCCGCCAAAACGGTCTCTATAATATTGGTTGAGAGAGTAAAATGGCTTATGAGGATTGCACATATCAGTGGATGTGATCCTTTACAGCCCTGCTTACAACCTCTGCAACGCGAGGGTCAAAGGCTTCAGGAAGAATGTTGTTTTCGTTGATATCCTCATCTGCCACAAGACCGGCGATTGCGTTGGCTGCGGCAAGCTTCATTTCTTCTGTAATCTGGGAGGCACGTCCTTCTAAAGCACCCTTGAATATTCCCGGGAAGGCTACAACATTGTTGACCTGATTAGGGAAATCACTTCTTCCTGTACCGACAACACGCGCACCGGCAGCCTTTGCGGCATCCGGCATAATCTCAGGTACAGGATTAGCCATTGCAAACAGGATGGAATCCTTGTTCATGGAAGAAACCATCTCAGGAGTTACGATATTAGGTGCGGATACACCTACAAAAATATCAGCTCCCTTGAGTGCATCGGCGAGAAGTCCATGGCGATGGGAAAGGTTGGTAACCTTGACCATCTCCTTCTGCATCCAGTTGAGTCCTTCGGAATCCTCAGAAAGAATACCTGACTTATCACACATGATAACATTCCTGAAGCCGTATGTAAGTAGAAGCTTGGTGATGGCCACACCTGCGGAGCCGGCACCGTTTACAACAACCTGACAGGCTTCCTTAGCTTTTCCTGTCACCTTCAGAGCATTGATTATTCCGGCAAGCACGACAATAGCTGTACCATGCTGGTCATCGTGGAAAACAGGTATATCGAGAAGCTTCTTAAGGCGCTCCTCTATCTCAAAGCATCTTGGAGCAGATATATCTTCAAGGTTGATTCCGCCGAAGGCAGGAGCTATATTGACAACAGTCTTGATTATCTCCTCTGTATCCTGTGTGTCAAGACAGATAGGAACAGCATTGACGCCGCCGAATTCTTTAAAAAGGACAGCCTTACCCTCCATTACAGGCATTGCTGCATAAGCACCTATGTTGCCAAGACCGAGAACCGCACTTCCGTCGGATACAACAGCCACTGTGTTAGACTTGATAGTATACTTGTAAGCGGCTTCCTTGTCCTTGGCAATAACCTTACATGGTTCTGCAACGCCAGGGGTATATGCAAGTGCTAAATCCTCGCGGGTAGCTATTTTACATTTTGGGGTAGTTTCAAGCTTGCCCTTCCATTCTTCATGAAGCTGTAATGCTTTTTCACTGTTTGTCATTGTAAGAAACCTCCGTTATCATTAGAGTCAGATGTGCACTGACATTGAACAATTATATCTATATTAACATATATTAAAATATTTTTAAACAATAAAAAGAGAAAAAACGTGGAAAATTCTACAAAAAAAAACTTTACAATGGCATATTCGTAGTATAAGATATACTTATCTTACTACAAGTTTTAGATATGGTATTGTTTCTATTACATCGATGCATCCCCCAACGAGTACATTATTATATTGTATATGCAGTAAAAGGAGAATGGAATATGAGAGATAAATTAGAATCCCTGCCGCTTTCAGTATTGAAGGACATTGCAAAGGATAAGCAGGTTAAGCATTACAGCACTATGAAGAAGGCAGAGCTGATTGATATTCTGGTTAAATTATCGGAGCTTGAAGCAGCTGACGAGGAGACTTCCGAGGCAGAGACAGATACGCCGAAGGTATCGGAGGAGAAGGTATCCTATAGCAGAAGAGAAATTTCCGAGAAACGGGGAAGCAATGAAGAACGTCCCGTAAGACATGCACAGCCTAAGAATGATGACCCGTACAGACAGGATTATGACCCGGAGATGGTTGACAAGAGCGGAGATGCAAATGGTATTCTTGAGGTTATGCAGGATGGATATGGTTTCATAAGATGTGAGAATTTTCTTCCGGGTGAGAACGATGTATATGTGGCTCCGGTTCAGATTAAGAGATTCGGGCTTAAGACCGGCGATATCATACATGGATGTAAGAGGGTGAAGAATCAGGGGGAGAAGTTCAGTGCTCTTTTATATATCAAGACAGTGAATGGATTCTCCGTAGCTGAGGTTGCAAGGCGAAGACCATTTGAGAAGCTTACACCTATATTCCCTAATGAGAGAATACACCTTGAACTGCCGGACAGCAGCGTGGCAATGAGAATCGTTGATCTTATAAGCCCTATCGGAAAGGGACAGAGAGGAATGATTGTCGCACAGCCTAAGGCAGGTAAGACTACACTGCTTAAGCAGATTGCGAACTCTATACTTAAGAACCATAAGGACATGCATCTTATGATTCTTCTTATTGATGAAAGACCTGAGGAAGTCACGGATATCAGGGAGTCGATTGAAGGCGATAATGTGGAGGTTATATACTCAACATTCGATGAGCTGCCGGAGAGACACAAGAGAGTATCTGAGATGACTATTGAGAGAGCCAAGAGACTTGTTGAACAGAAGCAGAATGTGGTTATACTTCTTGACAGTATCACCAGACTTGCGAGAGCCTATAATATAGTATGTACACCTAGCGGAAGAACACTTTCCGGAGGTCTTGACCCGGCGGCACTTCATATGCCTAAGAGATTTTTCGGAGCAGCGAGAAATATAAGAGAGGGCGGAAGCCTTACAATACTTGCCACAGCTCTTATTGATACAGGAAGCAAGATGGATGACGTCGTGTATGAGGAGTTCAAGGGAACAGGTAATATGGAGCTTGTGCTTGACAGAAAGCTCTCCGAGAAGAGAATTTTCCCTGCAATAGATATAGTCAAGTCGGGAACTAGACGGGAAGATCTTCTTCTTACAGAGGAAGAGCTTGACGCAATGAATTATGTGCGCAAGGCACTCAATGGTTCGCGTGCCGAGGATGCTACTGAATCAATCATCGACCTCTTCACAAGAACAAAGAATAATCAGGAGTTCGTTTCACAGGTTAAAAAGGTTAGATTATTCTAAAAAAACCGCTTGCATTCTTATTATAAATATGCTATGATGAACAAGCTGTTTTATTGGAAAGAAATCGGTTATCCGAATTTCGATACAAGAATATAACGAAGAGGTGAAAAAAATGAGAGAAGGAATCCATCCAAATTACTACCAGGCCAAGGTTGTATGCAACTGCGGTAATGAATTTGTAACTGGGTCAACGAAGGAGTCAATCCACGTTGAAATCTGTTCCAAGTGCCATTCATTCTATACAGGCCAGCAGAAGGCAGCTGCAGCTCGTGGACGTATTGATAAGTTCAATAAGAAGTACGGTGTGCAGAACAACTAGTAATTCAGGAAGACAGGGTTGTGGATTGGTAGAGCTTTACCGGTTCACGACCTTTTTTACTATAACAAGGAAATTATTTTGATATATTAGTGACATGTATGGGAGAACAGGTGGCTTGCGGAGTGCTCACGGTAATACCATATATGGGGACGTAAAATCTATTGTGGATTTTACGTTTGATGTGGAGGCTGATAATTGTGAAATCATCAGGTATAGGCGGTCAGGCTGTTATCGAAGGCGTAATGATGAAGAATAAGGACAGGTACGCCGTTGCAGTGAGAAAGCCTGATAATGAGATAGAGGTTGTTGTAAAGGAATGTGGCAGTCCGGCTGAGAAGCACAGGTTTTTGGGATGGCCGGTTATAAGAGGTGTGGTTAATTTTATTGATTCGCTGGTTGTCGGAATGTCGACACTGAGTTACTCGGCAAGCTTTTATGAGGATGATGAACCGGATGACGATGCGGAGACAAAAGAGAAGAAAAAGCAGAAGACTAGGGAACAGGAGGCAAAAGAAGAGAAGGCGATGATGACCTTTACGGTTATTTTGTCGATAGTTATGGCGGTGGCTGTATTTATGATTGCGCCATATTATGTTTCCCGTTTATTTGCTCTATTCGTCAAAAATGATACTGCGGTTATCATTATAGAAGGAATTGTAAGACTTGTATTTTTTATTGTATACGTGAAATTGATTTCGCTTATGAACGATATAAAACGTGTATACATGTATCACGGCGCTGAGCATAAATGCATTAACTGTATAGAACACGGAATGGAGCTTACGGTTGAGAACGTGCTTAAAAGCTCTAAGGAGCACAAAAGGTGCGGAACCAGCTTCCTGCTTATTGTAATGTGCATAAGCATTGTGTTCTTTATGTTTATAAGAGTTGAATCGCCTGTGCTGAGACTGGTGCTGCGTATTCTGCTTGTGCCTGTAATAGCAGGTGTTTCTTATGAGGTATTAAGACTTGCAGGTAATTCCGATTCTAAATTCATGGATATTGTGAGCAGACCGGGATTATGGCTGCAGCATTTAACCACTAGAGAGCCGGATGCCTCGATGGTAGAGGTGGCGATAGCCTCAGTTGAGGCGGTGTTTGACTGGCGGACGTATGTGGAGAAGCTTAAGAAGGAAGAGGCATAGCGGTGGGATATACCAACAGAGAGCTTTTAAAAGAAGGCAGTATGCAGCTTAGGGCTGCGGGAATTACAGAGGCGGATACGGATGCATGGCTGTTATTTTCGGCGTGCATGGGGCTTAACCGTACTGAGTATCTTATGCGTTCAGATGCAGTTGTGCCTGATGACAAGGCGGAAGAATATCTTGGAAAGTTAAAACGCAGAGCCGGAAGGGAGCCTGTACAATATATAGAAGAGACGGCTCCGTTTATGGGATTTGATTTCTATGTGAATGAGAATGTGCTTATACCGCGCATGGATACGGAGATACTTGTGTCAGAAGCCATCAAGCGGGCACGGATAATGTTTTCGCAAAGACAGCACGATGTGAACTTCAGGATACTTGATATGTGCACAGGCTCCGGCTGTATAGCGCAGAGTACGTATCTTCTTTTAAAGAATGAAGGCTGTACGGTCGAGGTTGATGCCGTCGATATTTCCGAAAAGGCGCTTGAGGTTGCCAGAATAAATGCGTCAAGGCTTGGCGCACAGGTTAAGCTTATCAGAGGTAATCTGTTTGAGAACGTGGATAATAAATACAGCATGATTTTGTCAAATCCACCATATATACGGACGGATGTCATCGCAGACCTTGAGCCGGAGGTGCGTGAGCATGAACCGATGCTTGCACTTGACGGCACAGCGGACGGACTGTACTTTTACAGGGAGATTACCGATAAGGCATGGGAGTATCTTGAGAATAATGGCATACTGATGTATGAGATAGGATATGATCAGGCGTTAGAGGTGAGTGACATGTTAAGGCAGAAGGGATATACGGACATTGCCGTTATCAAGGATTTTGCCGGACTGGACAGGGTTGTGGCTGCGAAAAGACCTTGACCGCATTCTGATGTGTTATTGCAGCATTGATAAATGCCGGAGCTTGTAGTATACAGCATAACTAATTGATTGGCAGGGTAAATCGGCAGTGTGAGATTACAGGGCAGACTTACAGAGTGAATTTACTTAGCAAAGGAAAGGAAAAAATATGTTTCAGAAGTTAGATGATTTATTGATGAGATATGAGGATTTGACAGCGGAGCTTAACAATCCTTCAGTAGTAGAGAACCAGACACGTTTCAGGAAGCTCATGAAGGAGCAGAGCGACCTCACACCGCTCGTGGACGCGTATAAGGAATATAAGGCATGCCAGCAGACTGTTGCAGACAGCCTTGAAATGCTTGACACAGAGAGCGATGAGGAGCTTCGCGAGATGGCGAAGGAGGAGCTCAATGAGGCGAAGGCGAGAATAGAGGAGCTTGAGCACACTATGAAGATTCTTCTTCTTCCTAAGGATCCTAACGATGACAAGAACGTCATAGTGGAGATACGTGCCGGTGCGGGCGGTGACGAGGCGGCTCTTTTTGCTGCGGAGCTTTTCCGCATGTACACACACTATGTTGAGACTAAGAGATGGAAGGTCGAGGTGATCAATGCCGATGAGACCGGAATCGGAGGAATGAAGGAAGTAGAGTTCATGGTAAAGGGACAGGGCGCATACTCCATTCTCAAGTACGAGAGCGGTGTTCACCGTGTACAGAGAGTGCCTGAGACAGAGTCCGGCGGACGTATCCATACATCCACAGCTTCCGTTGCGGTAATGCCTGAGGCTGAGGAGGTCGATGTCCATATTGATGAGAAGGATATCCGAATTGATGTAATGCGTGCCTCAGGAAATGGTGGTCAGTGTGTCAATACAACCGATTCAGCGGTTCGTCTTACACATTACCCTACGGGTATCGTTGTATACAGCCAGACAGAGAAGTCGCAGATACAGAACAAGGATAAGGCTTTTGCAATACTCAGAGCCAAGCTCTATGAGATGGAGTGCCAGAAGGCGCATGACGCTGAGGCGGATGCACGTAGAAGCCAGATTGGTACGGGAGACCGCTCTGAGAAAATCAGAACCTACAATTTCCCACAGGGACGCGTGACCGACCACAGAATTAATCTTACCCTGTACAAGCTTGATAAGATTATGGACGGAGATATCCAGGAGATAATAGATGCATGTATAGCTGCCGACCAGGCGGCAAAGCTTGCAAAGATGAATGAGGAAGTCTGAAAAGCCTTGAAGGATTGCAGTAAATTATTGCAATCCTTTATTTTTTTTGATATTATTCTGTTGGAATATGTGTACAGGGAGCTTTGCGGCTCCCACTTTTTGAGTTGACAGGAGTGTTGCAATGAAAAATAAAGTATGGCGCATTGCAGAGAATATTATCAGGGCGGGGATAACATTATTTGCCGGGTTTTTGATATGTCTGCTGCTGCAGTACTATCTTGACAATGGTTTTCTTATTCCGTCGGTACTTGTGCTATGTGTGTTTCTTATATCAGTTTATACGGATGGATATGTGTATGGTATTGTGGGTGCTATATCGAGCGTGTTTATTGTCAATTTTGCATTTACATTCCCGTATTTCAGGATAAGTCTTTCAATGCCGGAGAATGTTGTGTCGGTGTTTATCATGCTTGCAATCACGCTGGTGACATGTTATCTTACAAGCAAGGTAAGGTATCAGGAGCAGATAAAGTCGGAGAGTGAGAAGGAGAAGATGCGGGCCAATCTGTTAAGAGCGGTATCACATGACCTTCGCACCCCGCTTACCACGATATATGGGGCAGGCTCGGCACTTCTTGAAAACGGAGCAGAATTTTCAGATGAACAACGGAGTAAGCTTTTAAGTGGCATTAAGGAAGATTCACAGTGGCTGTGCCGCATGGTGGAGAATCTGCTCTCGGTTACAAAATTAGACGGTGATAATGTCAAGATAGTAAAGACGCCGACGCCGCTTGATGAGCTTATCGATTCGGTTCTTGTCAAGTTTCATAAGCACTATCAGGATGTGGAGGTTGAGCTTCTGATACCGGATGAGCTTATTATGGTTCCGATGGATCCGATTCTCATGGAACAGGTGATTATGAACATTTTAGAGAATGCCGTTATACATGCGGATGGGATGACGAAGCTCCAGCTTGAGGTATATGTTAAAAATGGTAAGGTGGTATTCGAGATTAAGGATAATGGATGTGGTATTCCTGAAGAGATTATTGCCAATATTTTTACAGGCGGATATGTAAGGCAGGCAGAGATTGCCGATGGACGAAAGGGTAATGCCGGAATAGGGCTGTCGGTGTGTGCGACGATTGTCAAGGCGCATGGTGGCTCTATAGCTGCCGTAAACCGTTCTACAGGAGGAGCGTGCTTCAGAATCACATTGGATTTGGAGGAAAGGGAAGCAGATGAAAAGTAACAGGTATAAGATACTCGTAGTTGAAGATGAACCGAATATTAATGAATTTGTGTGTACATTGCTTGAAGTTGGGGGGTATCAGGTTGTGTCGGCACTGTCCGGGGGAAGCGCCATGCTGCTTTTCAATTCACATAGACCGGATCTTATCATTCTTGACCTTGGACTTCCGGATATGGATGGGCTTAATGTGTTAAAGCATGTTAGGGAATCATCGCTTACCCCTATAATTGTCCTTTCTGCAAGGGGTGGAGAGATGGACAAGGTTGAGGCTCTGAATATGGGAGCTAATGATTATGTGACTAAACCGTTTGGCTCGGAAGAGTTTCTTGCCAGGGTGAGGACAGCTCTGCGTGTTGCATCGCACCGCTCAGAGAACGGCATGTTTCCCGGAAGAAAATTCGAGATGGAGGGACTCGCTATAGATTATGATGCCAGGAGTGTAAGCGTCGGCGGTGAGCAGATACGTCTTACACAGACAGAGTATAACATTGTGGCATTATTGTCGGCGCATGTTGGAAAGATGCTTACCTATGATTTTATAATACATGAAATATGGGGCTATAATGATACAGGAAGTATTAAAAAGCTTCAGGTGAACATGGCAAATATACGAAAGAAGCTGGGCGATAAGCCGGGCAAGAAGAATTATATAATCAACGAGCTAGGCGTTGGATATAGGATGTAGGAGTTGTTGTGATGCTAAAGAGATTTATAAAATATGTGTCCCAGAATATGCTTGGAATGCTTGGAATGTCATTTTACATACTTGCGGATACCTTTTTCATATCAAAGGCGGTGGGAGCAGACGGAATAACTGCGCTCAATCTGGTCCTTCCACTGTATAATCTTATTTTTGCCATAGGGGCAATGATCGGAGTTGGTTCGGCGATAAGATATGTCGTTGAGCGGGGAAGAAATGAAAAGGCAGCCGGGGGATATTTTTTTCATGCGATAGCATGGGCGTTAATCATAAGCAGTGTGTTTGTTCTGGCGGGGGCGTTTATACCGGACAAGATTATAGCACTGCTCGGCGGTGATGAGACCATAGTCAATACGGGTAAAAATTACACAAGAATATTTATGATGTTTGCGCCGTTCTTTATGTGTAATTATATATGCAATGCTTTTGTGAGAAATGACGGAAATCCTTCAATAGCCATGGCGGCTACATTGTTCAGCAGCCTTTTTAATGTGGTGTTCGATTATGTGCTTATGTTTCCACTTGGTCTTTCGATGAGCGGTGCGGCACTTGCAACGGCTCTTTCGCCGATTATAGGTGTGCTGATATGCTGTATTCATTTTAAATCCGAAAAGTGCAGTATATCATTTAAACCGGTTGGGTTATCAATTAAAAAGCTTATATATTCATGTCAGGTCGGTGTGTCCGCATTTGTCGGGGAGATATCCTCGGGCGTTATAACGGTGGCATTTAATATGATAATATTAGGGCTTGCCGGAAATATAGGGGTGGCTGCCTATGGAGTGGTTGCCAATATCTCGCTTGTCGCAGTTGCACTTTTTAACGGAATAGCGCAGGGCTCGCAGCCGCTTGTGAGTGAATGTTACGGCAAGGGAAGGATGAAGGATGTGAGATATGTTGTCGGTCTTGCTTTTAAGACGGCGCTTGTGCTTGCCGTGCTTATAATAGCTGCGATATATATATGGTCCGACCCGATTGCTTCTATTTTTAACAGTGAGAAGAATCCGGAGCTTGCGGCATATGCGCGTGAGGGAATAAGACTGTATTTCATCGGATTTCTGTTTGCCGGTATCAATATCGTGGGAACATCGGCGCTCAGTGCGGTTGAGGCGGTCAGATGGGCATTCACCGCTTCGATAATGAGGGGGTTTGTTGCGATACTCATATTCGCGTTTGCATTGTCAGCGGTGTTTGGAATGACGGGTGTGTGGCTTGCATTTCCGGCGGCAGAGCTTGTGACGATGCTTCTGAGCTTAACCGGTATTTCAAAAAGTATATGGGCTAAGTGCAGGTAATTTAATATGTAATTGCGAAACTCAGTGTATTGCAACCGGACGTTGTACAATTTTACCGGTACACCGACGGTGTTCAAAAGGTACGGCAGTGTGCCGGTAAAATTGAACAACTGTTTATTGGCAAAAATGAGTTTCACAAACGCTTATAAATCAATTAACTAAGAAGGAGAATAAAGGATAATGAAAGAGA
Source organism: Eubacterium sp. (assembly GCA_003486385.1). Lineage (GTDB taxonomy): Bacteria > Bacillota > Clostridia > Lachnospirales > Lachnospiraceae > CAG-882. The sequence continues at coordinate 30,593 of DNFT01000052.1, read as the reverse complement.
ATAAGATGGGAACAATGCCTATCGACAGACTGATTGTATCAATGTCGCTTCCGATAATGATTTCAATGCTTGTACAGGCACTTTATAATATAGTGGACAGTATTTTTGTAGCGAAGATAAGTGAGGATGCGCTCACAGCTGTATCCATGGCATTTCCGATACAGAACCTTATGATAGCGGTCGGTGCGGGTACGGCAGTCGGAGTCAATGCGCTTCTTGCGCGTTCGCTCGGGGAGAAGGACTTTGACAGGGTCAACAGGATTGCGGAGAATGCTGTGTTCCTTGTTGTGTTGAGCTATGCGGCATTTCTGCTCATAGGTCTGTTTCTTGTGGAGCCGTTTTACAGAAGCCAGACGGATATAGAGTCGATTATAACCTATGGTAGGGACTATATGGTTGTTGTCTGCTGTTTTTCATTTGGAATTTTTACACAGCTTATGTTTGAGAGAATGCTGCAGGCTACGGGAAAGACAGTGTATACCATGATCACGCAGGGGGTTGGAGCTATAATAAATATTATACTTGACCCGATTTTTATTTTCGGACTTTTCGGTATGCCTAAGCTTGGGGTTACAGGCGCGGCGGTTGCGACTGTTATCGGTCAGATTGTGGCAGGAATTATGGCTGCTGCAATCAATCAGCTTAAAAACCATGAAGTTAATATCAATATGCTTGGATTCAGACCAAGTGGCAGCATTATAAGGATGATATACGGAATAGGTGTTCCTTCAATAGTCATGCAGGCCATAGGCTCCATAATGAATTATGGAATGAATGTGATACTTATTTCATTTTCTTCAACTGCTACAGCGGTTTTCGGTGTATACTTTAAATTACAGAGCTTTGTGTTCATGCCGGCATTCGGTTTTAACAATGGTGTGATTCCGGTTATAGCATACAATTATGGTGCGGGAAGCCGTGACAGGGTTGTAAAGACAATGAAGCACAGCGTTGTGTATATAATGGGACTGTTGCTGGTTGGTCTTGTGGTTTTCCAGACAATACCTGAACCGCTTTTAAGACTGTTTGAAGCATCGGACAATATGATTGCACTGGGTGTTCCGGCACTTAGGATAATAAGCCTGAGTTTTATCTTTGCCGGTTTTTGCATAGCATGCGGAAGTGCGTTCCAGGCACTTGGAAAGGCAGTGTACAGTATGATAGTTTCTGTCGCGAGACAGCTTATAGTGCTTCTTCCGGTGGCATATATGCTTGCACGGCTGGGTAATGTCAACTATGTATGGTGGGCTTTTCCTATTGCGGAGTTCATGTCACTTGCAATGACGGTTTTGTTCCTTATAATATTAAATAAAAAGGTTATTTCTAAGATTGGCTGAGCTGCGGTTCGGGATTACCTATAAATTATAATTGAACGCAGAATAAGCAATCCCCCGCTTCAAGTGTGTAGAGCACTAAGCGGTGGGTAAGGGGGATGCTTATGTCAGTGGGAGTTAAAAGCTCCCACTGACAGCTCGCAAAGCGACTGCGTTCATGAGCAAGTAGCGAAAGCGGATTGCGAATGTCCGCTTTACTTGTCTTCTCTGTAAAAAATGGACAGCACAACTAGATCATGCTGTCCGTAGCTTTCTTATACATCCGTGTATATATATGTCAGATTTCATCTCTACATATAATATATATCGGATGTTATAAGTGTAAGCTTATATTAGTTTTGACAATAAATAATATTTGCAATCCGCTTCGCTGCTCTGTCAATACTGCTTCCTCCTCATAACTCTCATGCTGCACATGACAGATACAGCAAGAATTATCATCGTAGCCGCCACCACACCGATTATTCCATACAACGGCTTTATCCCGTCAACCGCTTTTATGACCTCTGCCACCTTCTGCTCCACATCGCCGACAACTCTGTCCATCACATACACACTTGCAATAACGGCACCAATCAGAATCATAATAAATATTCTTGATTTTGAATTTCCGAACCTGAGCTGCACGGGTATTAGAAATGATTCTATAATCACAATAAGCGGCAATACCGCAACAGCAGCCATGAGAATATCCGATGTCACTACAGCATTTCCTCTTATGCCTGTGCCGATAAGGAAAAATACCATTGTAACCAGTCCTGCCGCAATTCCGCCTGCCATGCAGAACATATACTTCTCATACACATAATCCTTATATGTAACCGGAAGTGTCATGATATAGCTGTATCCGTTGTCAGCCTCATCAAAGCTTATCGTACTCACCGAAAATATTGTCCCGAAAATGGTCATATATGGCAGAACCATATCAATACTTCCCGAAAAACTCATCATGAGTGCCATAAAGGCAACCACTATCACCATCTGTTTATTTCTCAAAATCAGCCTGATATCTTTCTCAAAAAGTCCTGCCATCACATTTTCCCTCCCGAATACATAAGAATCAAGTCATCAATTCCGCCTTTTTCAACAACCATACCCGGATAATTCTCCACATAGAACTGCTTCTCATTTGTAAAGCATGAATATCCGAAGCTTTCCTTATTGGTCTTTAAAATATATGTCCTGTCGAGTTTTTCATAGGCTGCTTCATCAACCTTAAGCACCGCATATTTGTCAAGAAGTACATCTGTATCCTCGTGAAGAACCACATTGCCATCATGAATCATGTATATGTCATCGCATAACCCTTCAAGATCGGTAGATATGTGGGACGTGATTAATATGCTGCTGTCAGGTCTTTTTTCCATATAATCGCGCAGCATATTGAGGAGCCTGTTTCTTGCGTCAACATCAAGCCCGGCTGTCGGCTCATCAAGTATGAGCAGCCTCGCGTTATGGCTGAGTGCCACCAGCATTCTCAGCTTTGCCCTCATACCTGTTGAAAAATCCTTTATATTCTTATCCAACGGTATGCTCAGCTTATCACACCGGCTTCTGAACTCTCCTTCATCGAAATCATAATACAGCTTCTTCAGTATTCTGATTATGTCCTTCACATTCAGGTAAGTCGAAAAACCCGCCTCGGAAAGCGTAACACCCAGCTTCTGCTTATCCTTTCCGGTAAGCTCGCACGGCATTTTTCCGAGAACCGTTATACTTCCCGAATCCGGTCTTACAAGCCCTAGTATCAGCTTGATTGCAGTGCTCTTACCGGCTCCGTTCTTTCCCACAAGCCCCGTAATATAACCTTCCTGAACCTCCATTGATATGTCGAGTTCAAAATTCCCATACTTCTTGACAAGATTATCTGCTTTTATCATACTTCACTCCTATCCTCTGCTCACAATCGTTCACTCTTCAATTATTATGGCAAACAACTCCTTAATCTCCTCATCGCTCATCCCGACTGTCCTCGCCTTCGCGACTGCATGGCAGAAATCCTCCTCCACCGCATGCCGTCTGGCTTCCACTGCAAGCTCCATGTCCGTAGCCGTGACAAAGGTTCCCTTTCCGTGAACTGTATTCACAAAATTCTCCTCCTCAAGCTTATCGTAAGCCTTCTTGACGGTAAGAGCACTTATCTTAAGCTCCCCCGAAAGCGTTCTGACAGAAGGAAGTGCTTCCCCCTCCTTAAGTACACCTGAGATTATCTCATTTTTAATCTGCTCCATGAGCTGCTCATAAATAGGTATCATGGATGAGTTGTTAAGTATAATATGCATATTATTCCATATTCCGAAAGCCTTTATAACAGCTTATACCCCTGCATGCTACGGTATACCGGCAATAAGCAGTTGGAAAGTCTCATATTCAACCTTCACCTATATGTTCCAGAATCTTCTCCTTATTTTAAATTATTGTCTATTCATAACTGACATCAAAAATACTGAATAATTACAAATTTTCTGTGCTGCAGCGCTACATCACAAATATCCATTAATGTATAAACAGTATATAACAGTTGGTATCTGTTGTCAACTGTTATATACTGTTTATCTCGGAATATTTATTTAGAATATACACAATGCTGCTTAAAACACACAGCTGCTATCTTACTGCTAAAACCATACCATCATCCTGATGTGACATGGGCTGACACCGGTTTTACTGATGGAAATGCTGAGCATTTTATTTCTTATAAACCAATTGACGGAAAATACCCAGAAATTTCCCCACCAGCATATAAACCGCATATATTAGCACTCCAACACAGAATGTCCCCATTGTCCATATAAAGAAATCCTTAAAAAACATTCCCATATTGTCATGCAGTGGTGTAATCCAGTCATGCATTTTCCATATTGAATAGACAAATTCATTATCATGGAGCAGATACACCATAAATGTAGAAGCTCCCAGATAATTGATTATCTTACTCTCAGGAATATTAATTCTCCTGAACAATTCAAATACTGCGGCCGCAAGTATTATAGGTACAAATTGATGATTTGCGTATAGAGGTATGGTCTGCAGAAATGCCCCTGCCTCCCCCGCATTATAAGCCTGAATATTTTTCGCAGCCTCAATATAATAATTTCCGCACACAAGCAGATTTATTAAAATAATTACAGCCACTAGCGCCCATGCCCTTATTTTTTCAAATGGATTATATCTTCTGATAAATCCCCCCAATGAATACAGGAATATTCCTGTAAAAATAACTTCCAGACCCGTCACAAAATTTACAAGAATATATCTGCTATAATATAACGAAACCATTGCAAAAATAACAGCAAGAAACATTATATAATTCTTCTTATCCATCCGGTCCAATAGGTTGTTCAAAAATAATTTTCCCAGAACAATTATTACAAAATAATAGCCAACAAACCATGAGAGATTATTAAATCCATTGAAATCAATTAATTCTAATGAAAGCTGTGGAAATTTATTATATGTAACAATAGCTGCCAGACCAATAATTACAGCGGCAAATGCCAGTTGTGACAACAATTTTTTAGCCGTTTTTGTAAGGTCAACATTATTTCCCTTATGTGCCATAAAATATCCCGATATTATAATGAAAATGGCATTCCCCATCTGCCCCATCGGTGACACTAATACCAATACCAGCAATCGCATTGAGATATCGGGAGAATAAAATCCATTAGGACGTATGCTTATAAGCTGCTCATTTATACAATGACAAAAAACATGATATCCCACTATCATTATCATTGCAAACACTCTAAGAAGCTCAATACTTGTGTCTTTTTTGTTCACGTCAGCCTCCAAAAAACTTTTTTTTTCATTCTACCACCCTGCCTCTCTCACGGCAAGTTTTTTTCCTTAATACTGATTATTTGTTTATTCCCATTTATATACCCTTTCATACTACAAGCAATGCCTGCAGTACTGCCACCAGTAAGTAGTTTGAAAATTTTATTTTCAAACTTAATCCTCCCGTATTACTTATGCCATCCCGGAATCGCAAATTCCGGTGCCCCAACACAAAAAGCCCAAATGTGCCTGAATCTAAGCACACCTGAGCTTTTCTCATAACATAATTCCCTGTTGGGACACCGGTGTCAGACCCCTGTCCCAGATTATTCTCCTACCCTGTTGAGTGTGAAATCATCAACTGTGCCCCAACTTCCGCCGTTACACTTCATCCTTACGCCGACAACAATCGTGTCTCCCGTGAGCTTAATATCGGTTACAGCCGGCTCCTTCCAGTCAGCATAGCCCGTCAGCTCGAACTGCTGTGTGTACTCCTGTCCATCCGCAATCGCATACAGCTCAAGCACGGATGAACTTAACATATCTCCACCCTGTGAGAAAGCTGATAGCTGATAGGTTCCCGGCTCAAGTCCTGTAACCTCCTGCTCAATGGAGAAATCCATCTCACTCGCCGACCAGAAGTGGAATGCAGTCTCACCCGTCCTGGCATCCTTGGCGTTGACCTGATAATCTGTAGGGTTTTCTTTTCCATTGTATGTAACCTTCCACATGGAAGTGTCGGAATCCTCAAAGCCAGAGTTTACTACATAATTTATAAGCTTAACCTCAACATTTGCGACAACCGTTCTGTACTCCTCATCAAGCTCCTCGTCCTGAAGAATACCCTCTACCTTATAGCTTCCTCCGATATTGGTGTCTATCGCTGCAGTCTGTTCTGCATCCCATACAACCGAAACCTCCCTGTTGGCTGTCTTATCATTGTAGACAACCTGTGCTGTCTCAGGCAGTGCCAGCTCAGCTCCCACATTGCAGGATACCTCAACGTCAGGAACCTTTTCAACCGCAAGCGGTGCCGTTGCCCCATACTTTAACTCCCTGAATACCTTGAGTGAGTCGAGCGGATGTCCGGTAAAATCAAACATTGCCTGATTATCCCATGAACAGCCGCCGTAATACTTACCTGCGTCCTTAGGATCATAGGAGCCTGAATAGCTGCTCGCCCAGCCGCTTCCATATTTCTCCCAAATTGATGAGTTATCAGCGTCAGCAGGTCCCACAGGAATCCATGTTCCTTCCCAGTAGAACACACCCATTATATCCGCTTCATCTGCTGCCGCACATATATCACGAAGCATATCTGCCTGTCCCTGGACAGTTGCATCATACCCATCCACAAGGTCGCCGTCACCGGATACACTGTTTCCGCTTCCGTCACCATCCTCTGTGGTATAACAATATGAAGTCTCTGCAATCACAACCTTCTTGCCGTAGGTGTCCTGCACATATTCTGCCATATCCTGCATATTCTCCATCGAGCCATGCCAGAATGAATAGTAGGACATTGCAAAAATATCATAATCCACACCATATTTATCAAGGTCGGCCGTAATCTTCGCAACCTCACCCTGTTTATCAATGTCTGTGTAGTGGACAGCAACCTGAATGTCTTTTCCGGCAGCTTTTGAGACCTCACGCACTGCACTGCTGCCCGCCTTCAACAGCTCCGCAACCGAGGACACGAATGTCTCCCCTGACATTCCCTTATTGATTTCATTTCCTACCTGAACCATACATACATCGACACCGGCATTCAGAATATCTGTAAGGCTTGTCACCGTAAAATCATAGAGCGCATCGCTCTTCTGCTCAAGATTCATGCCCTTCCACGCCTTCGGAACATACTGCTTAGTCGGGTCTGCCCAGAAATCCGAATAGTGGAAATCTATGCATACCTTCATACCATACTGTGTCGCTCTCTTACCAAGCTCAATAGCCGTGGCAACATCATTGTTTCCTCCGCCGTAGCCATTTCCGTTCTCATCATACGGGTCGTTCCATACACGAAGTCTTATGTAGTTGACACCCGCCTCGGCAAGCGTCTTGAACACATCCTGCTCCTCACCGCCAAAGCCATAGTACTTCGCACCGCTATTCTCCACAGCTAACACCGCAGAGGCATCCATTCCTCTTATAAAATCATCGGAAATATCCTCTATCGGCTGAACGAATATGCCCGACTCCTCGGGCACGTCCGGAAGTGAAAATGTCGTCACGTCAATCTTCTCGGGATTAATCTTGATTTCATCCGCCGTCTTTCTCTCTATAACCGGGAACTGTGTGGTGCTCTCTCCTTCCGATTCGGGATTCTCTGTTTCCGGCTTCAGGTCATCGGCGCTGCTCTCTCCGACCTGCATATTGCCGGATGAACCTGCGTTACTGTCGATCCCGGTACCCTTATCACACCCAGACAATACCCCGGCACACAGACTCATTGACAATGCCGTAACCGCCATACCACTGCCTAATTTCTTTAAATTTCCGACTAATGCTTTTTTCAAGTAAAATCTCATACTATTTCTTCCTCTTTTCTGAGTAACCTACTTATTGTTAATAGTAAGTCTGCTTTCCGGTGAACTACATCGACAATTGATCAGTCGATGTTTCCATCTTGTTATCCTAAAATATACTTATATATGTTACTAATCCCGGGATAATTGACTTCCCTCATAACCCACGAAATTGCACCCCACAACCTTTACATCATATATTGTAGGCTTATGAGCCTTCAAGTCCTTTACGACAACACTCTTTTTAGCACCTATACATTGACAATCTATTATCCGTATATCCCTGAAAACCGGTATATCCTCATCGTTACCTGTCTTCTCATCTTCCACAACGTAATCCATAATGTTATGAACATAGTCCATATTAAGAATGACCGCCTCTTCCTTTATGTTGAGCATATTGACTCTTCGTATCTCAATATTTTCCACTATTCCTCCACGTCCAAGTGCACTCTTTATCCTCACACCGACATCCGAATTAACAAATGTGCAGTCTTCGACAAGCACATTGCTGACACCTCTTGACATTTCACTTCCGATGACAAAGCCTCCGTGGCTGAACCCTACATAGCAATTATGAATATATATATCCTTTGATGGTCCTAATATCTTTCTAGCCTCTTTATTTTTTCCAGATTTAATGCATATTCCGTCATCCCCTACATTAAAACTGCAATGATGAATCTCAACACGCTCACATGAGTCTACATCTATTCCATCACCATTCTGTGCATAATAAGGGTTTGATATGACTGCATTTCTCACAGTCAAATCATGGCAAAAATAAGGATGGACATTCCATGCCGGTGAATTTTCTAAGGTCACATCTTCTATAAGTACCCTGCTGCAATGTCTAAGACTTACCATAACAGGTCTGTAAAAATCATAATATTGTGAAGCTTTTTCTAATGCCTCCTCATCATCCGGATAATATTCTCCAGCATTTCTTCCATCAAAAACAGTCTTTGTCGGCACCCATACACCACCTTCACTGCTTTCTATGACATATGGTGACTTTTCCAACAGCTCATTCCACTGTCTTTTTGTCATTTTGAACTGCTTCACCGGTCTCCATTTATGACCGTTTCCATCTATTGTCCCTTTTCCTGTTATAGCAATATCCTTCGCATTGTCTGCATATATCATGGACTGCGTTCTTATTCGCTTAATGCCCTCATAATCTGTCACGATAAGCGGATATTCTTCCTTATTCTTGCTGAACGTTATAAGTGCATTATCCGATAAATGCAGCTCCACGCCGGACAATAGTTCAATCGGACCCGTCAGCCATATTCCATCCGGAACCAAAACCCGTCCTCCACATTCTGCCGCCGCACATATAGCATCCTTAAACATCTGTGTGTTCGATGTCACTCCATCACCTACGGCACCATAATCCCTAATGTCAAACATTATATCCTTGATGACCGGCAGGCTGACATCAAATTTTCCAAACATATTTTTCCTCCTTGATGACCATAATCCATTCTGAAGTTGAATTTCCAAAGCTTTCCACTTGGTACTCCAAAATTTTTTAACAGCATCTCTGATCAATGTATCATGATTATTTCATATTTCTTATTCTCTTAAATTTACCTTTTTGTCGAAGCATTCAAGTCCGGCCATATTAAATCTTATCCTTCTGGCTTCTTTATCGATAAAATAACATCCGGGAACCATCACAACATATTCAACAGGATAATCGAACTTATTTCTTCCTGCTATTCTTAATTCATTTTCCACAATCTCAAGAACCTCCAGCTCTTTTCCCATTGAAAGATGTCCATTGCTTTCAACAACAATAGGGTCACCTGCTACGCTCTCTATCTTTATGATAGTCGATGCATGTGGTTTTAACACTCCTACACTTACTGTATCCCCCGGTTTAACCTTAGTGATGACTTTTCTATTATAGTACTCACACACAACAAGCTCATCCGTACATATTTCAAATTTTCCCGTTGTAATATATATTTCCTTTTCTTCATCATCACAAGCTTATGATAGATGCAGCCCCAGTCAAGTGTCAATCTTCTCCCAGCCTTCATCAATCTGAAATACATCAAATGGAATCTGCTTTTTCTTCATAATCTCAGGATTTGTCTTAACATCCTCATATGTTACAGTCAGACCATAATAATACCATCTTCCCGAACGAAACAACCTGCTATCCTTGTGAAGTCCTAAGCTTTCAAGACTATCACACTCAAACATAACAAATTTATCAAGAAATATATCAACTGTCCGTATTATTTCTGATTTTATAATAATATTCTTCGTAGTTTTCTGTCGCTGCAGTCACTATTTTCTCGTATGTTAATCCATTATCCAGAACTTCTTTCACACTACCCTCCTCCTGAAACAACCTCATTATTAGTAAAGCGGACATTCGCAATCCGCTTTCGCTACTTGCTCATGAACGCAGTCGCTTTGCGAGCTGTCAGAGGGAGCTTTTAACTCCCACTGACATAAGCATCCCCCTTACCCACCGCTTAGTGCTCTACGCACTTGAAGCAGGGGATTGCTTATTCTGCGTTCAAAAAACCCTTCTTATTTAATTATAAAGGGAGCATTCTCTATTTTCAATCAATAAAAATTTTAATTAATTTCGTTATTTCTTTCGAAATATTCTAAAATGTATATTCCGTTTGAATTTCCGAAGAGGATGCACTTTTGCATCGGAATACTCACTAAAACGAAATGGTTGAGGCAGTCGCACCATTCATAATATCTGGTGCATAATGAATTTTAATTACCGACTTTTTCTTTAAAATTCTCTGGTTACTGTAAATTACACTTTATATAGTTTATAATTCCATCTATTCTTTTCACTCGTAAAAAAAAGAACTTCCCGATTTCTCGGAAAGCCCCATAAAATCCAGCTTTTTGATAGCCAATCAATAATTACTCAATGATTGTAGCAACACGGCCTGAACCTACTGTTCTACCACCTTCACGATACTTTAATCCCGTTTTACCATACATTTTTTATGTTTTTCTATCCAAAATACAATGAAAAATGGCTAATTTACATGCTATATTTTTATTTGCCTGATTTCTTGGCACCGTTTTGGCACCGGAAGCCTCGTTCTAAATGCTTTGTCATCAACGCCTACTACTTCCTCTGTCATTTTCTTATTGCGCCCGTACGGTTACCATTTAGCCATTATTCTTCTCCTTTTACCTGAATACTTATTGTCTGCTCCGATATTCCATCTGTACTTACTGAAACATGAATTTCTCCCTCTTCATAACCAGCTCGTACAGCTATTAATGCTCTACCGCGATATGTTGTGTAGATACCTGAAATGAAACTGTTCTCTGTATTAGGTACAGCTGAGCCAAATCCCTGAAGAGTCCCTGCTCCGGATATCTGTACACTTATTTCTGTATCTGCATTCATTTTTAGGATTCCATTTTCTCCAACTAAGCTCAGCTCGATAAAGCAAAGATCCTGCCCATTTGGCCTAAGCTGCTTTTTTTCTGCCTCTAATTTTAGAATTGTATTTCCGGTAGCTGACTGCAACGCTGTTCTGCCAATTTCCTTACCGGTTGCATCCAAATTAACCGCTTCGATTTTTCCAGGAATGTATTTCACATTTTTGAATATTGCCTTTCCTTCCTTTACTTTCTTTTTACCAAGACTTCTTCCATTTAAAATTAGTTCAACCCTTGCTCCAGAGGCATATATAGTTATGTTGGTCTTGTTTCCGTCACAGTCTTCCCATGACCAACTCTCAACGCAATCTGTATTGCGCCACATAGACATTGCTCTGGTATACTCAGGGAACTGCATTGGGTCAACTCCTATTGCTGGTTCATCCTGTAATCCCCAAATAATTTTATTCCATGCTACTTCAGCCTGTGGAGTTCCGCAGATATCAATTACACCGCTTCCAGAGATGATCGGAAGTCCCTTATATGCATTTTCCTTTGTTTTCTTATGTATATATCGTATAGTTCCGAGACCTGTCTCTCCTAAGTAATCCCACCCAGTCCACATAAAGTCACCTATTAAATTAGGGATAGCTTTCACTAATTTCCAGTTACCATACAGTGTTTTAGGTAATGTTTCTGAACCTACAAAGCATTTATCCGGTCTTGCCTTGCTTTCCTTCTGATATCTAGAAGTAGCATAATTATATCCAGCAATATCCAATATTGGAGAAAGTGAATCACAGACTCTGTCCGCTGCTTTTGACGAAGCCATTTTGTCAATCAGTCCCCCCATTTTATTCATAAGTACATTGTAAAAAGCACTAGTCGGCATAGAATCCATGCTCTGACTGCCATTCTTATTATCGCTATCAGAATAAAGACCTTTACCTTTTTGAGCCATTCCTGTAAGAAGTAAGTTCACCCCACAGGTAACAGGTCTGGTTTCATCGAACGCTCTGACATAATTTGCAATTTCATCACAAAGCTCCTGTCCTTTAACTGTGCCGAGTTCAGAAATTTCGTTTCCGATTGAATACATAATCACTGATGGATGATTATAATCCGTCTGGATCATAGATTCCACGTCCTGCTTCCACCATTTCAGGAAGTTCTCATTTGCCTGATCATATGGGTTCTTATGCACGAGCCAGTAATCCCAAGTCTCGTCCATTACATATATTCCAAGCTCGTCACACGCCTCGAGCAAATGTGAAGAAATCGGGTTATGAGAGCTTCGAATGGCATTAAATCCAGCTTCTTTCAGTATTTTGGCACGGCGATACTCTGCATCCCTGAAACTGCATGCTCCAAGAATACCGTTATCATGGTGAACGCATGCTCCACGGAGTAAAGTATTTTTACCATTTACAAAGAATCCATTACCACTCCATACAAGCGTTCGAATTCCAAATCGCTTCATTACAGAGTCCAATGACTTTCCTGATTCAATTAACTCTACCTTGCATGAATAAAGAAAAGGGCTCTCCTCATCCCATGTTTTTGCATTAGGAATTTTCAAGGTTACATCATTACCATTTCCCTCAGCCACTACTACATTATCTTCATATACCGATACATGTACACTACCTGTTCCATGCATTTCTGTTTTAATATGGACAGTATCATTATTGGTTGTGGAAATTCTGACTCCATCAGGTAAAATGTACGATTCTCCTGCTGTAAGAAGGTTTATATTCCTATATATTCCAGCACCGGAATAATATCTGGTATTCGGTGTATCTGCGTTATCCGCAATAATTTCAATTTCATTTTCTCCAGAATGAAGATGCTCGCTAAGTGATATGTAATATGCTGCATATCCATATGGTCTCTCATCTATCATTTCACCATTTAATAGAATTTTTGAGTTCTGATAGATGCCCTCACAGTGCATAATCACATTCTTATTTTCTTCATCATGGTTGAATTTCTTCTTATATGAATATTTTCCTCCACCGAAATAGGCACATGCTCCACCCGATGGATTTGATTTATCCCTATTTTCCATAAGCATAGCATCATGAGGGAGATTTACAATCTGCGCCTCAGCACTTTTGTCACTGTGAAATTCCCATCCCCTATTAAAATCCCTGATTTTCATTTGGCCCTCCTAAGTGTTTTATTTAATTGTGAGTTATTATAGAATATATATTTTCATTGTTTCCTATTGTGTTTTATTATAAATAATGTATAATTGAAAAAACACGCCATAATCAAGCATAAATTCATATTTTACAACATATTCAATAATGGAGGTATTATGTTTTCTATTTTAGATACCAATATGTCACAAAAACATTATTTGGGAATGGCTTCTGGGGTATTAAACCAGCTTCCATTTAATGAAATAATTAAAATCATTCCTGAACAGCATCATCTGGATGACCCTTTTAATCTGTACTTCTCAACCTATCATCCTGATTCATCGGAGACTGCACTCATCATTATGCAATCATCGCCCATACAAAATATGTATATAACACTGAATGCAAAAGAAATGGAAATACAATCTCGTATGTCCACACTACACCGTCACGACTTTTACGAATTAATGTTTGTAATAGATGGTGATATTTACCAGAATATAGAAAATCTCCGACATTACTATCCTCAAGGCAGTTGCTGTCTAATGAATAAAAATGTCTTTCATCAAGAAGAATACAGCGGTTATCATCGAATTGCCTTTTTACAGTTTTCTGAAGAATACCTGTTACAGCTGATGGAAGCCCCTCGATATTTCACTAAAAAAGAGAATATCAAATCCAATCTACTCAATGATTTTCTTAATACCAATCATAAAAAGAATTATTTTTCAGATAAGAATTATATAGATTTTATCCCATTGGAAACACCCATGTGGATTAATCAGAACATTCATGACCGATTTGAAAAAATATTATGGGAAATCCAGTCACCTTCTATGGGATCTACGTTTCGCATAAATGCACTGATGCTTGAACTCATCAGCTTACTTTTTGATAATAAACATTACCACAATATGCCTATACACTTTACCTCTAGCGCCGAGCAGGAGCTTTTTGATTCTATTACCAGATTCCTTGTGCAGCATAATGGTCGTGTGAGCCGCAAAGAATTAGAGACACATTTCCACTATTCTGGAGATTATCTATATAAGATTACTCAAAAATTCACTGGGCTTTCGCTATTTGATTATGGTATGAAATTCTGCATGCAGAAAGCGTGCGATTTACTCATCACAACCGCTATGCCGATTGCAGATATTTGCCAGCAGCTTAGTTTCAGTAATCAAACCTATTTCTTCAAGAAATTCAAGGAATACCATGGGATGAGTCCGGCAAAGTACAGGAAGTTGAACCGATTGCAAAATTAATAGCCAAAAATATACTTCGCCTGTTCAACTCCCGCTTCACCCAATTGATGACACTGAAAAAGTAGAAAATACGGTCTATTCACGCGCACCTGCGCCATTATGGTCATTGTTACCGGATTTCTCCCACAGATTTCCGGAAAACAATATTGCATAGGGATGATCGCTAAAGCAAGTTCATCACAACGGTCATTTTCCGCTTTCGACAACAAATTCAGAAAATCCTTCCATAAAAAGTGCGTCTCCTTCCTGCTGTGTTTTTATCGAATCGGCCTTCCAATAAACATAATGTATGTCTCAAAGGTTGAAATAAGGTAAAATAAACGTCATAGCATAAAAAGATTTTGATGTTCCCCTAGCCTCTGCCACCGGATCAACAGAGGTTCATACACATGAGACAATCGGAATTTTTTTATCTCTTCTGGAGCTTCTTCTATCATCATATGCCTCTGATTCCCCCGGTCAAGGTGCTGACTACGGCGGCAGCCAGTAAAATCAGCAGCATTTGATCCTTGAGCTGGAGGAAAAAGTGTTTCAAAAAGCCCGGCTTTTCCGCTTCCTTTAATTTATTTATCTCGTATTTTCCTTGGCGGGCCTGCGCCTGTCGGGAGGTCAATCCCGTTGGGCTGGTTGACAGCTCCCACAGCATTTCTTCGGCGGATGATTTATAATAATCCGTCATTTCTGCGTCTCCTTCCCAGTAGAGTAATCGATCTTTTTTATTTCTGCAAGTCGCTCTCATCAAAAACAACCGGAATATATTTGTTGTTCATTGTATCCGACATATATAATTTCTGATAAATGAGATTCCCTTCCCATTTAACACCCCGACCTTTTCCCAGTTCTACATTTCCATATATTTTATCATAATATCCTTTTGAACCAATCACTATAACATAGTCGGCTCTATTTATACTATTTTCCATCCATCTTGGCCAACCTTCAGAAGGAGCCTCTTCATACTGATCCAGAATAGCATCAATTCCTTCTCTTCTCAATTTGTTAGCAAAAGAAAGTACTTGATCTGCAAATGATAATGAATCTTGTGAATAACTTATAAAAACAATGGGGTTCTCTTGTTGTGACATTACTCTCACCTCCAAATCTCTATTGAACTTCATTTTGTCTCAGCGCTATTTACAATCTTCATATTTCTAATCATATCATCTAACTTAACCAAATGGTCATAAACGCACTTTATATCAGCACGTTCGAACTCCTTTTGTTCATCTTCGAAATGGGTTCCTTTATTCAGAACGCGCCAATTCCCAGCTTCTTTAAGACTCTTGAGTTCTGCATTAATGTCTTCCATACCTTTTATCTTACTAGTTTTCTTAATCAAACCATCCACTATAGAACTTAAATCTGGTAAACTCTTGGGACTTCTCATCCCTACAGATATCGTCGCATCTGAAGATTTAGCAATTAAATTCCACAGATTATATGAAATACACTCCATTGCTTGTCGACATTTTGAAGCAGCATCTTTTGTTTCATTTTTATTGTACTTATCCTCTGCAGCCATCAATGGCGTTTTTGAATCAGAGTATTCTACTATTACACCTCGTTCCTCTAATGAATCTGCCGGAATAAATTTATACACAATAGCATTTTCTTTTACTCTCTTTTGACCTAACTTATCTTGCAATTTAAAAATGAATTGGTCTCCGTGTGTGGACAATATAATCTGTATATTTGCAAAATCGGCATGATTCATCAACAAATCCGCTACACCATTTCTATGATCATCATCAATGGCATTTACAATATCATCGAATATAATAAAATTCAGATTATCATGCACGGCTTTAGCCAAAAGAATTGACAAACCTAAAATTTTGATATGCCCCTCGCTTAAAACTTGTAATGCCTCCGATGTGCTACCATCGGCAAAAGTGATATACATCTTGTCAGAGGTTGCATCCGGTAAAATCAATTCCCCTATCTTTTCAAAATCTGCATCATCTTGATTGATCGTATTATAATAATCGACAATTCTCTGTTCTAAATCCTGTGCTATCTGTCTCGGTAACTCATTATTATAATCAATCAGACTACCAATTATCTTATTATAAGCCTCTATAATTTTGGCGTTGAATTCACAGATTCTTTTTTCTTCCTGAATTTTCTTTATTGTTTCCGAACTTTGTTCATCAAATTCTTTTATTTCTCTTTGGCAATTCTTTATTATCTGTTCTTTTTCAATCATCTGAGTTCTTAATGTAACAAGCGAATTTCTTATAGCACTAAGTTCTGCAACTTGTTGATTATATTCAGCGTTTGATTTGCTTGCCACCTTATTATATTCTTCTATTTTGTTTCGAGCAACTATCCTGTCAAATTCCTGGAATTCTTCCGTCATATCCTTAAGCAGTACTTTAATTCTTGATTCCTTAACACCTGCAATACTTTCGAATTCATAAGCTTTATACCACTTATCAGGCTGCATAGCATTCAAAATAGCATCGTATTTTTCCTGTGTTTTTTTCGTCACTTTTTTTCGCCACTTTTTTTCGCCACTTTTTTTTCGCCATTTTTTTTCGCCACCTTTTTCACAAAAGAAAGTGACAGCACCGTTCTATCCGGATCAAATCTCTCTTCAATCACCGGTTCTTCCCAGCCTTCATCTGCCCAAACATTAAAAATATTCGGTACACCACTTCCGGCACGTTCACCGATATTGATAAGATTAAACATTTTCATAAGAGCCTTCTGCCACTTGATAATATCCACAGCAGTAATCTCGTTCATCTGCTTTTCACCAAAGTAAGGAATGATTTTGGTTTCAAATAGTGTCCGCTTCGTCATTATAGAACGCTCCTTCAATCTCGGTGCCTTATCCTCAAAGTACACTTCCACAAAGGAAGCAAACTTCATATCCATACTGGCACTCTGCTTATGTAAAAAATCACGTTCCCACTGCTGGGCATCCTTCTTAGTAGCGAATCCGCGTTTCATCTTGGATTTACTCTCACCAAGCCAATCCTTATAGTTGCACTTACAAAACCAGGTGTTTCATTTCTCCTCCTTATAAACCGGCATACTCATTACCTCTCTTTCTTGTAGCCGCCACACCCGGAATTACTCCGGGTATGGCTTATTCAGTTATCAAAGTTCATCTATTGTGCTTCGCCATATCCGTAGCACTTTTTCTCAAAATAGGCTCTCGGAACGGAACCCGCCTTGGTAAAATAACCCTGTGCTTTCAGTTCCTTATTCCATCCACGGATAACTGCGTAAGCGGTTGATTCTGCAATTCCCAGAAGTTCTGCAACTTCCTTAGCAGATAAATAGCGTTTCGTCATACTCCTTCCTCCTTTCCACTAAAACTTATATATGCTCTTGCACATGGCACTCACCTCCCGTATCTAATTAGTAACTATATTGTTACTGTTTGTGTTTTGATTATACAGTAACATATATGTTTCTTTCAAGGGATGAACGAAAAATATTTATTACTTATAAAAAATGCCTCTTTTTATAGAAATTATTTCCCCATACACCCAGTTCTCCATTCTGTCCTTAATTCAGCACTTTTTTATTGCCATACAGTAACATTTATGTTATTGTATTATCAGAAACGATATTGTTACTATTATAAAATTGGAAGGAGTTACACGATGGCTATTGGTGAACGAATAAAACGGATTAGAAATTTCCGCAAACTGACGCAGGCACAGCTCGGTGAAGCTGTGGGCTTATCCGACGTGCGAATCCGTCAGTACGAAATCGGCAATCGCACACCCAAGGAAGATATGATACAGGAGCTGGCAAAAGCCTTAAACTGTAATTACCGCTTCATCTACGAACCTTCCCTCTACGCAGCGGAAGATGTAATGTATGCTCTCTTTGAACTGGATGAGCACTACAATATGCCCCTCTATGAAGTAGCAAACCCTGAGGACCCTACTGAGAAACATATCGCTGTTGGTTTTGATTATTCTTTGCTGGATGATTTCCTGAATACCTGGAAAAAGAAAAAAGAGGACTTAGCCTCCGGTAAAATTACCAAAGAAGAGTATTTTGAATGGAAGATTAACTGGCCGCGCGCTGAAGATTAGAAACACGTGTATCACGCGCGTATCACAAGCCCCTTTTGAGTGAAGAACTTGAAAAGGGCTTTTTCTATGTTCGTTAATCTTCCCTAAAGAAAAGAAAACCGCAACTCCTCATAAAATGAGGAATTGCGGCTTGTGTTTAAGTTTCTATGATACGAAATCTAGAATTACTCAATGATTGAAGCAACACGGCCTGAACCTACTGTTCTACCACCCTCACGGATAGCGAAAGTAAGACCCTGCTCCATAGCGATTGGATGGATGAGCTCAATTGTCATCTCAACATTATCGCCAGGCATGCACATCTCTGTGCCGGCTGGAAGCTCACAAACACCTGTAACGTCTGTTGTTCTGAAGTAGAACTGTGGACGATAGTTGTTGAAGAAAGGTGTATGACGTCCACCCTCTTCCTTTGTTAAAACGTAAACCTGTGCTGTAAACTTCTTATGGCAAGTTACAGTACCTGGCTTAGCGAGAACCTGTCCTCTCTGGATTTCTGTTCTCTGGATACCACGGAGAAGAGCACCGATGTTATCACCAGCCTGAGCCTCATCAAGAAGCTTACGGAACATCTCGATACCGGTAACAACTGTCTTCTTCTTATCCTCATGGATACCAACGATCTCAACTTCCTCATTAACATGAAGAACACCACGCTCAACTCTACCTGTAGCAACTGTACCACGGCCAGTGATTGTGAAGATATCCTCGATTGGCATAAGGAATGGCTTATCTGTAGCACGCTGTGGATCTGGGATATAGCTATCAACTGTATCCATAAGCTCCATAATCTTGTCGCCCCAAGGTCCCATTGGATCCTCGAGAGCCTTAAGAGCAGAACCCTTAATGATAGGACAACCTGTGAAGTCATACTCCTCAAGCTGCTCTGTGATCTCCATCTCAACTAATTCAAGAAGCTCCTCATCGTCTACCATATCACACTTGTTCATGAATACAACGATGTAAGGAACGCCTACCTGACGTGAAAGAAGGATGTGCTCCTTTGTCTGAGCCATAACACCGTCAGTAGCAGCAACTACAAGGATAGCGCCGTCCATCTGAGCAGCACCAGTGATCATGTTCTTTACATAGTCAGCATGGCCTGGGCAGTCAACGTGTGCATAATGTCTCTTCTCTGTCTGGTACTCAACGTGAGCTGTAGAAATTGTGATACCTCTTTCTCTCTCCTCTGGAGCCTTATCGATGTTCTCGAAATCTACCTTCTCGTTACCAGGAACTCTCTCAGCTAATACCTTAGTGATAGCAGCTGTTAAAGTTGTCTTACCGTGATCTACGTGTCCGATTGTACCAATGTTACAATGTGGCTTAGTTCTGTCAAATTTAGCCTTTGCCATTTTGAATGTCCTCCTTAAAAATGCTCCCTTATGGGAATAATCAGCTTTTTTTATTATATTTCATATTCGAAATATTTTCAACTCTTTTTTTCAAGTTCAGCCCAATAAATGGCGATTTACACCATTCATTGGGTTAAAACCTGTTATAAATATAATTTTTATCGCTAAAAATCAATTTATTTTATACAAAATCAGATTTAGCGGCTCATTTTACAGCGAATAGCTTCACTGCAAAATTCACTTTGCAGGCAAAGCATTACTGCATATATGATGTGATATTCCTCACTTCACTGCACTAATTTTATTCACTGCTAAATATTACTTAGCTGCGAAATATTACTTCGCATGAGCTGCAACAACCTTCTCCTGAACGTTCTTTGGAACCGGCTCATACTTCTCGAAGAACATGGAGTAGTTACCACGTCCCTGAGTGGATGAACGAAGCTCTGTTGAGTAACCGAACATCTCAGCAAGTGGTACCATAGCTGTTACCATCTTACCGCCGCCGATATCGTCCATGCTCTGGATCTGTCCACGCTTAGCGTTAAGGCTTCCGATTACATCTCCCATGTACTCCTCAGGCATAGTAACCTCAACCTTCATGATAGGCTCAAGAAGAACCGGGGCAGCCTTAGCCATAGCATCCTTGAATGCCATGGAACCGGCGATATGGAATGCCATCTCGGATGAATCGACTTCATGGTAGGAACCATCGTATACATCAGCCTCTACACCAAGTACAGGGAAACCTGCAATGATACCGGCCTTAGTAGCCTCCTCGATACCTTCGCCAACGGCTGGGATGTACTCCTTAGGAATAGCACCACCGACAACGGAGGATGTGAACTTGAATGTCTCCTCGCCGTTTGGATCCATTGGTCTGAAGTGAACCTTACAATGTCCGTACTGTCCACGACCACCGGACTGCTTAGCGTACTTAGAATCAACATCAACAGCCTTAGTGATTGTCTCCTTGTATGCAACCTGAGGTGCACCAACATTAGCCTCAACCTTAAACTCACGAAGAAGTCTGTCTACGATAATCTCAAGATGAAGCTCACCCATACCTGCGATGATTGTCTGTCCTGTTTCCTTATCTGTATGTGCTCTGAATGTAGGATCCTCTTCAGCAAGCTTTGCTAAAGCCTCACCCATCTTACCCTGAGCATCCTTTGTCTTAGGCTCGATAGCAAGCTCAATAACAGGCTCCGGGAACTCCATGGACTCGAGGATAACCGGATGCTGCTCGTCACAGATTGTATCACCTGTAGTTGTGAACTTAAGTCCAACTGCTGCTGCGATATCTCCGGAGTAAACCTTGTCAAGCTCCTGTCTCTTATTAGCGTGCATCTGAAGGATACGTCCAACACGCTCCTTCTTGTCCTTAGTTGCGTTAAGTACATAAGAACCTGAGTTCATAGTACCTGAATATACTCTGATGAATGCAAGCTTACCAACAAATGGATCAGCCATAATCTTGAATGCAAGAGCTGCGAACGGCTCCTCATCAGATGACTTTCTCTCTACCTCGTTGCCGTCAAGGTCAACGCCCTTGATAGCAGGTACATCGAGTGGAGATGGCATATACTCGATAACAGCGTCAAGAAGCTTCTGAACGCCCTTGTTCTTGTAAGCTGAACCACAGCATACAGGAATAGCACGGCACTCACAGGTAGCCTTTCTTAATGCCTTCTTGAGTTCCTCAACGGATGGCTCTTCACCCTCAAGGTATGCCATCATGAGCTCATCATCAAGCTCGCAGATCTTCTCTACTAACTCTGTATGATAAAGCTCTGCATCCTCCTTCATGTTCTCAGGGATATCTCCAACAGTGATGTTGTCACCCTTCTCATCATTGTAGATGTAGGACTTCATCTCAAAGAGATCAATGATACCCTTGAACTCGTCTTCCTTACCGATAGGTAACTGAAGAACGATTGCATTCTTCTTTAAACGATTCTTAATCTGGTCTACACATGCGTAGAAGTTAGCACCAAGTATATCCATCTTGTTGATGAATGCCATTCTTGGTACGTTGTATGTGTCAGCCTGACGCCATACGTTCTCGGACTGTGGCTCAACACCACCCTTAGCACAGAAAACGCCTACCGCACCATCAAGTACACGGAGAGAACGCTCAACTTCTACTGTGAAGTCTACGTGTCCCGGAGTATCGATGATGTTGATACGATGCTCTAACGCACCCGGCATTGGCTTAGTTTCCTTCTCTAAGGTCCAGTGACATGTTGTAGCTGCAGATGTGATCGTGATACCTCTCTCCTGCTCCTGTGCCATCCAGTCCATGGTAGCAGTACCTTCATGAGTATCACCAATCTTATAGTTAACACCGGTATAGTAAAGAATACGCTCTGTTGTTGTTGTCTTACCAGCATCAATATGAGCCATAATACCAATGTTTCTGGTTCTCTCTAATGGATATTCTCTTCCAGCCAAAGGTTTGTCCTCCTAATTAGAATCTGTAATGAGCAAAAGCCTTGTTTGCCTCTGCCATCTTGTGCATGTCTTCTTTTCTCTTAACAGCCGAACCTGTGTTGTTAGCTGCATCCATGATCTCACCGGCAAGTCTGTCTTCCATAGTCTTCTCGCCTCTCTTACGTGAGAACATTGTAAGCCAGCGAAGTCCAAGAGCCTGTCTTCTCTCCGGTCTTACCTCGATAGGTACCTGATATGTGGCACCACCGATACGTCTAGCCTTTACCTCAAGTAATGGCATAACGTTGTTCATAGCTTCCTCGAAAACCTCAAGCGCCGGCTTGCCTGTCTTCTCCTCAACCTGTGTAAATGCACCATACACAATCTTCTGGGCTACGCCCTTCTTGCCGTCTAACATGATGTTGTTGACAAGCTTAGTAACCACTTTATTGTTGTATAATGGATCTGCTAATACTTCTCTCTTCTGAGTATGTCCTTTACGTGGCACGATTCTTCCCTCCTTAAAAAAATTTAATTCATAGGTACTCACATTTGCATAAGCATTACCGCTCCTGAAGCATTTTTGCCTGTAAATGTTCGTATACAATATAAGTGTCCACAAACATTCCTATCTAAAACATTAAGATTAAATGTTCTTGCTCCAGAGCATCTATGCTTGTGTGTTACGTGCTGGCAATTATCTATTAATCCTGCAACCTACAGGTACAATATTCTAATCCCGCACTTATTCTGCAAATATTACTTATTTAGCGTCCTTAGGTCTCTTAGCACCGTACTTAGAACGAGCCTGTCTTCTCTTGGCTACGCCTGCGGTATCTAATGTACCTCTTACGATGTGATATCTTGTACCTGGAAGGTCCTTTACTCTACCACCTCTGATAAGAACTACGCTATGCTCCTGAAGATTGTGGCCTTCACCCGGAATGTAGCTTGTAACCTCGATTCCGTTGGAAAGACGAACTCTGGCAATCTTTCTGAGAGCTGAGTTAGGCTTCTTAGGTGTAGCAGTCTTAACTGCTGTACAAACACCTCTCTTCTGTGGAGCCGCTGTGTCAATGCTCTTCTTCTGTAAAGAGTTGTAGCTCTTTAAGAGAGCAGGTGCAGTTGACTTCTTAACTGATGTCTGTCTACCTTTCTTAACTAACTGATTAAATGTAGGCATCTTATTTTCACCTCCTGATTAGAATAATGTAACTTTGGTTGCTTTCGTATCGAAAGTCTTAGAGCGCACAAAAAACACGCTGTTTTTTGCACGCTCTATTAGAATAGCAATTTTTTATTTTTTTGTCAATAGGTTTATTGCAAATTTTGCCGTAGCTTTAACACGTCTTTGCTTTATTGTATAATACATGTTATAACGTAAACCGGCCAATTGCATTCTTGAGTTCATCCGCTATCGCATTAAGCTCACTTGTATAGTTCACAATATCCTCCATAGTATTGTTTACCTGATCGACAGAAGCATTCACTTCCTCAGCCGCAGCTGCGGATTCCTCTGATACAGAAGCAATGCTTGTCATCTCACCTACAACAGCTTCCTTATTATTCTCCATTCTCTCATTCAACTGTGTTACCTCGGACAATCCGTTTATAAGCTGATCTATTGAATTGGAAATTTCTTCAAAAAGCTTCTGGGTATCATTTATAGCATTCTGCTGTTCGGTAATAAGCTCATTGTTCTCCTTCATAGCCTGTTCAGCCTGTGTAGCTCCCTGAACAACCTCGTTGATAATTGCTTTTATCTCATCTGTTGATTTTCTTGACTGATCTGCAAGCTGTCTTATCTCATCTGCAACAACTGCGAAGCCTCTTCCGGCATCACCGGCTCTTGCTGCCTCGATACTTGCGTTCAACGAAAGAAGATTCGTCTGGCTTGTGATATCGGCAATCACATCGGATATATAGTTAATCTTGTTTATGCTCTCCATAACCTCTTCCATAACCTGCATTGTGGTTCTGGACTTATCCATGGTAAGACCTGACTTATCAATAAGAAGGTTTACCATCTGCTTACCCTGTTCACTGAGCTTTCCTGTATTTCCTGACATCTCGTTTATGCTGTCCACATGCTGCTTGGTGTCATTAAGGCTTCCTGCAAGCTTCTCAACCTCATCCACCGCCTGCTGCGTGCTTCCTGCCTGATCGGTTGCACCAAGTGCAATATTATGTATGGCTTCCATAACCATATTGGTATTGTTCTTTGTCTCATCGGTGATTGTCGATATATTGCCGGCAACATCAACAATATTCTTGGACTTATTTTCCACATCACTTATAAGCTCAGATATATGTGAGGTCATTTCATTAAAGCTGCTCTCAAGCTGTCCGAATTCATCCCTGCGCTTCGTGGTTATCCTGTGTGTAAGGTCTCCATCTGCTACATTCTTAAGTGCAGACTGCACCTTCTTTACCTCCCTCGCCATGTTAATAGCGACAAAAAGTGCAATCAGGATTCCGATTATACTTCCGAGCAGTCCTGCACCGCTGACAACGCTTGTAATAGCCTTTATGCTGGCATTATTTTCATCCTCGCTCACAACTCCAAGCAGAGTCCAGCCTGTTATCTCATCGGAGAGCACCGATATATACCATTTATGTCCTGATATATTTTCAATATAGCTTGTCTGTCCATCGTCTGATGTCTTACCCCAGAAATCAAATCCGCTGACATCACCGCCTGTAATCGTGTCCTTATCATTTCCTATTATAATCTTTCCGTTTTTGTCTGCCACAAGAACATAACCTGTACTTAAAAGACCGATGTTCTGTACATAGCTCTCAAATGCGGAAAAGGATACATCAAGACCTACCGCACCATAATTCTCTCCATCAATTTTAATCTCCTGTGCGATGGTTATAATCTGCTCGCCTGTCTGAGGGTCAGCATAAGGACCTGTGAAGGTCGCAAATACTCCCGCTCTCTTCTCGGAATTTATGCAATCCTTATACCACTGCTTCTGTGTGTTATCCACGCCCTCGGTAAATGTCTTTATTCCCTTTACCTTGCCCTCAACAGTTTCGAGATGCCCTTCCATATAATATCCCTTCGCCGTTGAATAATAGCAGCGCACCGGGCTGTCAACAACCTTAAGTGAAGCGATAAGCGAATCCTGTATGGCAGCCACATTGTCCTCGAATACACCTCTATCCTCTAGGTGCTTTACCTCATTTTTTCTGGTTACAAGATCAACCGGCTGGCTCATGGTTCTCATATAGGTCTGAAACCCCTTGAGTGTTTCGGTCACTGTCTGTGAGCTCGTAAGCTCTATGTTATCCTTCAGAACATTTTTCGTGGTCACTGTCACAAGTACGCCCGTCATAAGCGAAACGCAGAGAATTACCACAAGAAAATAAGCTATAAGTTTCGTTCTGATGCTTCTCACAAAAATTCCTCCTTTTCTTTTGCTCTTACATGTAAATATGTCTTTATTGTGTAAAGCGGACATTTGCAATCCGCTTTCGCTGCTTGCTCATGAACGCAGTCGCATCCCCTCACCCACCGCTTAGTGCTCTACACACTTGAAGCGGAGGATTGCTTATTCTGCGTTCAAATTAAATTAAAATCAAATAAAACGGGGACACCGGAAAAGATGTCCCCACTTTTATTTAAAGCTATATCTACTCCTCTGAACCTAAGTTCTCGGTTACTACAACGTCATCATTATCCTCACCAAGTGAAAATTCACCATCTTCGGATACATTTAACTCTTCTACCGTGTCGGTAGTGAGCTTAACCGAACGATATCTCTTCATACCTGTTCCTGCCGGAATCAGCTTACCGATGATAACATTCTCCTTAAGACCGATAAGCGGATCAACCTTACCATTGATAGCTGCTTCTGTGAGAACCTTTGTTGTCTCCTGGAAGGAAGCCGCTGATAAGAATGAGTTGGTTGCAAGTGAAGACTTCGTGATACCAAGAAGTATCTGGGTAGCCGTTGGCGGCTCCTGACCTGCCTCTAAAAGCTTCTCACATGTCTCGTTGAACTCAAGTGTATCTGCTGTCATACCCGGAAGGTACTCTGAATCACCAGGTGTCTCAATACGAACCTTCTTTAACATCTGACGAACAATAACCTCAACGTGCTTATCATTGATATCAACACCCTGAAGACGATATACTCGCTGAACTTCACGGAGAATGTAATCCTGAACCGCACGAACACCCTTAATCTTAAGGATATCATGTGGGTTAACGCTACCTTCTGTCAGCTCATCACCGGCCTCAATGTACTTGCCATCCTCTATTTCAGGCTTAATCCTTGAATTAAACGGAATGAGATAGTTCTTAGCCTCACCTGTCTCATTATTGGTGATAACAACTTCTCTCTTCTTCTTCTCATCACGAATGCTTACCACACCGGCGCCCTCAGCAATGATTGCAAGTCCCTTTGGTTTACGAGCCTCGAAAAGCTCCTCAACTCTAGGAAGACCCTGTGTAATATCATCACCGGCAACACCACCACTGTGGAAGGTTCTCATGGTAAGCTGTGTACCAGGCTCACCGATTGACTGGGCAGCGATGATACCAACTGCCTCACCGACCTGAACTGCCTGACCTGTAGCCATGTTCGCACCATAACACTTAGCACAGATACCGGAATGTGATCTACATGTAAGAATTGTTCTAATCTTAACTCTGTCAACACCTGTCTTAACGATAGCGGAAGCTCTCTTAGGTGTAACCATGTGGTTAGCTGCAACAACAACCTCACCTGTCTTAGGGTCTACAATGTCCTCTGCAAGGTATCTGCCTGTAATTCTGGACTTAAGGCTCTCAATCTCCTCCTTGCCATCCATGAATGCTTCAACATACATTCCCGGAATCTCAGCCCTGTTCTCAGCACAATCCACTTCACGTACAATAAGCTCCTGTGATACGTCTACAAGACGTCTTGTAAGGTATCCTGAATCCGCTGTTCTAAGAGCGGTATCGGACATACCCTTTCTGGCACCGTGTGCAGAAATGAAGTACTCGAGTACATCAAGACCCTCACGGAAGTTAGACTTGATAGGAAGCTCAATGGTACGACCTGATGTATCCGCCATGAGTCCACGCATACCTGCTAACTGCTTAATCTGCTGATTAGAACCACGGGCTCCGGAATCAGCCATCATAAAGATGTTGTTGTATTTGTTAAGACCTGATAAAAGCGCATCTGTGAGTTCCTCATCCGTCTTTTTCCATGTCTCTACAACTTCCTTGTAACGCTCTTCCTCTGTGATAAGACCACGACGGAAGTTCTTCATAATCTTCTCAACTGTAGCCTCGGCATCTGCAAGCATCTGCTTCTTCTGTGCCGGCACGGTCATATCAGAAATTGATACGGTCATGGAAGCTCTTGTTGAGTACTTATAACCCATTGCCTTTATAGAGTCGAGAACCTCGGCTGTCTTAGTGGCTCCATGAGTATTGATAACCTTCTCAAGAATCTGCTTCAAGCCCTTCTTTCCTACATGGAAATCCACCTCAAGCTTGAGCTCGTTCTCAGGAATGCTTCTGTCTACAAATCCAAGATCCTGTGGAAGAATCTCATTGAATATGAAACGTCCGAGAGTGGACTCTACGATACCGCTCTTAACCGTTCCATCCGGCATCTGCTTCTCAACATATACCTTAATTCTTGAATGAAGTGTAAGAGCCTGATTCTCATAAGCGAGAATAGCCTCATTGACACTCTTGAACATCTTTCCTTCACCAAGAGCAGGTGTCTCATCTCCAACAGATGTACCTCTCTCCTGGGTAAGGTAGTATATACCAAGTACCATATCCTGTGAAGGAACGGCAACAGGACCACCATCTGAAGGCTTTAAGAGGTTGTTAGGTGAGAGAAGAAGGAATCTGCACTCAGCCTGAGCCTCAACCGAAAGCGGAAGATGTACAGCCATCTGGTCACCATCGAAGTCGGCGTTGAACGCTGTACATACGAGTGGGTGAAGCTTTATAGCCTTACCTTCTACAAGGATTGGCTCGAATGCCTGAATACCAAGTCTGTGGAGTGTAGGCGCACGGTTAAGCATAACCGGGTGCTCCTTGATAACATCCTCAAGTACATCCCAGACCTCTGTCTCAAGCTTCTCTACCATCTTCTTAGCATTCTTTATATTATGTGCTGTTCCATTAGAAACAAGCTCCTTCATAACGAAAGGCTTGAAAAGCTCAATAGCCATCTCCTTTGGAAGACCACACTGATAAATCTTAAGCTCAGGTCCAACAACGATAACCGAACGTCCTGAATAGTCAACTCGCTTACCGAGAAGGTTCTGACGGAAACGTCCCTGCTTACCCTTTAACATATCTGATAGTGACTTGAGTGCTCTGTTTCCAGGTCCTGTTACAGGACGTCCTCTTCTACCATTATCAATAAGGGAGTCAACAGCCTCCTGAAGCATTCTCTTCTCATTTCTTACAATGATATCAGGTGCTCCAAGCTCCATAAGTCTTGCAAGTCTGTTGTTACGGTTAATAATTCTTCTATACAAATCATTGAGGTCGGAGGTAGCAAATCTACCACCATCAAGCTGTACCATAGGACGAAGATCCGGCGGAATAACCGGAACAACATCCATAATCATCCATGAAGGTTTATTGCCTGATTCACGGAATGCCTCCACAACCTCAAGTCTCTTGACGATTCTGGCTCTCTTCTGTCCGGCTGCATCGACAAGCTCAGCCTTCAGTTCCTCAGAATCCTTCTCAAGATCTATTGCCTCAAGCAGTTCCTTGACTGCCTCCGCGCCCATACCGACACGGAAGGAGTCACTTCCAAACTGCTCACATGCATCATTATATTCCTTTTCGGAAAGAACCTGCTTATATGATAAGGTGGTTGTTCCCGGGTCAAGTACTATATAAGATACGAAATAGAGAACCTTCTCAAGGATTCTCGGTGATAAATCAAGGATTAATCCCATACGGCTAGGGATACCCTTAAAGTACCAGATATGTGACACAGGAGCTGCAAGCTGAATGTGTCCCATACGCTCTCTACGAACGCTTGCCTTTGTAACCTCAACACCACAACGGTCACAGACAATACCCTTGTATCTTATCTTCTTATATTTTCCACAATGACATTCCCAATCTTTCATTGGTCCAAAGATTCTCTCGCAGAATAAGCCATCGCGCTCAGGCTTAAGAGTTCTGTAGTTGATAGTCTCAGGCTTGGTTACCTCACCATGTGACCACTCAAGAATCTTTTCTGTAGACGCAAGTCCAATCTTGATTGAATCAAATGTTAACGGCTGATATGATTCATTATTCACTGTCTCTGGCATTTTAGGAACTCCCTTCTATTATTCTTCATCATCGGAGAAATCATCATCACTGCCAAAGTCTGAATCATCAAAATCATCGTCATCATTTTCTTCAACATTTGACATCTCTCCATCAACAAATTCCTGCTTCTGGTAGCCATGCTCGCCAAACTCGCCATCATCATACTTGAAATCCTTAAGCTCGTCATAGTTTGGTGTCTCATCGCCACCGATTATGCTCTCCTGAATGTTAACTTCCTCTCCGTTTTCGTCAAGAACCTTAACATCAAGTGCAAGTGATCTGAGCTCCTGTAATAATACCTTGAAGGATTCAGGAATACCCGGTTCAGGAATATTATCGCCTTTGATAATTGCTTCGTATGTCTTAACACGTCCTACAACATCATCAGACTTAACTGTAAGTATCTCCTGAAGAGTATATGATGCGCCATAAGCCTCGAGAGCCCAAACCTCCATCTCTCCGAAACGCTGTCCACCGAACTGTGCCTTACCACCAAGCGGCTGCTGTGTAACGAGT
Source organism: Eubacterium sp. (assembly GCA_003486385.1). Taxonomy (GTDB): domain Bacteria; phylum Bacillota; class Clostridia; order Lachnospirales; family Lachnospiraceae; genus CAG-882. The sequence continues at coordinate 502 of DNFT01000052.1, read as the reverse complement.
GAGTATGGACCGGTTGAACGTGCATGAATCTTATCGTCAACCAGATGGTGAAGCTTCAGGTAGTGCATGTGTCCGATTGTTACAGGGCTGTCAAAATACTCTCCTGTTCTACCATCTCTGAGTCTCACCTTACCATCTCTCGAAATAGGAACTCCCTTCCACTCTTTTCTGTGGTCAAGATGTTCACCAAGGTACTGCATAACGCCCTCGTTTACATCATCCTTATGCTTCTCCTTGAAATCTTCCCACTCCATATTTACATAATCGTTGGCAAGATCAAGTGTATCCATAATCGCACGCTCGTCTGCACCCTCAAAAATAGGTGTCGACACATTAAATCCAAGAGCCTTGGCAGCAAGACTTAAGTGAATCTCAAGCACCTGTCCGATATTCATTCGTGAAGGCACGCCGAGTGGGTTCAGCACAATATCAAGCGGTCTGCCGTTTGGAAGGAATGGCATATCCTCTACAGGAAGAATTCTTGAAACGACACCCTTGTTAC
>DNFT01000077.1:11658-13125 GCA_003486385.1 Eubacterium sp. | reverse complement strand
CTGTCCCAGAGTCCCCTGTCCCAACAATATTTAACATTATGGAGAAAGACAATGAGTGAACAAATAGAATATGCTGTAAAGACATTAAGACCGATAGGAAGGAATCTGCTTATATTGTTAAAATGGCTGACGCTGGCGGTGCTTGTGGGGCTGGTTGCCGGCGGTGTGAGCACGCTGTTTGCCAAGGCGATGGGCTTTGTGACAACCTTCAGGATGGAAAATCCGTGGCTGATATTGCTTCTGCCTGTGGGCGGAATAATCATCGTGACGGCGTACAGGCTTTTGCACAATGAGAATGACAGGGGAACCAATCTTATACTTGCCGAGATACACAAGGGCGGAGATGTCCCGTCAAGGGTTGCGCCGCTTATCATATTTTCAACGGTAGTCAGCCATTTCTTCGGTGCGTCGGTGGGACGTGAGGGTGCGGCACTTCAGCTTGGAGGAAGTATCGGAAGCTTTCTTGGAAGGATAATCCGCCTTGATGAGAAGGACAGAAGGGTAATGATAATGTGCGGCATGAGTGCTGCGTTTGCGGCACTGTTCGGAACGCCGATGGCTGCAGCCATATTCGCGATAGAGGTTGTGCAGGTCGGAATCATGTACTATGTGGCACTTGTACCATGTATTTTCGCAGCACTGGTGGCGAGCAACTTCTCAGCGAGCATGGGAATAAATCCTGAGGCATTTATCATAAAAGATATTCCGGAGATAACTGTCCTTAATATGGGAAGGACTGTGCTCTTTGCCATAATATGTGCGGGTGTCAGTGTCATTTTCTGTATGATGCTTCATAATGCCGGAAAGTATTTCAGGAAGTATATAAAGAATCAATATCTGAGAATAATTGCAGGGAGTGCTCTTATAATTCTTATAACCATTCTGTTAAAAACTGATGACTACATGGGTGCAGGAATGAATGTTATTGAGCGCGCGATAGAGGGTGAGGCTGTTCCAGCAGCTTTCCTGTTAAAGATGCTGTTGACTGCGCTTGCAATCGGCTGCGGTTTTAAGGGTGGAGAGATTGTTCCGACCTTCTATGTTGGTGCTACGCTTGGATGCGTTGTCGGTCAGCTTATCGGGCTTCCTGCTTCCTGTGCGGCCGCTGTAGGAATGATAGGTATGTTCTGCTGTGTGACTAACTGCCCACTGGCTTCAATGCTCATTGCGTTTGAACTGTTCGGCTATGAGGCAGCACCGTTTTTCCTTGTGTGCAATGCGGTCGGGTATCTGATGAGTGGGTATTACGGACTGTACAGTGAACAGGTATTTATCGGGTCGAAATATAAGTTTGACAGTGAGGAGAAGAAGGTGCATTGATTGCGAAACTCAGTGCGTGGCAGACGGATGTTGTGTAATTTTGGTGCCAAAACATGCCAATTTGGTCTGTGAGCGTATAACGTATAATGTTTATGCATATCAGCTCCATTGTACGAAGCAGGATGTTCTAAGAACATCTAAGCTTCT
>DNFT01000077.1:0-11605 GCA_003486385.1 Eubacterium sp. | reverse complement strand
GAACATCTAAGCTTCTCCCAAAGACGTGATATACATAAACATTATACGTTATACGCGGCTGAGGGTGTAGAGGCATGTTCTGGCACTAAAATTACATAACTGGTTACTGGCTGATTTGCGTTACGCAATTAACAGGCATAAACTAAGTAAAAGGGGGGAGTACACAGTATGAGAATTGTATCGTTGTCAATCAGGAACTTTAAATCAATAAAAAGCATTGAGATAAATGACATCGAGAGCGCATTTATAATTGTCGGGAAGAATAGCGTGGGAAAGACGGTTATTCTTGATGCGATAAGGGCGGCAGCGGGGCAGTATGCGATTAAGAAGGAAGATTTCAATACTGTCGGGAGCAATATTGAGATTGGGGTGAGGCTTGAGATCACACGCGCAGACCTTGCTCTCCTTAACAGGTACGGAGTGGTGAGCCACTATAAGAGGTATACGGCGTGGGAGAAGGATTTTAAGTCGAAGCTGCCTTCGTATGCGGTGGAGTCAGAGGACAGCGAAGGGGTGTTATCGTTCACATATATAGCGAATGCGGAGGGGAAAATACGCTATTTTGACGGCTTTAAGAAGGATAACAGATATATTCCGGAGGTATTTCCTACTCTTCACTTCATCTCACATGAGAGGGAGCTTACAGAGCTGCAGAGGGATATATTCCTTGGGGACAGGGAGCTTAAGCTTCTCTCAGATGGGAATTGTATGTTTGATGTCGGAAAGAAGTGTGACAATTGCTTTCAGTGCATAGGCATGATTGAGAACAAGAAGGCTTCGGAGCTAAGCATTTTTGAATCTGCGAGACTTTTCCAGTATAAGCTTACAAGGCTTGACATGCAGGACTTTCTTGAGCGGCTTAACAATAACTTCATAAAAAACGGTGGACGTGACAGGCTGATACTCAAGGTTGATGACACACTCATGCGCAATGCGATACCGCAGGTGTATGTCGAGAATGAGGCGCAGGGCTTTACCAACACGATAGCCGAGATGGGGGAAGGGCTGAAAAGCATGTATATTTTGTCATTGCTTGAAACATATGCGGAGGATGATGACAGGATACCATGTATTATTATGATTGAAGACCCGGAGAGCTATCTGCACCCACAGCTTCAGAAGAATGCGGGCGGGATTTTATACAAGCTGTCCAAGAAGAATCAGGTGATTTTTTCAACACATTCGCCTAATATGATATTTAACTTTAATTCAAGACAGATTAAACAGGTGTATATAGGTGATGAGGGCTACACACAGGTGAGAGAGAAACCGGATATTGACAGGATATTGAATGATCTTGGGTATTCGGCAAATGATCTTATGAATGTCAGCTTTGTTTTCTTTGTGGAGGGAAAGCAGGACGAGAGCAGACTGCCTTTGCTGCTCAGAAAATACTATGGCGAGACTTATGATGAGGACGGTCAGTTAAGGCGTGTTGCGATTATTGCGACTAACAGCTGCACCAATATAAAGACTTATGCCAACTTAAAGTATATAAATAAATTGTATATAAAAGATCAGTTCCTTATGATACGGGATGGTGATGCGAAGGATGCCGACGAGCTTAAACGTCAGCTATGCGGTTATTACAGGGAAAGGGGAAAGGCGGACAAGGGAAATCTTCCGCGTGTTACTGAGAAGAATGTACTTATACTCAAGTATTATTCATTTGAGAATTACTTCCTCGACCCTGAAATAATGACAAGGATAGGTGTGGTTAAGAGCGTTGACCGGTTCTATGACATTCTATACTCGAAGTACAGGGAATATCTGTTTAAGCTAAAGAGCATGAAGAATATGTGTGAGCGGCTGGGAATAACTATAGACAGCCGTGAGGATATAATTGCCAATATGGAAAATATACGGATATATGTCAGAGGACATAATCTTTATGATATTTTTTACGGAAGATATAAGGGAGAACGTGAGAGGGAGATTCTGAACAGATACATTGAGGAGGCAGACAGGGATGCCTTCAAGGATATTCTGGATGCTATAGACAGCTTCGTATATTTTGAGAATAAAAAAACGGACAGCAGTGAGGCTTAAGCCCTGCTGTCCGGTGAAATGCATTGTAAATTGATTTTCTAAAGATATTTCCACTTAATTACATAAGATGAAGCTTCTTAGCGAGGCGCCCGATACGCATTCCCATAGGGAAGTCCGGCAAATCACTTTCGTTTAATCCCCCAAGAAGTAATATAAGCACAAAGTAGATGATGGCGGCAGCGATAACTGCTATAATGCATGAAATTATATTAGAATGAAGCAGTGTATAGCCAAGGCGGTATATGAGCAGTGCACAGCCACCCATTATTACGCTTGAGATTGCAGGAATTAAGAAGGTCGTCCTGTATTCCTGTCTGTAGCGGAGATGTCTGTTCACGCAGATGGCATTGAGTATGCAGACAACGAGCGGATACGTCACATTTCCGATTACCAGAGTGTATATTCCAAGTCTTGTGAATTTCAGCAGTATAAATACAAGTACTACATGTATCAATAACGATATTGCTGCGTGCTTTACCGGCATGCGCATAAGGTTTATGCCCTGCAGCGCAGCATTGGTCACGGTTGATAGAGCGTAGAAGATGACAGCCACACTTCCGGCCGCTAACAGCCATCCGCCGAGCTTATAGTCGGATGATGGGAACAGCATGCGCACGATAGGACCTCCGAGGAAGGTCAGACCGAGGGCACATGGGAAGGCGATAATCATATTTACCTTTACCGATACAGCTATCTTCTGCTTCATGGCTTTTCTGTCACCCTTTGTAAAGGCGGCGACAAGAGTCGGAATCAAGGATGATGCCATGGCGGATGCGATAGCGATAGGCACGTTTACAAGAAGCTTGTACTTAGTGCTGTACACACCATATAAGGTTGAGACATTATCACCTGCTGCGAGCTTTGAGAACATCATACTGTCGATAACGCCGCTGAGCTGATACACAGTCTGTCCGAGAATTACCGGGATGATAGTGGCAATCAGCATTTTATATATTTCAAAATAACCTGTATCGTCGATACTGCGGTCGCGGTGAAGCTGTTTTTTTACAATAGGATGATATATAATATATACAAATACAAGAAAGAACAGGCCTGTGGCGGCACCGAGCAGGGTTCCCATTGTGGAACCGGCAGCACCCCAGCCTGCGGATATTTCGGAATCCGCATGTCCGCGTATGAATGACCATGCAAAGAATATGCTTCCCGCCGCGTTGACAAGCTGTTCAAGAACCTGTGATATCGCGGTTGGAATCATGGTTCTTCTTGCCTGGAAGAAACCTCTCAGGGTTCCGAGAAGTGCGACAACGAAAATTGTGATGGCAAGTACTTTTAATGGAATTGCAATTCCTGTAAAATTACTATAAAAATATGTTTCTATAAAACCGGCTCCGAAGAAAATAAGCAGTGCCATAAGCCCGCCGGATATACATGAGAAGATGAGCGCTGCGGTGAAGATTTTCTTTCCTGTCCTGTAACAGCCCTTTGCAAGCTGAGCTGAGAGAAGCTTTGAGACTGCAAGCGGCAGACTGTATGAGGAGAGAATCAGTGCAAGATTGTATATTTCGTATGCGGCACCATAGATACCGTTTCCCTCATCACCTATAATATTGGCTACTGGAATACGATATACAATGCCTATCATTCGTACTATTATTGATGCCATGGCAAGAATCGTGCCTTGACGGATAAAGTTGGTTTTCCGGTTCTCAGACATAAGAGGACTCCTTATCGGTGACTGATGTATAAATATTTATTTTCAAAACGTAAATATAATATACGCTTTTATGAGTAATTTGGCAATCATACTTTTTTATTATAAATATTACCCTATAAAATATAATACAACAAGGAGGCTGTACATGAAATTCGTTCATTGCGCCGATGTTCATATCGGTATGGAGTTTGCACTTAACAGACTTAGGAGCAGGCAGAGAAAAGCAGAGATATTGCAGAGCTTTCTGCGGGTGATAGATTACTGCCGGGATGAGGAGGTAGATATTCTCCTGATTGCGGGTGACCTATTTGACAGCGAGAAGGTTGAGGCTGCGGTTGTAGAGCAGATTAAGGAGGCGTTTGCAGGAATACCCGGGACGGATATATATATAGCTCCGGGAAATCATGACCCATATACGCTGACGTCCCCATACAGGCAGGAGGGCTGGAGTGCTAATGTCACGATATTCAGTGGTACGCCGCAGGTGCTTGAACGCAGGGATAAGGGCTACCGTATATGGGGCTGCGGTTTTGAGAACTGCTATGTCACGGACAGGCTTCTGATGGGGGTGAGGCTTCCTAAGGATGAGCTTATTAATATAGGAATACTTCATGGCCAGCTTGTAGGAAAGAACGGAAGAAGTGAATACAACGCGATTACGGATGAGGATATAGAAAAGAGCGGTATTGATTATCTTGCACTCGGACATGTGCATAAGCAGACAAGGGTTCAGAGAATTGGCGGTACACTGTTTGCGTATTCGGGAACAATAGAGGGGCAGGGTTTTGACGAGGATGGAATAAAGGGTTTTTATACAGGGGAATTGTCTAAGCAGCAGCTGTTAAGACATGAGCTTATAACAGAGTATGTGAGCACATCAAGAAGAAGGTATTATCATGTCAGTGTCGATATCACACAGGCACGAAGCCGATCCGAGGTTGTGGACATGATATGCAGGGCGGCGCAGAGTGTGGCTGAGGATGATGCGTTCTGTGTGCTCATCACGGAGAACAGGGCGGAAGATAACATGTATAAGATTACACTCATCGGTGATGTCTGCGAGGAGGCAGCAGCTTCCGTGGAGGAGCTGTCGGCACGGCTTGCGGGAAAATTTTATTATATCAAGGTAAGGGATAATTCAAGACTTCTGATTGATTATGAGGAACTGGCAAAGGAAAATTCGCTAAAGGGTATGTATACCGCGAGGATGCTTGACGGTATACGCACGCAGAAGCAGGCAGGCAGCGATAGAGGAGTACAGCTCTATACCAAGGCGCTTGAACTGGGGATAAGGGCATTTGACGGGGAGGTGGGCGTGGATGAAAATTGACAGCATATATATAGAGAGCTTCGGAAAATTCAAAAACTATAAACTGGATTTTAAGGACGGAATGAACATAATATACGGCGACAATGAAGCCGGCAAATCGACTATAATGGCATTTATTGAGATGATGTTCTACGGAAGGACTGCACAGGAGAAAAGCACGGATGTCGGTAAGAGCCTCAGAAAGAAATATGCCCCATGGGACGGTTCAGCTATGTGCGGTGAGCTGGAGTTCTCATATGGAGGACGAAGCTACAGAATACGCAAGGTCTTTAAAAAGACAATAAAAACCGATATTGTAAGGCTATATGATGCACAGACAGGCGAGGAGTTAGAGCTTGGGCGCGATGAGGAGATAGGACACCGCTTTTTCGGAATAGATGTCGGAAGCTTTGAAAAGAGTGTATATATAAGCGGATTTGGCGGTTTCGCAAGCAGCGGCCAGACGAATGAGGATATCGCTGTCAGGTTATCGAATCTGGTGACAACGATGGACGAGGAGGTTTCACAGTCCACAGTGCTTGCACGGCTTAGCAGGGCGAAGGAGCTATTGCTGTCGAAGAGCGGAAGCAGGGGAAGGCTTGTACAGCTTACACAGGAGCTTGAAGATGTACAGACAGAGCTTATAAAAAATGAGGAGCTTGTAAGGCAGCAGTCACAGTATATTGACAGGAGAACACGTCTTGAAGCGGAGCTTGGGGAATGTATACGAAGGAAGAATAGTTTAAAGAGAGAAGAACAGATTCTTAAGCTTACAGAAACCCAAAAACAGTATGGGAAGCAGCGCACTGAGTGTGAAAACGAGCGGGAGAAGATTACCGGACTTATAGCTGAGGGCAGGGCGCTTGAACAGGAGAAGGATTCCTTCGCAGGAAAGAATTACAACTATAATACAGTGCCGGAGTATATGCAGCATGCTGATGAACTTAGACATAATCTGTCAGCAAAGCAGTCCCAGGCAGATGAACTTGGGAAAAGAAAGCAGTCCGGGGTTATGGTGGACAGGGATGATGTAATGCTGGCAAGAACACAGGAGGCAATGCGGGAAAAGCTGTGTTATCTGAGTGAAAGAATCAGCGACGGTTACAGACCGGCTCTCGCGGCGAAACAGACTGCACAGAGGGAGGAGGCAGATGCTCTCAGGATGATTGACAGTATAGGCGATGTCAAAAAGACAAGGCTTACAGCGAGTGCTGTGGCGCTGCTTGTCACAATCATATTTGTGGTGATGACATTTACAGTGTCGGTGTTCTGTCTTGCAGGTGCATTTGTGTCTGCCGGAGTTGGTTTTATGATTTTTTCAGCATATAAAAAACAGTATGACACTCATGCACGCAGCATGGAAGAAGCTAAGGCACTTATCAAGAGACGCTCGCAGGAAAAAGCGGATGCAAGCAATAATCTTGAGAGAGAAAAGGGCAGGCTTTTTGATAAGGGAGAAGGTATCTATCCTGATACAGAGTGCGATTTTGAGACTATAACACGGGAGAAGCTTCTAAAGTGCCGCAATACAATTGATGACATATATCAGAAATATGGAGTTTCCTCGCTTTCAGAGCTGGAGCTGTTAGCACAGGAAAATGAGGAAGCTGCCGTGAATAAAAGCCTTTATGATGCGGCTGTTGCGGAGCTTTCGGAAGCACAAAGCGAATACAGGGCATTTGTCGGTGATGATGACCCGGAGAGAGTGCGTGTAATCTACAATGGACTGCGTGAGAAGATTGCCGTATTCGACGGAAAGCTTAAAGCCCGGAACGGACAAATACAGTCATATAGAGAGCTTGACAAGATTGTGAAGGACATTGATGAGCAGCTTAAGGAAAATACAGAAAAGGCAGAGGAGCTTGAAGCAGAGCTTAGGAAGCTTGCGGATGAAGCTGACAGTGATATACGGCGGCTTGATGAGCAGTCTGTAAGGAATGCTGTTGATGACAACGAGGCTGTCATGGAGGATATAAGGGGACAGTTAGGAGAGCTTGCGCTGCTGCTTAGAAGTCCTGAGCATGATGAGAATGAGTTAAAAAGGCTGTCGGCGGAGCTTACAGATGAGTATTCGCAGAAAAAGGAGCTATATGATGCATTGGAGCTTGCTGAGGAGAATATGCAGGCTGCGGTTGATGACATAAGCCGGAGCTTTGGACCGCTTCTCAATGAAAAGACAGCAGAAATTTTCTCGAATCTTACAGGTGGCAGATACGAGAAGGTCATGGTCGACAAAGAATACGCTATCCAGGCAAAGCCGAAGGCCGGAGGCTATCACGAATGGAAATATCTCAGCAGCGGAACAACGGATCAGGCTTATCTTTCACTCAGGCTTGCCATGACGGAGCTGATAACGGATAATGGCGAGAGGCTTCCGCTCATGCTCGACGATGTTCTGCTGCAATATGATGATGAGAGGGCAGAGAATGCACTTGAATACCTGAAAAATTATGCGCAGAATGCACAGATATTGTTCTTTACATGCAGAAATATGCAGGATGAAGATATAATAAATCTCCGGAATATCATAGAATGAAAGGAAACATGCGATGAATCATTTTTCAATCTACGAGCTGCTGTGGTTATTTTTAATATATTCCTTTGCGGGATGGCTTTTTGAAACCACTTACGCAGCAATAAGACAGAAGCATTTTGTGAACAGAGGACTGGTGAGCGGTCCAATGTGTATCGTATATGGTATAGGAACTGTGCTTATGACAGTCGGCTTACAGGGAATTACCGGATTCTGGCTGTTCCTGTTCGCAACGGTGTACGCGGCAGCTATTGAACTTGCCGCCGGAAAACTCATAGAGCGAATATATCATGAGAGATGGTGGAATTACAGCAATATCAAGTGGAATCTTGATGGATATATATGTGTTCCGTTTTCGCTCATAAAGGGTGCACTTGGCTATCTTGTGGTCAGATATGTGAACAGGCTCCTGTTAAGCCTCATGCAGGTTATGCCGCAGCTTCTTATCCATATTGTGCTGATTATCCTGATATCAGTGCTGGCTGTGGACGTGCTTGCGTCATATATTCTTGTAAAAGGTAAGAGCAGACATCCCGAAAAGTGGGAGGAGGCTAATGATGCGATAGCCTCCGTGGGCTTTAGAATTGCGAAGGCAATCAACCGCACCATGGACAGGCGAATACATAAAGCATATCCGAAGGCTGCTAAGGTAGAAGCCGTACCGAAGGATAAAAGGGTGTTCGCGCAGGGCTGTGATTTTTATAAGGTGGTCATGCTGTTCTTTATTGGAGCATTCCTAGGGGACATAACGGAGACAATATTCTGCCGCATAACGGCTGGTGTGTGGATGAGCAGGAGCAGTGTTGTGTGGGGACCGTTCAGCATAGTGTGGGGGCTGGCAATCGCTGCCGCAACGGCAATGCTCTATAAATACAGGAATAAGAGTGACAGCTTCCTTTTCTGGACAGGGACTCTTCTTGGAGGTGCCTATGAGTATCTTTGCAGTGTGTTCACAGAGATAGTCTTTGGCAAGGTATTCTGGGATTACAGCAAGCTTCCGTTTAACCTTGGCGGCAGAATCAATCTTCTCTACTGCTTCTTCTGGGGAATAGCAGCCGTTGTGTGGCTCAAGCTCATATATCCGAGGACATCGGCACTTATAGAGAAGATACCGATGGTTATAGGAAAGATTGTAACATGGGTTCTGATAGTGTTCATGTTGTGCAATATGGCTGTGTCAGGGCTTGCGCTTATAAGATACGATGAGAGAGAAAAAAATGTAGCGGCAGAGGCTAAGTGGCAGGTGTGGATGGATGAACATTATAACGATGCCAAGATGGAAAGGATATATCCTAATGCAAAGACGGTAGCCGATTAAGATTATGATGTTTTGCCCCTGATATCAGATTACTGCGAAGAGAAATGCAATATGAAATCTTTGAAATTATTTTATTAAAAAATAATAGTTGTTTTCAGAAAATAATGGTATAATAATGAAAAACTTTTAGAGAAAATATAGTGGGTTGTGGAGCGGGCGGCATCAGCTTTGTTTCATCTATCCAGGAATGGAGGAAAACATGAACATATTTGAAAAAATACGCAAGGATGTTGTGTGGTCATCGATAGCATATCTTATAATTGGCTTTATTCTTCTTATCAAGCCGGGTACGGCACTTGTAACTATAGTTCATATCCTTGCACTTCTCGCGGTGGTTATGGGAGTTGTATCGCTTGTCACATATTTTAAGGACAAGTACAGTGTGGGAAACGGCGGAGTAATAAAAGGTATAGTATATTTTGTCATAGCGGCTTTCCTTTACTTCGGAGCAGGCTTTATCATCTCGATAGTGCCTTTTATACTTGGACTTCTCATCGTGATAAGCGGAATTGTGAAGCTTCAGGAAGCGCTTGATATGATGAAGTACAGGGCAGACGGAAGTGTGACGGTTCTTGTCATTGCGATACTCAGCCTTGTATTAGGAATACTTATTCTGATAAATCCTTTCGGAACAGCAGAGCTTCTGTTCAGAATAATTGGTATTGCGCTTATCTACAATGGCGTTTCAGACTTGTTGACTGTATTTTACTTTTCCAGGAAAACAAGATACTAGAAATCGACCTTTTTACTACATGACAGGTTTAAAAGCTTGTATTTGCAGCTGAACGAAAAACATTCTAAAAAGCTATTGACCCTGAACCCAACTTTAGGTATATATTTATTGCTGGGGTAAGGGTCAATTTTTTGCTTGAACGCAGAATAAGCAATCCCCCGCTTCAAGTGTGTAGAGCACTAAGCGGTGGGTAAGGGGGATGCTTATGTCAGTGGGAGTTAAAAGCTCCCACTTAAAGTTCGCAAAGCGGCTGCGTTCATGAGCAAGTAGCGAAAGCGGATTGCGAATGTCCGCTTTACAGGCTATTGTAAAATTATCCCAAGAATTATTTGTGCTGTATAAGGCAGCAGAATGGAGATTTTTGTTATGAACAATGTGAAAAAACTTGCTGTGACAGCGATGCTGTTTGCTGTCGGAATGGTGCTGCCTTTTTTCATAGGCCAGATACCGGCTATAGGAAAGATGCTTCTGCCGATGCATATTCCGGTATTGCTCTGCGGATTTATTGTAGGATGGCAGTATGGAGCGCTGATAGGCTTCCTGCTTCCGATTGTGAGAGGATTGGTATTCGGAATGCCGCCGCTGTACCCTAATGCGATTGCGATGGCATTTGAAATGGCTGCATACGGCTTTGTCAGTGGTTATCTGTACAGCCATGCCAGATGGCAGTGCACAAAAATGCTCTATATCTCACTTGTAACGGCTATGCTTGCGGGAAGAATTGTATGGGCGTTTGCTGAGGTCATCCTGCTTGGTATCGGCGGTAATATATTCACATGGAAGATGTTCGCCGCAGGTGCATTCTTAAATGCGATACCGGGAATTATAGTGCAGCTTACACTTATACCGCTTATTATGGTTGCGCTTAGACGTGCCAAGGTTGTGCCGCTGTGGATTGGAACTGAGAATAAATCAGGCGTGTCGGGACAGCTTGCGGAAAAGTAGAAAAATTGATGTGGGGATTGGTATGAATAATGTGTTAGACAATATACTGGGACGCATGGAGGAGTCGCAGAAAAACAACAGAAGGCTTCTGATTGTGATAGACGGAAAGTGTGGTTCGGGAAAGACGACCCTGTCTGAGCGGTTGGGTGAGCGATATGGGTGCAATGTATTCCATATCGACGATTTTTACCTGCCGATAGTCATGCAGACGCCCGAGGTTATGAAGGAACCGGGCGGGAATATCAATTATGATAGATTTATAGCCGAGATTATGGCGCCGCTTACATCGGACAGCACGGTTGTGTACCGACCGTTTCTGTGTATGGAACAGGAGTATGCACCCGGCGTGAGCCTTAAAAGGACAGGGGTGAATGTAATAGAGGGCACATACTCCTGTCATCCTGTACTTCGCGAAATCTATGCTAAGCTGACAGGTTGGGAGGTTATCACCCTTTTTATGGATATTGATGACCGGAATCAGCGTGACCGCGTGAGAGGGCGCGTGGGGCAGCTGCGGTTCAAGCTGTTTGAGGATAAGTGGATTCCGAGGGAGAGGGAATATTTTAGTGCGTATTCCGTCCGGGAATACTGCGATTACAGTATTTCCGGGATGGATGACAGCATTTTATTTCTACGAGAATATGGGAATGAAGCCTAAGGAAACCATGATGGAATACATTCTTAAATAATCTCAAAAATTGCAAAAATATTCTTGACCTTACAGCGCACTGTAATGGTGTAATGGGGGTGTAAGGAGGAGACGATATGACAATCATTATCATGCCATCGTGCAACATGACCGCCTCCAAGGATAATAAGAACCATCTTTATATATTAAAAATGGTAAAGAAGTAATGTAGAGAAATAGTGTAAAAAATAGTGTAAAAAAATCACCCCTATACATCATGCGTGCAAACCGGGCATAAAAGCTACGGCTACTTCGCAATAATGTATAGGGGTGATTTTTAGTTGTATAAATTACATATGCTGTAGGATTCGGGTTACAAAACATGCTAAATCCCTAGCCGTGTATAACGTATTAT
>DNFT01000099.1 GCA_003486385.1 Eubacterium sp. | reverse complement strand
TTAACGGATAATATCTGATTATCCGTCAGTTTCCCATCATTCACTCCCCATACTTCCCCTTCAGATACTCCGCCACATCGTCAATCTCAGGGAAAAGGGTGGCTCTGTTGATTGAAAGTGTATCCAGTTCTTTTAATATTGTCTCCTTGTCATTAATCACAAGAACCAATTGCTTTCCCCCGGTATCTCTGCAGCGAAGACTGTCCAGATTGTCGCTGTCGCCGCCATCACCGGTAAGACCGCATATTATGAATGAACCATCCTGCTTCATAATGCGCTGATTGTTTCGTATCGGTGTCACAAATACATGTCCGGTTATGTCTGATTTCCTGATTCGCGGTTCAAATGCAGGATTTCTTGATTTGACTTCACTTGCCAGCTTTCCGGCAAGCTCCTGATATTCTGCGTCCTCCGCTTCAGGCAGTCCATTCATACATAATCGGTACAACTGTGCCTGTTCACGATAATTGAGCGTCGGAAGCGCCGCAAGCAATGCTGCCGTATCGCTCTTTGCATATCGCACATGGTCTTGTCCTGTTGTGAGTACTATTACCTCCCCTATGTGCTCTCTATTGCTGCAACATGCAAAATAAAGTGCAACCAGCGGATTCTCTGTTATGTCAAGCAGCCGCGTTGGCAGACCATAATGCTGCATTTCAACCAGATACTCCAAGTGGGTCTGACAGTGGGTAAAATTCTGCGCACATCTGACAAGCAGCTCCTGATACATTATACTTTCATTCGTGAACCAGCTCTGCTTTCTCTTTATTCCGGGAACAAGGGCATAATCAAGCAGTGAATGTCCTCGATAGAATAGTGTCTCATCCGAATTTTCCTCTTTGAGTGAAAAAGTATATTGTGCGTACTCCTCAACTGAATTTATAATTTCAACATAGCAAGAATGAGCATTGTACACTATCTCATCAGCAACCACGAACTCTGCATTATAACGGTCAACATATCTTGTGTTTTTAAAGAAGCCTGTGAGTAATATCCTGAGATAGTTTCGTTTAATCGACGTCTTTGTGACAAAACGATATGGAAGAAACAGCCAGAATATCAATGCCTTTTCCTCCTCAATATCAAGTGCCGAAACATGCCCAAGCACCGTATCCAGATACTCAAGCATAACTTCCATGTCCTCCGAAGGAATACAGGATTTTACAAACAGCTTTTGGACTTTTGAACCGGGCAATTTTGTATAATAGACATTTTTATTAAGTCCATATTTCCCCGCCCTCAGTATGTAGCCGGCATCCGCATATCCATGCTGTAAAATTCTTTTTCCGAATACGTCATATATGGCATCAATAATATATTCATGCCCACTGTGTGCATACGCCAGCAACCTTTCCACATCAGAAAATAGCTTTTGTTCTGTTTCTTCCATGCTCATCCAGTCCCCATTCCACAATCATGCATTATCGTGCGTTGAATTTTATATGCATTTATATCATTTTACTACATTATTTTCAATCTGTAACCTGCCAGAGTTGTCATATATCTTATATGAAACTTATTTTCTTTAAAACTAAGTAGATGCCGTATATGATACTGCAATTACAAAAAATATGCCATCTCCATAATCCGGAAATGGCATAGCTTAGCCGCTGGGACAGGGGTCAGACCCCGTGTCCCAACATTGGGACATGGGGTCTGACCCCTGTCCCAAGTGTTATTCTACTGTAACGCTCTTAGCCAGATTCCTTGGCTTGTCAACATCCAGTCCCTTAGCCACCGATACATAGTAGCCAAGAAGCTGGAGCGGTATAACCGCAAGCGACGCTGTAAAATGGGCATCTGTCTTAGGAATGTATACCGTGAAATCACAGGTATCCTCTGTCTCGTAGTTGCCGTAGGTTGTAAGACCCATAAGGTACGCGCCACGGCTCTTGCACTCAACCATGTTGCTCACTGTCTTTTCGTAGAGAGCATCCTGTGTGAGAGTTCCTATTACAAGAGTTCCGTCCTCGATAAGGCTGATTGTGCCGTGCTTAAGCTCGCCGGCAGCATAGGCCTCACTGTGGATGTAGGAAATCTCCTTGAGCTTCAAGCTTCCCTCAAGACTCACCGCATAGTCGATACCGCGTCCGATGAAGAAGGTATCCCGCATAGTCGCCTGCTTAGCGGCAAACCACTGGATACGTTCCTTGTCATCAAGAATCCTGGTAACCTTATCAGGAAGTGTCTCAAGCTCCGCAAGCATATCTGCACACTGCGCCTCTGTCAGCTCACCGCGAACTTTGGCGAACTGGATTGCGAGACAGTAGGAGGCAATAAGCTGTGTGCTGTATGCCTTTGTTGTGGCAACCGCAATCTCCGGGCCGGCAAGGGTATAGAACACGCTGTCAGCCTCGCGCGCAATGGAGCTGCCGATGACATTTACAATGGCAAGTGTCTTGACGCCCTTCTCCTTTGCAAGACGAAGCGCCGCAAGGCTGTCTGCCGTCTCGCCCGACTGGCTGATGATGATAACCAGATCATCACTCTTAAGAATCGGCTTGCGGTACCTGAACTCTGAAGCCACATCAACCCTCACCGGAATCTTGGCAAGATCCTCCATGACATACTGCGCAACAACGCCGACATGGTACGCCGAACCACATGCAACTATATAAATCTGTGAAATTTTCTTAATATCGTCATCCGCAAGACCAACGGATGATAAATCAAGAGTTCCGTCCTTGTAAACAGAATGAAGTGTATCCGCTATCGCACGCGGCTGTTCATGGATTTCCTTTATCATAAAGTGCTCATAGCCCGCCTTCTCAGCTGCCTCAGCATCCCACTTAATCTCAACAGACTCCTTTTCAATCTCATCGCCATCGAGATTATAGAAGGTAATTTGTCCATTTTTAAGACGAGCCATCTCCAGATTGCCGATATAATATACATTTCTCGTATACTTTAATATTGCCGGAACATCTGAGGCAACATAAGCCTCACCATCACTCACACCAAGAACCATCGGGCTGTCTTTTCTTGCTGCATAGATTTCTCCCGGGTAATCCTTGAACATAAATGCAAACGCATAAGAACCGCGGATACGCACCATCGCATGGTTAATCGCATCCACAGGAGTGTGCTCATACTTCTTGTAGTAGTAATCAACAAGCTTTACCGCAACCTCGGTATCTGTCGATGAATAGAAGGAATAACCGTTCTTGACAAGCTTTTCCTTAAGCTCCTGATAATTCTCTATAATACCATTATGTACACCAACAACATTTCCATCATCCGCCATATGAGGATGCGCATTGACCTCAGACGGCTCACCATGGGTTGCCCATCTTGTATGACCTATGCCGCAGGTGCCATACACTGCATTTCCTCCATCCGTTTTCTCGTAAAGAGCCTTAAGCCTGCCCTTTGCCTTGACTATCTGGTACTCTCCATCTCCATCACAGACAGCCATACCCGCTGAATCGTAACCACGATACTCAAGCTTAGAAAGACCATCCAGTATAATCGGTGCAGCCTGATGCTCACCCGTAAAACCTACTATTCCGCACATAAATTTTCACCTCGCAAAAATTCAATCATATACTCACATGTTTATAACCAATAGGCTGTATCACCTTACAAATTATAATCTGCGTTTAACTATATCATATTTAAATCTTTTGAACAATATGGCGATGACTCATTTTTCAATTTCTATGAGCAATAACTCATTTTTCAATTTCATGTAATGATATGATAAGTCAAATAATATTTTTCCAATTATTTAAAATTGCTGACAGGCTTAGGCAGCACTTTTTTTCAGGTAGAAAACATCTTTATCTTCTCTTTCTTAAAAATATAAATGCCCCCATCAGGAATGTGCCAACAACAGCCCATGCCTTTATCTGAATTTTCCCTCCGGTACTCGGAGAGATATGGACAATACCATCCTCGGAGCCTTCATCCCCGGAACCGGTACCGTTCCCATCAGCGCTTATTGTTTCCGTGGAACCTCCGGCCAAATTACCATTCGATTCTGACTCACCACCTATTGCTGCAGTGCTGCTCGGCTGCTCCTCACTGCCTGACTGCTCCTCACTGCTTGGCT
>DNFT01000036.1 GCA_003486385.1 Eubacterium sp. | reverse complement strand
TAAGAACTCTGATAAAGTGTTCTATATGTTCGCCACCGAAGCAGGCATACATCCTTGTATGCATTGCTTCTGAACCGGCATCCGTGCCGGTTCTGGCTAGGGTGTGAACAGAGCTCTAAGAACATCTAAGCTTCTCCCAAAAGCCGTGATATGCATAAATATAATACGTTATACACAGCTAGGGATATACAGCATGTTTTGACACCCGAATAATAAAAATACAATATTACACAGAAAGAAGGAAATTAAGTTGGGGACATTGACATTGGAAGACGGCAGACCGAAGGAGGTTACAGGCAGGCTAGAAAAGGAGATCCGCGTCTATGATTTGCTTGACAGGCTGAGGATTGAGTATCAGCGTGTTGACCATGAGGAAGTTAACACAATGGAAGCATGCGCTGCAATTGATGAGTTGTTGGAACCGGCGGTTATATGTAAGAATTTGTTCCTGACTAATTCGGCTAAAACAGAGTACTATCTGTTGATGCTCTGTGCTGACAAGAAATTTAGGACAGCGGAGGTATCTAAGCAGATTGGTGCATCACGTCTGTCATTTGCGGATTCGGATAAGATGCTTGAATTTCTTGATATAACGCCTGGCTCGGTGAGTGTTATGGGACTGATGAATGACCATGAGCATAGAGTACATCTTATTGTTGATGAGGATGTTTTTAGGTCGGAATATTTTGGATGTCATCCATGTATAAATACATCAAGTCTCAGAATTAAGACGAAGGATGTGTTTGAAAAAGTACTGCCGGAGCTTGGGGTTGAGTACAGAACAGTCAGCGTGTAACAGCCTTACGTTATACACGCTAGGTTTATAGCAGATGTTTTGACCAAACATCATATTATATAACTGAAATATATTTTAAGGAGGCTATTCACATGGAAAAGTATATTTTGAGCTGCTGCTCCACGGCTGATTTGACAAAGGAGCATTTTGAGGCGATTGATGTAAAGTATATATGTTTCCACTATGAGCTTGATGGTGTTGAGTACCCGGATGATTTAGGGCAGACGATTGGCTTTGAGGATTTTTACAGGAGAATGGCGGCGGGTGCTGACACGAAGACCTCACAGGTCAATGCAGATGAGTTTGAGGCGTATTTTGAGCCGTTTTTGCGGGAGGGATATGATATTCTGCATGTGTGTCTCTCGTCGGGAATATCGGGCGTAATCAATTCCGCCAATATAGCGAAGGCTGCACTCGAGGAAAAGTATCCGGACAGGAAGATATATGTTGTGGACTCGCTTGGAGCCTCATCGGGGTATGGACTGATTATGGATACACTGTCGACTCTGCGCGCTGAGGGAAGGAGCATAGATGAACTCCATGAGTGGATTGAGGAGAACAAGCTCAGACTCAATCACTGGTTCTTTTCAACCGACCTCTCATTCTACATCAAGGGCGGCAGAATTTCTAAGACAGCGGGTGCGATAGGCAAGGTACTTAACATCTGTCCGCTGCTTAATATGGATAATTTGGGGCGTCTTATTCCGAGATATAAGATAAGGACGAAGAAAAAGGTGATTCAGGCTATCGTTGACAGAATGGCTGAGAATGCACGGGATGGCCTTGACTATTCGGGAAAGTGTTATATCTCCCAGTCGGGCTGCGTTGAGGACGCGAAGGAGGTCGCAAGGCTTGTCGAGGAAAAGTTTCCTAAGCTTGATGGAGCTGTGGAGATTAACTATGTGGGGACAACGATAGGAAGCCACACGGGACCGGGAACGGTAGCGCTGTTCTTCTGGGGAAAAGAGCGCACAGAGTAGAGAAAAAAAGCTGGACCTTATAAGTCCAGCTTTAAATCATTCTCCCTGATCCAGCCGATTTTTCTAAAGAACAATCCGAATGCCCATGCGAGGACACCGGGAAGTATGAAGCTTATGAGTATAAGTCCCAGCCAGTCAAAGCCTGTGATGGCAGTTCTGGTTCCGGCTGCTATATCATTGAGCCATCCGGTGTACACACCAATCTGGCCTACCAGACCGCAGGTACCCATTCCTGAAGCTACGGCGGCACCGTTCATCTGAAGCTTGAATATGCAGGTGGCAATCGGACCGGTTATGGCTGAGGTGAGTATGGCAGGGAGCCATATACGAGGATTGCGAACGATATTTCCCATCTGGAGCATGCTGGTTCCGATGCCCTGCGCGAACAGACCGCCCCACTTGTTTTCCCTAAAGCTGAGCACTGCAAAGCCGACCATGTTGGCACAGCAGCCGGCGAGTGCGGCACCGCCTGCGAGTCCTGTAAGACTTAATGCGGCACAGATTGCGGCACTGCTTATAGGCAGGGTGAGTGCGATACCGACTATCACGGAAATGATTATTCCCATAAAGAATGGCTGCAGTTCAGTTGCCCACATGATTGCGGCACCGACACTGCTGGCAGCTTTTCCGATTGCAGGTGCGAGAAGCATTGCAAGAAGGCTTCCTATAACGATAGTCACAAACGGAGTGACGATAATATCAATCTTGGTTTCCTTTGAGACTGCCTTTCCGAATTCAGCAGCGAGTACTGTTATGATAAGAACAGCAAGCGGACCGCCGGCACCTCCAAGCGTGTTAGCTGCCGAACCGACAGCTACCAGTGAGAACAGAACAAGCGGAGGACAGTGGAGGGCATATCCGATGGCTACAGCCATTGCGGGACCGGTTGCAGCCTTGGCATATCCGCCGATTGTCACCAGCAGGGCAATGCCGAGCTGCTCGCCGAGCGTGGCTATGATTGTGCCTATTAATAATGAAGCAAATAGTCCCTGTGCCATTGCACCAAGGGCGTCAATACCGTATCTCTTTGCAGAGATTTCGATATCTTTTCGTTTAAGAAATTCTTTAAACTTTTTCATTGGTATCTCCTTTTTAAAATATATCTGATGATGTGCACAGTCAAAAAATGCCGGCTTATAATGTGTTATAATTATGCGTATCAGTTGTTGTATCAGCAATATGATGTGCAGAACGGCTTTTGACCTTGTACTATTATATATTCATGAAAACAATATGTCAAATTTTCCGGTAATCCCTTACAGGCTGATATTGTAATAAGACGAAATTAATTGTTATTCCATAAAATCTTCGGATATCAGCTTCAATAGCTGCCAAAATCCTCTTACAGGTAAGCTTATATCGGACTTGTGCCCTCAGGTCCTGATATTATAGTATGTCATATCAGGCGTGGCGGTCTTAAATGTTTGAACGCAGAATAAGCAATCCTCCGCATTAAGTGTGTAGAACACTAAGCGGTGGGTAAGGGGGATGCGAACTGCGTTCATGAGCAAGTAGCGAAAGCGGATTGCGAATGTCCGCTTTACTATTCTTCTACAATCATAAAAATTATTGCACTGTATTTTTGCTTGGATTATAATAGGGTATGTGATTCTGGAACCTATTAAAATACAAGGGAGAGAAAATACTATGAGAAGTTTTTTAAAGAAAGTGATGGTATTAGTTATGGCATGTATGCTGCTTTCGGGATGTTCGAAGGATGCTCAGCTTGATGATTATGCGACGAATCTCACCGGGAACAGTAGCAGGCAGTCAGCACAGGAGGTGGCTGTGGATAAGGAGCAGACGGAGACTGTAAAGAAGGGCATATCCAAGGATGAAATTAAGGTTGGAGTGCTGCATTTATCAGACCCGGCGGCGGGCAGCGGATATACCTATACGCATGAGCTTGGTATTCAGGGAATGCAGCAGAATCTTGGCTTGTCGGACAGTCAGATAGTGAGAAAAATCAATGTTGATGATTCGGACGAGGAGGCAACGCAAAAGGCTATAAAGGAGTGTATTGACGCGGGTTGTAATATAATCTTCACCACAAGCTGGGGGTACATGAAGACAACAGCTAAGATGGCAGAAGAGTACCCTGATGTGTATTTTTCTCATGGAACGGGGAATATGAGCAATGGCAGGAATTTTAACAATTACTTTGGCAGAATCTATCAGGCAAGGTACTTAAGTGGAATTGTTGCCGGGATGAATACAAAGACCGATAAGATTGGATATGTTGCGGCGATGGATTCAAGCAACTCAGAGGTAACAGGTGGAATTGATGCATTTGCACTGGGAGTATATTCTGTGAATACGGACGCTAAGGTTTATGTGAAGGTTACGAACAGCTGGTATGCTCCGGAAGCAGAGAAAGAGGCTGCAGAGGTTCTTCTTGATATGGGCTGCGATGTCATAACACAGCATTGTGATACTTCATATCCGCAGACACTTGCAGAGGAGAGAGGTGTGTATGGCATCGGTTATAATTCGGATATGAGCAAGGAGGCTCCTGATGCATGTCTGTGCAGTGTAATCTGGAACTGGAGTGCATACTATACGGCTGCAGTTCAGAGCGTTATAGATGGAACATGGGACGGAAGCAATTATTACGGAGGTATGAGCGAGAACCTTGTGGGAATCACAGAGCTTGCAGATTTCTGTGCGGATGGCACGGCTGAGAAGGTGAATGAGGCTAAGAAAAAAATATTGTCGGGTGAGCTGGGTGTGTTTGACGGAGTGATAGAAACCAATACAGGCGGGACAGTCGGTGAAGCAGGCAGGACTTTGGATGATGCTGAAATAACAGGAGCGATTAACTGGTATTTTAAGACCGTGGACGTGGTAGAGTAGGAGGGTAAGGATGAATATTAAGAAAAAAATATTGATGATAGCTGTTGGTCCGGTGCTTATGCTTGGTGTGATATCGATTTTTTTCATCAGTACTCAGGTACGAAAAGCGGTGACAAGTGAGATTGAGGAAGCTCTTAAGGGAACGGCGGCAGCGACGCTTGCAGCTTATGACCAGAATGCCGGAGATTATATTCAGAGCACAAATGGTGATATATGGAAGGGCAGCTATAATATATCCAAGTCGGAGAGCCTGGTCGATAAGATAAAGAGCAACAGCGGAATGGATGTAACCTTTTTCTACGGAGACGAAAGAATCATGACATCGGCGAAGGATGCCAACGGTGACCGTGTGCTAGGCTCCAGAGCAGGAGACAAGATTGTCGAGAAGGTACTAAAAGGTGGAGAGGAGTACTTCAGCAGTGCAGTTTCAATCGAAGGAGAATTGAATTACGGCTATTTTATGCCTGTACACCAGAATAATTCGGATAATCAGATTATAGGAATGATTTTTGTGGGTACTAATTTAAAGGAAAAGGAAGCGGTTGTTAAACGTATTCTAAGCTCAATATGTTCATCGGTAATCGTTGTCATGCTTATATGTATCGCAGTTGGAATCAGGCTCGCAGGCAGTATGAGCAGAAATATCAAGACAAGTATTCAGATGGTTGGCAGACTGGCTGAAGGAAATCTGGATGTGTGGGTTGATGATAAGCTTCTTAAGAAGAAGGATGAGATAGGTGAGCTTTCAAGAGTTACCATAACGCTTCGTGACACTATGAGGTCTACAATAAAGGAAATAACCGATAACGCGAAGGCTCTTCTTGAAGCTTCACAGCTCCTTGGAACGGCAGCGGACAACACTAACGGAACCATGAATGATGTCCGCACGGCGGTAAGCCAGGTTGTTGATAATTCGCAGCTTCAGGCGGAAAATTCACAGAGTACGTCTGAGCAGATGAAGATTATGGGAGATAATATAACAGAGACATCAAATGAAGCAGAGTTGTTGAGCGGTAACGCTGCTTCAATGCAGAGTTCAAGTGAGAAGGCGTCTAAAACACTTTTAAGCCTCAGACAGATAAATGAGGATGTCAAAAAGATAATCGGTGAGGTGCAGGAGCAGACTAACAGGACAAATGAGTCGGTTAAAAAGATTCAGGCGGCTACGACCTTTATCAATTCGATTGCGGAGGACACCGGTCTTTTAAGTCTCAATGCTTCAATAGAAGCGGCAAGAGCAGGAGACAGCGGACGAGGTTTTGCGGTTGTGGCAGAGCAGATTAAGAATCTGTCGGAGCAGTCTAATGAGTCAAGCAAGGAGATTGAAGCTACGGCAGAGGTGCTTAGAGCTGACTCGGAGAAGGCAGTACAGGCAATGCAGCAGATGCAGGAAATTATAGCCAGTCAGAGCGAGAGCATGCAGGAAACACAGCAGGTTGTCGCAGAGGTTATAGAGGAGATTGCAAGCTCCATGAAGAGCATTGCACAGATAAAGGAGAGCTCAGGAAGACTTGAAGGTGCCAGAAATGAAGTGCTTCAGGCAGTTGAACATCTTTCAGAGATATCTGCCGAGAATCTTGACAGCACAAAGAGTACCTATGAGCAGACAGAAATTGTTGCAGATACCTTCAAGCAGGTGTACAATAGTGCGGACGAGCTGAAGACGATTGCTGATAAGCTCGTTAAAA
Organism: Eubacterium sp.; assembly: GCA_003486385.1. GTDB lineage: Bacteria > Bacillota > Clostridia > Lachnospirales > Lachnospiraceae > CAG-882. The sequence continues at coordinate 17,119 of DNFT01000036.1, read as the reverse complement.
GTATTGAATATTTTAAGATGTAGTGCACCGGAATACTCCGGCAGTCTGCCCTGATTGAGAATGCACTTCATTTTAGGAAAACGGAAGAATTAGGTTATGAAATTAAGTGAATTACAGATTGGTAAAAGCGGTGTTATTAAGGAAGTCGGGGGTAGTGGTGCGCTCAGACAGCATTTCCTTGATATGGGAATGATTCCCGGTGCAGAGGTTACTGTTGTAAAGCTTGCACCGATGGGAGATCCGATGGAGCTTCAGGTTCATGGCTATGAGCTTACACTGCGTCTTGCCGAGGCGGCACAGATAGAGATTGACAGTATTGAGAAGAGAAGCAACCCACACGCGAGAGTGGAGAACGAAAAGAAATCTGAGCATCCGGGACTGGGGGAGGATGGAAGGTACCATTCAAAGAAGGATGAGAACCCGCTTCCGGAGGGAACGAAGCTTACCTATGCCCTGGTGGGTAATCAGAATTGCGGAAAAACCACACTTTTCAACCAGCTTACCGGTTCTAACCAGCATGTTGGCAACTTCCCGGGTGTCACCGTCGACAGGAAGGATGGCTCTATTAAAGGGTATCCCAACACTAACATTACGGATTTACCCGGAATATATTCGATGTCGCCATACAGCAGTGAGGAGATTGTATCGCGTAACTTTGTGCTCAATGAACACCCAAAGGCAATCATCAACATAGTTGATGCCACGAATATAGAGAGAAATCTGTATCTTACCATGCAGCTTCTTGAGATGGACATTCCTATGGTAGTGGCTCTGAATATGATGGATGAGGTGACAGGAAATCATGGCTCCATTGATGTCAACACCATAGAGGGAATGCTTGGCGTACCGGTTATACCGATATCTGCCGCAAAAAATGAGGGCGTTGATGAGCTTGTAAAGCATGCACTGCATATTGCAAAATATCAGGAGCGCCCTTTAAGACAGGATTTCTGCGATAAACAGGATCATGGCGGTGCGGTTCATAGATGTATACATGCTGTTGAACACCTTATTGAGGATCATGCAGAGAGTGCAGATATTCCGGTGCGTTTCGCAGCTACAAAGGCTATAGAAGGCGACCACCTCATAATTGAAAAGCTTAAGCTTGACCAGAATGAGACAGAGACGCTTTTACATATTGTGAAGCAGATGGAGACAGAGAGAGGTCTTGACAGAAGTGCAGCGATAGCAGACATGCGCTTTGACTTTATCGAGAAACTGTGTGAGCAGACCGTTGTTAAACCTAAGGAGAGCAAGGAACGAATAAGAAGCGAGAAAATAGACAGAATCCTTACCGGAAAATATACCGGAATTCCATGCTTTATAGCGATAATGGCGTTGGTTTTTTATCTTACATTCAATGTCATAGGAGCGGCTCTCCAGAAGCTTCTTGAGCTTGGAATTGATAAGCTTGCACAGGTCAGCGATGCTGCAATGGCTGCCGCTAAGGTCAATGGTGCGCTCAGAAGCCTTGTGATTGATGGTATATTTACAGGAGTAGGAAGTGTCTTAAGCTTCCTCCCGATTATAGTCACACTGTTCTTCTTCCTGTCACTTATGGAGGACAGCGGTTACATAGCAAGAGTTGCGTTTATGATGGACAAGCTTCTTCGTAAGATTGGTCTTTCGGGAAGAAGCATAGTGCCTATGCTTATCGGTTTCGGCTGCACGGTTCCGGCTGTCATGGCTACAAGAACCCTCACCAGTGAGAGAGACCGTAAGATGACGATACTCCTCACACCATTCATGAGCTGTACGGCTAAGCTTCCGATATATGCTTTCTTTGTGAGTGTATTCTTCCCTAAGCAGGGAGGAATTATTATGACGGGGCTGTATCTTTTTGGAATATTAGTGGGAATACTCGTGGCATTTCTCTACAAGGGGACACTCTTTAAGGGAGAACCGGTTCCGTTTGTCATGGAGCTTCCTAATTACAGACTGCCAAGTCCTAAGAATGTAGGACAGCTTCTGTGGGAGAAAGCAAAGGATTTCCTCCAGAAGGCATTCTCGGTAATCCTTATTGCAACTATAGTAGTGTGGCTTTTACAGAGCTTTGACATTCATTTCAACATGGTTGAGGACTCGGGCGAGAGCATACTTGCGGGAATATCGGGGCTGCTGGTTCCGTTATTTAAGCCTCTTGGTCTTGGCGACTGGCGTATATGCACATCACTTATCAGCGGCTTCATGGCAAAGGAGAGTGTTGTATCTACGCTTGAAGTACTTTTCGGCGCAGGTATCGGTACAGTATTATCGCCGGTGGCAGCGGCAGCGCTTCTCACGTTCAGCCTTTTGTACACACCTTGTGTAGCGGCGATAGCTGCAATCAAGAGAGAGCTTGGAATGAAGTGGGCAGTAGGAGTTGTAATATGGCAGTGTGCGATAGCGTGGGCTGCGGCACTTATTGTGAAGCTGGTGGTTGGAATCTTTGTGTAGAAATATCAAAGTGCAAGGCTTGAAAGCTTCACCTTCAAGCTGCTTGCTGTTGGCAATACTTGCGGGCAATGCCGGCAGGCAATGTCAGCAGGCAATGTCAGCAGGCAATGTCTGCAGTACGCATGGGTATAAAATCAATAAAATACGGCTGTATGCCCTTTTTCACTCTGATTATGGGTGGCACGTGGGCATACAAGCCGTATTTTTGCTTCCTATGCCCACGAATTGCCTTATTTTGAGCATTTTAAGGGCAAGAAAATGAAAAAGTGGTCTTTATACCCATGAGAGGTGGCAACTTGGCAGCGGGAGTGGGGTGAGGAAAAATGAGAGGAATAAACCCATGGAGGGTAAGCTGGTTTTATGCTGGATTGTAATAAAAAAGGAAAAGATGGTAATAAAATATATAATGGAGAATGTGGAACACACTCAAGGTATGGTGGTTACAGCCGACAAGACGGTATTTTATTAAGAGCATATTTAAGTATTTGAAATTATTCAAGAATTTTCATAATGCGTTGACAAACATAAGAATAAAGTATATATTAGATATCAAGATGTGAAGTTAGTATCTATATGAAATTTCTACTATAATAGTAGATTGAAGTTATCAGGTTTAAAATAACGTATGAATGTTACGTTATTTTTTTACAAATATCATAAACAAAGAATACATAACTTCATAAAAATGAAAGGAGCAAAAATGGGCTACGAAAATTTTATTAACAAGAATTCGTGTGTAAAAACACTGGTGAACGAGCTTCGTCCTACGGAGTGGACAAGAAAGCATATTGAGGAGGATGGTATTCTCTCAGCAGATGAACTTAGGGCAGAGGAAAGTGATAAGCTAAAGAGTATAATGGACGATTACTACAGAAGGTACATTTATACAAAGCTTTCCGGGGTAAATTCGTTATACTGGAGTGAATTCTTCTCAATAATTGAGATGGCTTATAAAGAAGGAAAAAAGGATAAGAATTGCAAAGCTCAACTGGAAAAGGCACAAGAAGAGATGAGAGGTAAGTTTTACAATGTTTTGTCGGACGATGATATATTTAAAATGATGTTTTCCGGGAAGTTTGTAACAAAGGTTCTGCCGGAGTTTGTGCTGAATAATAAAGAGTACAGTGATGAAGAGAAGCAGCAGAAGCTTGACACGTTAAAACTTTTTAAAGGATTTACCACTTCATTAGTTCCTTTTTTTAACAACAGGGAAAATATATTTTCTAAAAAGCCAATACATTCGTCAATATGTCATAGAACAGTTGACGAGAATACGGCAATTTTTTATCAGAATATTATTTCTTATAAAAATATTGAGGATAACGCACCGCAGGAAATTGAGAAAATAGAGCACCATGGCAGACAGCAGCTTGATGAATGGAAGTTGCCAGACATATATTCTTATAGCTTTTATAATAATGTGCTGACACAGCAGGGGATAGAGTTCTACAATGATATATGCGGAATTGTTAATAGTCATATGAACCTGTACTGTCAGCAGACGAAAGAAAAGTCGGGGCAGTACAGAATGAGAAAGCTTTACAAGCAGATATTGAGCATCTCATCGACAAGCTATGAAGTACCATATAAATATGAAGATGATGCACAGGTTTACAGCTCGATAAATGAGTTCGTCGATAGAATTTTTAACAGCAATTTCAGTGCTAAGGTTGAAAAGATGCTTGGAAAAGCAGAGGAATACGATTTTGATAAAATATACATAGCGTCCAAGAATTATAGCAGTATTTCAAATTTTATAAGTGGAAAATGGAATACTTTAGATGATTGTATTAGAAGATATTATGAGGATAATACAGTTGGCAATGGGGACAAAAAAGAGAAGAAGGTTGAGGAAAAGGTAAAAAAGGATAGCTTCAGGAGTCTGGACAGCATAGATAAAGTCGTTGAGATGTATGGGAAAGGGGGGAAAAGTGCTAAAGAGTACATATACCAAATCAGAGAGATATATAGCGATAATAAATTATATAAATTTGGGCAGGACGGCTCGGACTCTGTAAAGCTTATTGAGAACGATGCAAAGATTGAGCACATAAAGTGCGTGCTTGATATGCTGCTTAATACAAATCGCTTCCTCGACACGTTTACTGTCGAGGACGGCGAGGCAATAGATGTGGGATTTTACAGTGAGATTGATGACCTCAAAGAGATAATAGATGGAATTGATCCTCTTTATAACAGGGTGAGAAATTATGTAACCAGAAAACCATACAATAAGAATAAAATTAAGCTTAATTTTAATTCCCCTACATTGGCAGAGGGATGGTCCAAAAGCAAGGAATATGAGGATAATGCAATTATACTTCGCAGAGATGGCAAGTATTATCTTGGCATTTTTAATGTAAAGAATAAACCCGACAAGAAGATAATGGAAGGATATTCGGGATATGTTGGCGATGGATATGAAAAGATGGTGTATAGTTTGCTTCCCGGAGCTGGAAAAATGTTGCCAAAGGTATTTTTGTCAAAGAAAGGGATAGGCAATTATAAACCCTCAAGCTATATCATTGATGGATATGACAATGACAGACATATCAAGTCGAGTAAGAACTTTGACATAAATTTCTGCCATGACCTTATTGATTATTTTAAGGCATCAATAAGTGCCAATCCTGATTGGAAGGTCTTTGATTTTAAATTTTCAGATACAAAGAGTTATGAGGATATAAGCGGCTTTTATAGTGAGGTTGAGAAGCAGGGATATAAAATTAGCTGGGTCAATATCTCAAAGGAAGATATTGATAGGCTTGACGAGACAGGTCAGATATATCTTTTCCAGATATATAATAAGGATTTCTCGGAAAGCAGTATGGGAACGCCTAATCTTCACACCTTGTATTTTAAGAATTTGTTCAGTGAAGAAAATATCAGGGAAACAGTGTTGAAACTTAGTGGTAAGGGGGAGTTGTTCTTTAGAAAGGCGAGCATTGACAAGCCAAGCGGACACAGAAAAGGCTCTATACTTGTTAACAAGACCTACAAGACTAATATTGGAAATGAGGAGGTGAGAGTACCTGTTCCTGATAAAGAGTATATGGAAATATATACATACCTTAATAATGGAAGAACAACGAAACTCTCAGAAAATGCACAGAGCCTGCTTGACAATAAGTTGGTAGAGTATTTCGAGGCTGAGAAAGAAATAATCAAGGACAGAAGATATACGGTTGATAAGTTTTTTATCCATACATCTGTTGTAATCAATTACAATGCAGAGGGAGCAAGTGATAAGCAGTTAAATGAGCAGGTGCTCGAATATATTTCAAAGCAGGATGACATGCACATAATAGGAATAGACCGTGGCGAGAGAAATCTTGTATATGTGTCCGTTATCGACATGAAGGGTAGAATTGTTGAGCAGAAATCTTATAATGTTGTAAATAGTTATAGTTATCAGAAAAAACTTGTTGAGCGTGAAAGGACGAGGGACGAGGCGAGAAAGAGCTGGAAGGAGGTCGGCAGGATAAAAGACCTCAAGGACGGGTATCTTTCACTTGTGGTACATGAGATTGCAGATATGGTTATTAAATATAATGCCATAATTGCGATGGAGGATTTGAACTATGGTTTTAAACGAGGACGATTTAAGATTGAAAGACAGGTATACCAGAAGTTTGAGAGTATGCTTATAAGTAAGCTGAGTTACCTTGTGGACAAAACAAAAAAGGCAGATGAGCCGGGAGGTGTTTTAAAGGGCTATCAGCTTGCATTTGTTCCTAAAGATGTCAAGAAGGTGGGAAGGCAGTGCGGCATTATCTTCTATGTTCCGCCTGCGTATACATCTAAGATTGACCCTGCGACAGGTTTCGTGGACCTGTTTAAGTTCAAATCCGGAGAAAAAGAGGGCACGGCAAGGGCAGATAATGACAGAAAGGAATTTTTATCTAAATTTGACGACATAAGATATGTCGAAAAGAACGATAACAGAGAGGAAATGTTTGCATTTACTTTCGATTATGATAATTTTGCTATGCACAATACGGTAATAGCAAAGAAAAAATGGACGGCATATACTTTCGGAAGCAGAATACAGAAGGTATATGAAAATGGACGGTATACAAGTAACACACGCGAGATAGAGCTTTCGGATAAGATGAAGAGACTGCTGAATGAAAATAATATTGAGTATGGTGACGGTCACAATCTTGTAGATGACATTCGGACTTTAGATGTGGATAGTTCAGGTGCGGTGATTAATGAAATTTTTAAAATATTCCGTTTGACAGTTCAATTAAGAAACAGTAAAAGTGAAGCGGAGAATGAGAAAAATGGAGAGTATGACAGAATTATATCTCCTATAATGAATGATGCAGGAGAGTTTTTTGACTCATTTAAGTATAAAAAAATGAACGAAGAAACTGAGCCGGGTAAGCATAACGCAACAATGCCGATTGATGCCGATGCCAACGGAGCTTACTGTATAGCAATGAAATGTCTGTATGAAGCAAAAAATATAAAATCAGGCTGGGAAAAGGAAGGTAAGAAAAATAATGACCTGCTGTGCGTTACCAATGCGGATTGGTTTGACTTTATGCAGAATAAAAGGTATGTGTGATGGACGATGCAATAATTATATCAAATTTAAATGATTTTATATTTTGCCCTGCTTCCATATACTTTCATAAGTTATATGGGAGTGAGGACAAGCTTATGTATCAGACGAACTATCAGATTGATGGAACCAAAGCGCATGAGTCAGTGGATAATAAGTCATATTCTACAAGGAAATGCTTTTTAATCTAGTTGATGCGATACTTCAGGTATATGGATTTGATACATATAATGGCGTATTTCATAAATGTTTTTATATGAGAAAATCGCTTGTGTGTGACATTATGGAACCTATGCGACCGATTATAGATTATGAAATAAGGAAAGCGATTAATCTCAATCAGTGTAAGAAAGATGATTTTGAAGTATACGATAACAGGTGGTGTTTGTCTTACCAAAATAGTGTTGCATATATACAGTTCCTAATGAAGGCAATTCTTGATTATAAGGACGATATTTTTATGTATGTTCAAAATTATTATAGGTATTTTATGAAGAGAAAGAGTGTCGAGGAACTTCCGATATTCAAATTACATTAACATTGTTTGTTTATGGAGGAAAAAATGATTGTTGTGAGCTATGATATATCAGATGATAAACTTAGAACGAAATTCTCGAAATATCTGTCAAGATTTGGACATAGACTACAATATTCAGTATTCGAGATTGACAACAGCCCTAGAATAGTAGATAATATAGTCAATGACTTGAAGAACAGATACGAAAAGCTTTTTTCTCAACAGGATAGCGTCATTATATTTAAACTGTCATCAAGCTGTGAAGTGTTAAGGTTCGGATATGCTAAAAATGATGAGAAGGATTTTATCATTATCTCATAGAAATCTGAAAAGAGAGAATAAACTGCAAACCTGAGCCTTAATATTTTAAATTAACTTGTGTTATTTGACAATGTTGTAAAAAACTTACAAAAAATATGATTAATATGTGTGTTACTCAGTAGATATTTGTGCATAATGACGGAGTAGGGGTTGAGTAACACAAGAAAATTTCTGCTTTTGCAGATATAAGAGGAGGTTAAACAATGGAATGGTTGAGTAACACAAGAAAATTTCTGCTTTTGCAGATTGAAAATAGCCTTTGGACGCTTATAATGTTGAGTAACACAAGAAAATTTCTGCTTTTGCAGATAACTGGAACAATCCGTCTTTGCGATAGTTGAGTAACACAAGAAAATTTCTGCTTTTGCAGATAGGCTCTTTTTTCCGGTATGGCTTCATCGTTGAGTAACACAAGAAAATTTCTGCTTTTGCAGATAAGTTCCGTAGCAAAGTTTGTCATGTCGTTGAGTAACACAAGAAAATTTCTGCTTTTGCAGATCATTGCTGAGATTACGGTTGACATAAATAGTTGAGTAACACAAGAAAATTTCTGCTTTTGCAGATAATGGAATGAACAGCAGATAAAGTTATCGTTGAGTAACACAAGAAAATTTCTGCTTTTGCAGATTATTGTCGAGAAGAGTTGTGTACTGTTTGTTGAGTAACACAAGAAAATTTTTCAAAGTGCAAGGCTTGAAAGCTTCACCTTCAAGCTGCATACTGTTGCCTGCAGTACGCGTGGGTATAAAATCAATAAAATACGGCTGTATGCCCTTTTTCACTCTGATTATGGGTGGCACGTGGGCATACAAGCCGTATTTTTGCTTCCTATGCCCACGAATTGCCTTATTTCGAGCATTTTAAGGGCAAGAAAATGAAAAAGTGGTCTTTATACCCATGGGCGGTGGCAGCTTGGCGGCGGGAAGGGTTTTTGAAGGAAAAATGAGAGGAATAAACCCATGGAGGGTAAGCGGGTTTTATGCTGGACAGTAATAAAAAAGGAGAAGATGGGGATAAAATATATAATGGGGCATAGAGGAAAATAAAACATACATACTAATGGCAAAATATACTTTGCAGTATCTGCATATAGTAATATAATGAGTTAAGTGACAAAATATGTCTCATTTGTTGTTTAACCCATATAACCATATAATAATGAAGAAAAGAGGTACAGTCCATGTGCACAGCAGCGACCTATAAGACAAAAGATTTTTACTTCGGAAGAACCTTAGACTATGAATTTTCATACGGGGATGATGTGACGGTTACTCCCCGCAATTATGTGTTTGATTTCAGGCATGAGGGAAAGCTTGAGAGTCATTATGCCATAGTCGGCATGGCTCATGTTGCGGACGGATATCCGCTCTATTATGATGCGGTAAATGAGAAGGGGCTTGGAATGGCAGGTCTTAACTTTGTCGGGAATGCGAAGTATCAGGAGGTATCAGAGGGGCGCGAGAATGTGGCTCAGTTTGAGTTTATTCCGTGGATACTCGCGCAGTGCGGCAGCGTGGCGCAGGCGAGGGAGCGCCTTGGAAGAATGAACCTTGTGGGGACAACCTTTAACGAGCATTTTCCAGCGGCACAGCTTCACTGGCTGATTGCGGATAAGGAGGAGGCAGTCACTGTTGAATGCACAGCTTCGGGACTTCAGGTTTATGACAATCCGGTCGGAGTGCTCACGAACAATCCGCCGTTTGAGATGCAGATGTTCATGCTGAACAACTATATGGCACTCTCGCCGGAGCAGCCGCAGAACACATTCTCTGACAAGATTGGGCTTAAAACCTATAGCAGGGGAATGGGAGCGCTGGGACTTCCCGGAGATTTATCGTCTGCGTCGAGATTTGCGAGGGTGGCATACACGAAGCTCAATTCCGTCTCGGGAGATGGCGAGGAGGAGAGCGTGAGCCAGTTTTTTCATATTCTCGGAAGTGTTGACCAGCAGAGAGGCTGCTGTAAGGTGGCTGAGGGCAAGTATGAGATAACGATATACACCTCATGCTGCAATGCGACGAAGGGCATATATTATTACACGACCTACGACAATCACAGCATAAATGCCGTTGACCTGAATAGGGAGAAGCTTGATGGAAGAGAGCTTGTCAGATATCCTCTTGATGAGAAGATGAAGATAAATTATGTAAACTAATCTGGTAATAGGTAATTGCATGCAGATGTAGATGGATGTTTTGTCCCCAACATCATGTTTTACGATTACCTATTATTTTTACATAAAAGGGTTTAGACTGAAATTTCAAAAAAAATTCCGTTTTGTAAATTAGTACTACACATTCAAATAAAAAAGTAGTATAATCAGATTATACTTACAAAAACATAAAATAATAAAAAAATACAAAAGGAGTGGACTGTAGTGATGAAAAACTTAAGTGTACGCGTTAAGATGATACTGCTTGCATTAATTACCCTTGTAGGCACGCTTGCCATTGTATTGCTGGCAGAAACGCATATCTCAGAGATGGAGATGGGTTCTGAGATGGTTCTTCGTGCGAGCATTGAATCGGACTATGATGAGAATATCAAGAATCAGGTTGACAGTGCGATTTCTCTTCTGAATGAGGTATACGAGGGCTATGAGAGAGGAGAGTATTCTCTTGACAAGGCAAAGGAGATGGGTGCGAGCCTTCTTCGTGATCTAAGATATGGTGACGGCGGTTATTTCTGGGCAGATACCTATGAGGGTGTTAATGTGGTTCTTCTTGGAAATACAACTGAGGGCACTAACCGTATGGATGCCAAGGATACCAACGGTAATTCATATATGAAGGACATTATAAGTGCCGGAAGGAATCCGGATGGAGGATATGTTGATTATATGTTCCCTAAGGCAGGTGAGACGGAAGCATCTCCTAAGAGAGCATACAGTAAATCCTTTGAACCGTTTGAGTGGGTAATCGGAACAGGTAATTACATTGATTATATTAATACCACAGTAGCCGATGAGGCACAGGCTATGAAGGCGAATGCCAGGTCTGCGATGAACAGGATTGCAGGCATGGGCGGAGCACTTGTAGTGATTGTCCTTGCAGTCTGCGTATATATGGCTGTAGAGCTAGGCAGATCATTTAGGCACACACTTGGGTATATAGGGAATATCACAAGGGGTGATTTTACACAGGAGCTTCCTAAGCAGCTTCAGAACAGAAGGGATGACTTCGGAATACTAAGTGAGAACCTTGAGAATATGAAGAAGCAGGTCAGCGGTCTTATACTGGAGGTGAAGGAGCAGAGCAGTACCATCGACGAGGTTGTGGATTCTGTTAAGACGAATGTATTATCACTCACCGGAAATATTGAGGATGTATCGGCTACGACACAGGAGCTTGCGGCAGGCATGGAGGAGACAGCTGCTTCATCGGATACAGTCAAGAGCATGGCTAACGAGATTGAGGGAGCCGCAAAGAATATTGCAACACGTTCACAGGAAGGAGCACAGCAGGCGGCAGACATTCACAAACGCGCTTCCGAGGCACAGACTACTGCGAGAAAGCAGCGTGAGCATGTCGCAGAGGTACACAGAAGTATAAGAGAGGGTCTTACAAAGGCACTTGAGGATGCCGGAGTTGTTAAGCAGATAGAGGTGCTGTCATCCTCAATCATGGAGATTACAAGCCAGACAAATCTTCTTGCACTTAACGCTTCAATAGAAGCTGCGCGTGCAGGCGATGCAGGCAGGGGCTTTGCGGTTGTAGCTACAGAGATTGGTGGTCTTGCAGAGCAGTCGAAGGAGGCTGTTGTTAAGATTCAGCAGGTTACTGAGGCGGTTACGGCTTCGGTTGAGAGACTTTCAGAGGATGCCGGCCAGCTCCTTGAGTTTGTAGGTGGGGATGTTGTTGCAAGCTATGATATGTTTGATAAGGTTGTGGATGCATATAATCAGGATGCCAAGTATATTGATATGCTTATCGGTGATTTCAGCGCTACATCGGAGGAGCTTTTAGCCTCTATTGATGGTGTGCTTTCCTCAATGGACGGAATCGCCACGGCGACCAACGAAGGTGCTAAGGGCACAACAGATATTGCACAGAAGACGATTGATGTCAAGGCTGAGGCTGATAGTGTTACTGCCGAGGTGGAAAGATGTGACGAGACAGCGAAGAAGCTCATGGAGGAGATTGGGGTATTTAAAATTTAACTGACTGCGCCAAAAGCATGGCTTAAGAAAATAAGCATAAAAACAAAATGCTTTGGATGCGGAAATAAAATAACTTAATAATAAGGAAAGTATCTGTGGAAAATGCCTGTTCATTGTCCATAGATACTTTCCTTTTCTGATTAAATCAGTGTCATGACATTAGAATACAACAAGCGCGGCTGCATAAAAAAATATTGACAAAACGCACAATAGTTCTATAATCATGACGTTAAGGTCAAAATCCTCATGCGGGCAGGTTCGCATCGGATTTCCGCTTTTTGGGCATGGAATCATAATAATACTGTAATGCTTGGTTATGAAACGGAAAGGATTTTTATGGGAAACAATAGTAAAAGATATGAGATAGATATGTGCAACGGCACTTTGCTTGATAAGCTGATATCGTTTTCACTTCCGCTCATGTTGTCCGGAATATTACAGCTTATGTTCAATGCGGTCGATATAATTGTAGTTGGAAAATTTACTGGAAGCCAGGCACTTGCCGCTGTGGGTTCCACAACCTCCCTGATTAACTTATTTATCAACCTTTTTATAGGTATATCACTGGGGGCTAATGTAATTGCAGCCCGCTTTTATGCAGCAGGGCGCGATAAGGAGATGTCTGAGACAGTGCACAGTGCGATGGCACTGGCACTCATAAGCGGAGTGGTCATGGTGTTCGTCGGGCTTATATTTGCAAGAGGTGCGCTGGAGCTGATGGATACACCCGATGATGTCATAGACCAGTCAACACTTTATATGAGAATATATTTTGTGGGAATGCCTTTTTTCATGATGTATAACTATGGAGCTTCCATATTGAGAGCCGTGGGCGATACGAAAAGACCTCTTTTCTTTCTTGTCATAGCGGGAGTTGTAAATGCGGGTCTTAATATCTTCCTTGTAACGGTATTTCATCTTGGCGTGGCAGGAGTTGCCATCGCGACGGTGGTATCGCAGATAATCTCATGTGTTCTTGTGCTTATCTGTCTATACAGGACGGACAGCAGCTATCAGCTCAGGTTCTCCAAGCTTAAGCTGAGATGGGTGTATATTAAGCAGATCTGTCAGGTGGGAATACCTGCGGGAATACAGAGCATGGTAATCAATTTTTCCAATGTGCTCTTGCAGTCATCGGTAAATTCGTTCGGCTCAATAGCGATGGCGGGGTACACTGCGGCTAATAATATATTCGGTTTTCTGTTTGCATCGGTCAATTCCGTTACACAGGCATGCATGAGCTTCACAAGCCAGAATTTCGGTGTCGGAAATTATAAGAGGATGACAATGGTTCTGTTAGAGTGCATTGGTCTGTCAATGACGGTAGCGCTCACGTTAGGCTGCAACGCTTATTTTTTTGGAAATAAGCTTCTGTGGATATATACGGATGAAGCTGAGGTTGTTAAGGCGGGTATGGAGGTTCTGAGATTTACGACTATTACATATTTTCTGTGCGGCATAATGGATCTTTTCCCGGGGGCGCTCCGTGGCATGGGATATTCTACTGTTCCGATGCTTCTTTCGGTTGCAGGAACGGTCGGAACAAGGCTGGTATGGATATATGGAGTATTTCCGTTTCATCGCTCAATTGACATACTGTTCATATCCTACCCAGCGTCATGGTTTGTTACCATAGTTTTTCAGGTCATGTGCTATATTATTGTCAGGAAGAAGCTTGGCATTGCTGCCTGGAAAAGTGCTGTGCGGAAACAGGCAAATAATCAGAAAAAAAAATGAGGAAGATTTATAAAAGTTCTGGAAAAAGGATTAAGTTTGAATTATAATCTACAATGTAACTAAAGTACTATAAAAATAAGACACTATAAAATATAACTTGGGAGGGTTTGCGATGGAAGTTAAGAAGTACAGGTATAATGACATGACAGAGAGATACAGAAGGATGAACAGGTTCTATATTATTGCAACAGTAGTTCTTGGAGGCTCATTTATTGTATATCTGTGGCTTAAGATGGTTATGAGCAGTATTTCAGCCATGACTGTATATGGTAATACCGTGGTGATGGCAGCATTCACAATTGCTAATACGGTTATTTACATGCGTAACAGGGCAACGAAGCGGCTTAAGATAATTGCAACTTATGAAGTAGGGATTGAGTTCCTTCTTGTAGGAGTTCAGTCGGATGCACGTTTTATAAGCTTTGCAATCATTGCAATATTTTTGCTTCAGATTCCATATTTTGATAAGAAGGGACTTACAAAGACGGCAGTGGGAATGGCAGTTCTGTATGCCATCGTGACTGCGGTACATATAAAAAAAGGCGTATTTGTCATGAATGTCAGCGGCTTTTGTGAAATCATATTAACTGTATTTATCGGTATAGCCATTCTTAATGTAGGGAAGATAATAATTGCTTTTAATGATGATGCCATGGGCGCCACGACGGAGGAGCAGAACAATCTTAAGAGTTTTTTAAACAAGGTTATGGATATATCAAAGAGTGTCAATGCAGATACAGCTAAGAGTACCGAGCTTATGGATGAGCTTTTAGAAAGCACACAGAGCGTCGCAGGCAGCATGAAGGACATCACTGCCGCAACGAATAATACTGCCGCAAGCATTCAGGAGCAGAACAACATGACATCCGTCATCAATGCTGCAATAACACAGACGAGCAGGACTTCTGAGGAGATGGTGAAGCTTGCAGAGGATTCCAATAAGAGCGTGAAGATGAACATGGAGCTTATGGAGGAGCTTAAGACACAGTCGGCTGATATTGCCATGACCAACGAGACGGTCAGCGAGGCTATGCGTAAGCTTCAGGAGAGAACGGAAGAGGTGGGAAAGATTGCGGGAATGATTCTTAACATATCGGGTCAGACCAACCTTCTTGCACTCAATGCATCTATTGAGAGCGCCCGTGCCGGGGATGCCGGAAGGGGCTTTGCGGTTGTCGCAGAGCAGATAAGACAGTTGGCGGAGCAGACCAAAAAATCGACCGAGGACATTACAAGAATTGCCAATGAACTGAGCACTGATGCCAATGAGGTCGCTGAGTCGGTTAAGGGAACGATAGCAGCGGCAGGCGTGCAGAGCGGGAAGATTGAGACAGCAAGTGAATCATTTAAGAGTCTTAATGAGAATATGGAGAAGCTTATAGGTCATGTCGATGATGTCAACAAGCAGGTGAACGGGCTTTCTGAGTCTAACAATAAGATTGTCGAGAATATATCCCAGTTGTCGGCTGTTACCGAGGAGGTTACGGTGAGTGCTGAGCAGGTATATGAGCAGAGTCAGAAGAATCTTGAATTTGTACAGCAGGTTAAGGCTGCTGTAAATCATATAAAAAATACATCAGATGAAGCTGAAGAATTAATGTAAAAGGGTATTTATTATAAATTAAGGAGATTTTTGAGATGACGAAGGATATGACAAAGGGAAATCCAATGAAGCTGATTGTGGGTTTTGCTCTGCCTCTTCTTTTCGGATTTTTGTTTCAGCAGTTTTATAATCTGGTGGACACGGTTATTGTGGGACGCTTTTTGGGCGTTGACGAGCTTGCAGGTGTAGGCGCTACGGGTTCAGTCAATTTCCTTGTTATCGGCTTCTGTATGGGTGTGTGCAATGGCTTTTCGATTCCGGTTGCACACAAATTCGGCGCAGGTGACTATAAGGGAATGAGAAAATATGTGGCCAACTGTGCATGGCTTGGAATAGCTTTTTCGGTGGTTCTCACATTAGTGACCGTAGTGCTGTGCAGACAGATATTGGAGCTTATGAGGACACCTGATGATATAATTGATTTTTCATATCAGTATATTGTGATTATATTTGCCGCAATACCGTTTACGTTCCTGTACAATATTGTGTCCGGAGTTATAAGAGCGCTTGGCGACAGCAGGACACCGGTTATCTTTCTTGTCATTTCTTCGATTGTCAATATAGGACTTGACCTGTTCTTTATAATTGTACTGAAGCTGGGTGTTGCCGGAGCTGCGTGGGCAACCGCGATAGCGCAGGTAGTGGCAGGTGTGGGCTGTCTGTGGTACATGATAAAGAAGTTCGATATACTCCATATCCGGAAGGATGAGTGGGCTGTCAATGCCCACATGATGGGTTCGCTCTGCGCGATGGGTGTGCCGATGGGACTTCAGTATTCCATAACAGCGATAGGAAGCGTTATATTGCAGACGGCAACGAATACTCTTGGTTCATCAGCGGTTGCGGCGGTTACGGCAGCCGGAAAGGTATGTAATTTCCTTGCATGCCCTTATGATGCGATGGGGTCAACGATGGCAACCTACGGAGGACAGAATGTCGGTGCAGGAAAGCTTGACCGCCTTGATAATGGACTTGCTTCATGCGTGCTGTTAGGTGCGGTATATGCTGTTATAGCGGTACTGACAGCGGTATTCGGAGGCGGTCTTCTGGCACAGCTCTTTGTCGATGGCAGCGAACAGGAGATAATATATCAGGTAAGACAGTTCCTTATATGGAATACGGCGTTCTATTTTCCGCTTGCGCTTGTAAACATTGTGAGATTCCTTATTCAGGGAATGGGCTTCGCCTCGTTTGCGATATTGGCGGGGGTGCTTGAGATGGTTGCAAGGTCGCTTGCGGGCTTCGTTCTTGTTCCTATGATAGGCTTTACCGGAGTATGCCTCGGAAGCCCGATTGCCTGGATATTCGCGGATGCATTCCTTATACCGGCATATTTTCATGTAAAAAAGGTATTAAAAAATAGAAGAACACAATATTATTCAACAGATAATTTATAGTGGGAAGGTGGAAATGCCGGTATAGGAACATATAGTTAATTTAGCCTAATGGAGGCGATGAATTCGTTATGATAATGGATAATGCAGGTGATGAGCAGGCGAAGGATATGGTCGAAGCGGTGAGAAGGAGAATGTCTGAGGTGAGAACGGATAATGCATTCAGAATTTCAAGTGCCGTAGGCTATTCCAGTGGTAAAGGCAGGAATGCAAGGGAGATAGTAAAGCAGGCAGACGAGAACATGTACATTGACAAGGCAAGGTGTAAACAGAGTGGGGATGAGATATCAAGACGTGAATAAAAGTAATTTATCTTTTTTTTATTTGTATTTTGTCTCATGTTTTCATATAATGTAACTGATATGATGTTGGGGTCAAAACA
>DNFT01000050.1 GCA_003486385.1 Eubacterium sp. | reverse complement strand
ATGTTTTGACCCCAACATCATAGTATTTAATGTCATATAATAATTTTAATAATCAAGGCTGTTAATCGGTGAGGCAAGATATACCTTCGTCCTGTCCTGCTCCTCATCATACCCAATCGCAATATTCATGTTGATTTTATTTCCGCCTATCGTGATATACGAACCTGCCCCCTTGGAATACGCATAGATGGTAAATATATCACTGTCCCTGTTTTCCGTCACAACCTTGGCGCCAAGCCTATCTAACAGACCGTCCGCAAGCTCATTTTTCTCTGTGCTGTTGAGCGCCCCCTCAAGCGAACCGACAAGATTCATATTCACATTCCCCTGTATCCCCATCGCGTCAAACATGCCCTCCACAAGCTCCCTGTAGGAGACGGCGCAGTCTATATTATTGTACACGGTAATATTCACATACACATACTGAGCCTGCGGCTGCGTTCCTGCAAGCCCATTCGTATTCCCTGTTACCTGCGGTTCTGTTCCTGCCGGTACAGCCGTATTATCTGTGCGTTGCTGCTCCTGCGTAATCGCCTTTATCGTCACGCTCCCATTGACGCTCTCCTTTGAGAGAACCGTTGTGTTTACCTCATCCTCGCATACCGTTGCCAGCCCATACGATGATGTTATTCCAAGCGCCGACGCTATATTCTCTACCAGCCTTTCCTTCTCCTCCTGTGTGAGATAACATACGCCGAATTTTCCGTAGCCCTCTATATACGTGTCAAGCTCGCACCATTCTTCCCCACCCGCACTGTCTGTAAACGCGGTGCTTATCGACACCTTCCTAGCCCTCCCCATATTCGTCATGTACACCGCGGTCAACACCGCCCACAATACAATCACTGCATACATTGCTCTTTTCATCCGACATCACTCCTTATAAAATTTCTTGATATTATATAGATTATGATGTCAAAACGATAAGTTTATTCATTGTTGGGACAGTGGTGTCAGACCCCTGTCCCAGCCAGCCATTCTGGGACAGGGGTCTGACACCACTGTCCCAGCAACAAAAACCGCGGATTGTACTTTCATACAATCCGCGGCTGCTGCTTATACTATATCATATTTATCTGTCATCCCACTGCTTTCCCGCTATCAGGCGATTGCCGTCTTTATCCACACCAAGAATATATTCCGTGTCTGCTTTAATATACACTATGTTCTCCCACTCCGTTGCCTTGAACAGCTCATCGTTCTGTGAAGCCCGGACAAGCACCTTTCCGTCCTCCGTAAGTGCTGCCGATACAAATGCGTCAACCGTAATCTGGCAGACATTCTCCCATTTCGATACATCGCCGGCATAGAACGTGCTCTTATCAATTGCCTCTACCGTTCCATCCTCATATAGTAAAAATGGGTTAAACGCGCAATCAATATCCACTATCTTCTTACCTTTTTTATTGTATTTCTCATACTCAAAGAGCTCTTTATCGCTTCCCCAGACTGTGCCATCTTTTTTTAGCCCGATTTCAGAGTTACCTGTATAGTCAAACACAATTTTGGTCAACTGTTGTTCATTCCAAGGCTGACAACGATTGTTATAAGCTCCATCTGTCCATTCACCATCCACCTTCACAGCCAGATAATTAAAGCCATTATACGCAATATCTTCGACATTCCCGGCAGATAATATCAGCTTCCATACCTGTTGCATAATATTTCCCTCTGATCCTATACGGTCCAAGTCTTTTTGCGAAATCCATTCATCCGACCCCGGAACATACATTGCAAGCGTACCCGCCTCATTGAGCAGAACAATCCCGGCTTCTCCTCCGGCAATCTTGGCTGCATCACCTGTGTCCGTTATCTTGCGCTCACCATCGACATTCTTTACCACAACATTGTTACTCTCATCAATAAACGCAAAGTACGTCTGCTCACAAATATATTTACCATCATAACCTGAGCCGGCAGGAGTATTGTCCGCCTGCCGCTTGCATGAACAGGTGAGGCATAAAATTATTGTTAAACAAAATAATAGAATTGATTTTTTCATACGGTGTCCTTTCTGCTGGGACAGGGGTCTGACACCATGTCCCAGTAAAATTGCCAGTTTTGGGTAGGTGACAATACCCATATATACATTGTAAAATATAGGCACATACATTCAAGGAGGATTTACAATGAAAAAACTGATAGCAAAACTGTTTATTCTAATAATGGTTTTCGCAGGAATATTTTCTTTATTAAACAACAAAAAACATTGCAGTAGTAATTATACTCCTACCTTATATTTATGCGAAGATGAAACTTACTACCCGAACACAAATTAGGTCATTCTTGCTCTGTACCTATTCTCAAAATAACGGTCATTACTCATCTGACTCCAAAGTATACATTGATACAATTGTTCATTGTATACTTTTTTATTTTCGTCTACTTTATTTTGATTCCATGCCATGCTTGATAAATTACAGTTTATTCCAGCTATTCTCCCATACTGTAGCTGTGCCCTGATAATCTTATTTGAGATTATATTCGACTCCTCATATTTCCCAAGGCTGCCTAAAATACTTGCTGCAAATGTCATATAAAACTCATAATCTTTAATATTTTCCTGTATATCTATATCAGTACATTCCTTCAGATTCCTGTATATCGGCTCAATATACTTAAAGGCACTGCTCTCATCTCCATTATATTTGTATTTTGCTGAGATTTGATATAATATTTCCTTTTCAATATAGGATAAATATATGTTTTCCGATGAGAGAATATCTTCTATTCTGATTGTAATTCCAAGGCAGTCACTCATTTTTTCTATATAGGTAATATAATCTAATTCCTTTAGCTCATAAGCCACAATATTTTTTCCCCACTCAACAAACTGCCTGTTCACTATATTTGAGGAAAGCTGCTTTTCAAGCTCATTCATTATCTCCCTGCATTCTGCAAATTTAAATTCCCTGCTCAACCGTTTCCACTGCGTATATAGCTCTATCGTCTCCCTTTTATCGGTGATAATTCCCATCCTATGATAACCGGCAGGAAGACCTAATTTTCCAAGAAGCTCCTCCGCTATATCTCTATGCGTCCCAGCTCTGTTATGCTCAAGATTCCTCAGTGTCTTTTCTGAGCATACACATTCATACAGCTCCTTCATGGTCATTCCAAGCATCTTACGTCTTATGTTTACAACTGTTCCAATGTTATATACGGAATTTTCCTTATAAAAATAACAGCTATTTGTGGTATACTCCCATAAACCTTGTTTATTGCACAGAGAACGTATGGCGGCAAGCCATTCATCCGTATGAATGAGCATATTTTCTCTATCGCCGTCTCCATACCCCGCCACCAGCAAAGTCTTTCTGATTTCTAATATTTCTGTATAATAGTATCGTACCGCTTTTTCCTGTAACATAGAAAGAGCCTTTTCACAATATTTATATATTTTGTTGCCGATTTCCTTATTCGCGCCATCCATTATCTCACTATCTATGCCATTTTTTACCATAAGCCTGTACATATACACCACAGCTTTAGGGTACAACATAGCCTTTGCGGCAAGACTGAATCGCGAAATATCCAAATACCCTAATATTTCCTCCAATAAGCCTATATTTTTTTCTGAATTATAAAAACGATATTCCAATACAATGTTAAGCTCATCTATTGACAGATACAGATTTTTAAGACTAATCTCCGCCTGAACCGGAACAGTCAATTCCAAAGCCTCTTTATACAGCAAACATATTGCTTTGTCTGTCAATGCTTCTGTTCTGTCTACAGTTTCATTTTCTTCTATCCGGCATTGGATTTTCATAAGCTTTGCAAACTGCATTCTCACTACACTACTGCAATATAACTGTTCATACTCATCAATAAATCCACGGGCACCGCCTATATTATTGCTCTCAATAGCGTATATTATCTGCCATCTTCTCTGCCATTCCTCATAATCATCATAAAAAACATATTTCCCTTGTTCTTCGTACACCATACCCAGACGGTCGGTCAAACGCTTAATCGTTGCCTCATCACACTCTCTTTTGCCGTTTTCAATACGACATAGATTTCCATCTGTCATAATGCCTGCACTCAGTTCTGCAAGTGTTATTTTCTGCTTTTGGCGTTCGTCTTTAATTAGATTTCCGACTATTTTATTGCAACATGCTTTGTCGTATTTCATGCTATTTACCAAACTGCTGCACCCTTCTATTATCTTTTTATTACTAAATAATAAAGTAAATTACTCCGTCATTTTAATTCATCTCATAAACCTTGTCGCAGTTTACAAGGAGTTCACTGTCATGTGTTATCATAATAATAATCTTATCCTTATATAGCTGCTTTACAAGCTTCATCGCCTCAATCTGGTTTACATCATCCAA
>DNFT01000007.1 GCA_003486385.1 Eubacterium sp. | reverse complement strand
TTGGGTTTACGATACATATACTCACTGGTTGCAATAATAAACTCAAAGTTATTGTCCGGAATACAATCATTAATCCTTTTATCAACAGCATTTCTACAGTATGAAATATTACTGATTACACCGGTGCGAATCTGTTTCTCCTTAAGAAATGTAAGAAACTCTCTGATTCCCACAGTCGGTTTTCCCGGTGCCGCTGCATCCCAAAATACACTGTCAATTCCTTCCGGGCTCAATGCAATTTCAATTCCTTGCGACTCATATAAATATTTTGTAAACATATAGTTCGGAACTTCCACTTGAAACAGGTGTCTCTTTTCCGGGTCAAATCGTCCTAATTCATGATTCAGTTTGTTTGCATAAACCTGCACTTCCTCAGCCGATTTATTGTATTTATTTTTTTTAGCATACTTAAGAACTGCCTCTGTCCCTTTTATCCCATCAAAGCACTGTTCATTTACCAAAGTTTGTCCATAATCAAATAAAATCATCTTGGGTTTCTTCATTTCAGTCACATCCTCGCTTTATCCAATTATTTTCTGTTATTTTTCTCAATAATCAAATGATGAAAAAATGCAATATCCTTATATCCATCCATATCAGATACCCGCATCTCGATTTCCACCATTTTACCCTGCCAGTCAGCATCCTTATGAATCTCCTGATTCTGTTGCAGGTCCCAGAAGGTTCTCATACCAAGTGTTCTCGTAATCACAAGTTCCGGACACCATTTCTCAATATCTGCATCCTCATAATAATGAATTGCTCCATACTTGGAAGCCATTCCATCATTACCATCAAGCAAGCTATGTGCATGTTCAAAATCATTTAATAGTACAACCATCTGCATAACTCTTCCTGCACGGTTATGTTTCACAATCGAAATCTTACCATCCGGCTTCAGGATTCTTGCAAACTCTTTTATAATATTCTCTCTGTCCTTGGCATACTCTAATACATTGTGACAAATAATCATATCAAAGGACTCATCAGCAAATCTGCGCAGTTCATCAGTACTTCCGGTAATTTGTATATACAGGTTGTCTGCCCATCGTTCTTTTATACTATCTTCATCCGGTTCAATAGCTGTTACTTCATTATGCCCTGCCAAATAATTTGCAGTTACTCCGATACCACTGCCAAAATCAAGTATCTTCTTATCACGAATGTCTCCTAATTGTTTCCAGACAATTTGCTTCATGAGACATTCCCAAGGTTGTAAATCTGTCATTTTTTTATTCACCGTACCAGCTCCATTTCATCTTCCATTTTCACAAATCCATATCTCTCATACAAAGGTCGTCCCATATCCGTCGCTTCCAACGCAATCTGTAACACGCCCTGTTCCTTTGCATCCTTCACCAGTAAATCCAATGTATGAAGTGCAATTTCTTGTCTGCGATATTCCGATGCCGTATACATATTCATAATGTACGCCTTTTTACCGGTCGGATTATGGTAGGTCGGCATAACCTGATAAAAGCTTACACCGCCCGCTCCAATAAACTTTCCGTTATCATACACCAAATATGCAATATGCTCTCCGGTTTCCAACGCACGCCTATAATATGCATATGATTCCTCCTCCACAACGGACATATCCTCATCATCTGACAACTTATTTGCTGCACGAAGGACAATTATTCTTGTTCTTACCAATTCGTCGATATCTTCCATTGTTGCTCTTTTATATTCAAATTTTTGTATCATTCTGCACCTCTGTCACTACATCAAAACTCTGGCAATTCCAAAAATATAACCTCATTCTCATTTGCTACACCTGTATATATTTTGTCTGAATACTGCCCAACCAAACAGTAGTGGTTCATAACATACCTTGCTGTGTATGGCATTTCCAGTTCATCCAATTGTTTTAGAGAAAACCATTTCAATTCTCCTTCATTCGAGGCCAAATCATCACTAACTTCTTCATTAAGTATTGCGAAAAAATAGTAATTTTGTCTTATCTCCCCTTTCGTTCTTCGTAAGGTAACATATCTAAGAGAAAGATTCCGAATATTATCTTCATGAAGTCCTAGTTCCTCATTCATCTCTCTTAATACACAAGCCTTTGCATCATTTAGCTCAAATTCTTCAAAATGACCTCCGGCAGAACCTGTCCATACATCACTTACAACTCTTCCGCCCTTTCTGAATAAGAGCAGTACTTTATCATCCTTTAATAAGTAAATTGACGTCATATTTCTTAACTTTCCTGTCATAACTCAAACACTCACTTTCTGCCCCAATGATTTAGGTGTATACATATTTCACATATCAATCCACTGTATAAATGCGGTCTTGTCTGAACTGTTATAACCGGCATTTCGATAGAAATTCAATGTACTTTCTTCCTCTGAACCTGTAAGCAACATCATCTTGTAGCAATGATTCTCTTCTGCAATTTTCTTAGCAAAATTTAGGCAATCTGTAGCATAACCTTTCTTTCGATACTCCCCATGTGTTACCACATTTTCAACAAATGCATATGGGCGAACATTTCTTGTGAGATTGGGAATAATCACACATACGCAGGATGCCACTATCTTGCCATCAGTCTCACAAACAATAGCACCTGTTTCTTCCTGAAGTTCTCTCTTAGCAGTTTCCAAAATATCTTCTCCAACTTCACGATGACCTCCCGGAGCCTCATAGGTATCTCGCTCCTTATGTTTGCAAAATACCCATTTGCCATTGCTCTGTGAAATAATTACTGCAAATTTCAATAGTGAATCATCTACTGTATCATAAAATTTTACTTCCAACATATCACTTTTCTCCTTCCCATTCTGCCATAAACTCTTCAAGAAAGTCCTCCATAACAGCTTGTCTATGCATAGCCATTTTCTTGGCAGTCTCAGTATTCATCATATCTTTAAGCAACAAGAGTTTTTCATAAAAGTGATTAATACTTGTAGAATTATGGTTCTGATTATAATCCGCCTTATTCATATTAGTCATATATGAGTGTATGAAAGGAACATGTTTAGGCTTAGGCGTTGGAGCATTGGCTACAATGGTTCTTTATACAACAGGTATCCGAATTACCATTTAAAAGTGTGGCTGGAACAGGAACCACTGCCTGCTTAACCTCCGGTGAAAGCTTATCCAGACATGCTTTTCTTACAGCAGCCAGCCGGTAATAATAATTGCATTTGGAGATACCATGCTCGCTGCACCATTGAGTAACAGTCATATCATCCGGACGGTTATTACATTCATGAATCATATCTGCCCATTCCTGCAGACGAACATTACGTGCAATAAGACTTGTTTGAGAACTCATAGACTAACCTCCTGAAATTGTATAAAAAGTTGTGACTTAACCTTTTATACTTGATTTAAATGGTATAGTCTGATTTTCTCAAATTTTTATATAATGTGCACTGTACGGACTATGAGGCGTTTACTTACATTATATCAGCCAAGGCATATTTTTACTAGCAAAAAAGGCACTCAAGCCATATAGCCTGAGTGCCACAAATCTATATCAATATTCTATTATCAAACCACCTTGAACATATTCTGTTTCAAAGGCTTATCGTCCTTGTCCGAAAGTCCCATCTCTTTTCTTGCATTTTCCAACCCCTGCATCTTCTGAAGTTCTTTCTCCGCATCCTCAAGTCCAACGTGGGTGTAAGCATTAAGTGTCACGGCAATATCCGAATGCCCCATGAGGTACTGCAATGTCTTAGGATTCATGCCAGATTTCGCCATGTTAGAGCAATATGTATGACGGCATACATGGGGTGTGATATTTGGCATCTGTACCTTATAAATCTCGTTGTACCTGCCCACCATACTGTTAAATCTGTGTTCCCAGTGCATGGCAACCATCGGCATTCCGTTCTTATCCAGAAAAAGAAATCCAGTGTATCCACCTACCACTTTATATTCTGGTCTATCTTGAATGATTGCTCGAAACATTTCTGTAACTTCTTTTGTCATTGGAATTACCCTTGTTCCGGCATTCGTCTTTGTCGGCTCAATCACATACTCCGTAGCTCTATCTGCCAAACACCTTGACATCACCGAGCAGTTTAAGGTTTCCATTATCCACGAGAATTGCGCCAGCTCGCACAGCGGTTGCGTACACGGTTTTACCACGTTCTGCAAGTACCCGTTGTATCGACTCATCCTGTTCCAAAGTCCCCTCATAGTGAACTTCCAAATAAAAATCATTCAGATAAGGAAGCCCCTCATAATACTTAAATTCGGGGTAATCATCATCGGGAGACAAATGGTACTCTGCTAACTGAATGACAGCACCGGCACTATAGCCCATCAGAATCCCATCATGTTGCATCAAAATATCATACAAATCGAACTCTTTGATTCGATCCATCATTCTGTCCGGCAACCCACCAGGGAAATAAACAATGTCTGCGCTTTTGATTTTTTGAGTTGCAGATTCCTTTGTGTCGGTAAAATAATTGATAAAGTTAATGTTTTCTTCCGGGATGCCATAAGTAGTAAAGCCTCCAACAATCCCATCGTGATATTTGCCACATTCCTTGCTATACAAAGCATTCCAATCCGACAAGGATTTTACACGGTTGTCTCTAAAGGAGAACGCTACGACCGCAACAGAATGATTTGGCTGTATGTAGTTTTTCAATTCGTCATAGAGCCAAGGCGCATCTATGTCAAATCCTTCAAGTAAAATGTTAATCATTGATTTATCTCCTTTGCTTGTATTTGTGCTTTTTCCAGTACATCTGCAAAGCGCTGTATCGGCTCCGCAAGCGTCTCAGCGTAGTCGAATGTCTCTTTATCGTCTCGATATTCCAACGGACTTCTGCGAACTATCAACGCATATCTAAGGGCTGCATAAGAAATAATTCTCTCGGCATATGCTATGCTGGGAGAAAAGTTCAACTTTTTGTGTCCAAGGTATTGACATAGCTCCAAGCAATATTCAGCTAAAATACAGTAACTATGTGGCTTTCAGCCAATTTTACGGCTATGCCGTGAATAATATAGGTAAATGTATGTTTTTCTAATTATTTGCGTTTGTTTTTTCCACTTCTAAAAGCAGGAATCATATTAGGTGGACACCATATTCAGTTAATACCGATACTGCATGTATAATACCATCAAAAGTCCGAGTATACGCTCAATAACTCCGTCCCCAATGGTTTTTAATTTGTTTACGCAAACCATTCCTTCATAACGTCAAATATTCTCACAAGCTCCTTCTCCTCTATCACATACGGAACCATGGAATACATGTATGAAAGGAAAGGTCTTGAAAAAACTCCTCTTTCGTAGGCAAACTGCTGGAAACCCTCAAGTGTCTTCGAGTCATATACCTCCACGCATGTGCAGCCGCCCATGATGCGGACCTCCTTTATGCGAGGGTCTGTAAAGTCTGCCATCTCGCGCCTGGAGATTTCCTCTATACGCTTGATTTTGCTCATGTAGTCATCGCGTTCAAAAATCTCGATGCCCTTCAGAGCCACCGCACACGCCAATGCATTTCCCATAAACGTCGGTCCATGCATCAGGGCATGTCTGTCATTGTCACTGTAAAATGCATTGAATACCTTGTGATTGGCTACAGTGACGGCGTGTCCGATATAGCCTCCGGTGAGAGCCTTGCCAAGCACCAGAATATCCGGCAGCACAAGGTCAGCCACAAATCTGTTGCCTGTCCTTCCAAAGCCTGTCGCCACCTCGTCAAATATCAGAAGCACATCGTACTCATCGCACAACTCCCTAGCCCTCTTAAGGAAGGATATATCATACATTCTCATGCCTCCGGCACCCTGCAAAAGCGGCTCGACGATAAAGCAGTTGAGCTCATCATGGTATTTTTCAAACGCCTCCTCAAGTGCCTGAATTTCCGTCGGGATATGTACCACGCCTGATTTGCTCTCAAATGCGAAATGGTAATCCTCATCGTCACCGACCTCCATAGCCTTAAAGGTGTCGCCATGATAAGCATGCTCTAAGGCAAGCACCAGCGGACGCTTCCTCCCCTGATTCGTGTTGTACTGCAATGCCATCTTGAGGGATACCTCCACCGCCACGCTTCCCGAATCTGAGAAAAAGCAGTAGTCCAGATCACCCGGCAGAAATTCCTCCAGTTTCTTAGATAATCTCTGAACCGGGTCATGTGTGAGCCCACCAAGCATCACATGGCAGAAGTGGTCTGCCTGCTCCTTTATAGCCTCAGTCAGCTCCGGGTGCTTGTAGCCATGAATCATGCACCACCATGAGGATACAGAGTCTATAAGCTTCTGATCCTCCGTGTAAAGATATACACCCTCCGCATCTATTATCTTGTACGGTGCCTTCATTGTCTTCATCTGTTCATATGGATACCAAATCATGTTGTACTCCTTTATATTAATTATGTCGGGGCAAAAGGTATTTTGCCCACAATGATATCGGATTGCTTCATGCTTTGCGCTCCCGCAATCCTCGAAGCTTATTCATAAAGCCCTAAAAGCTTCTCCACCTCAATGTCAAGCTGTGTGTCCCCCTTCTTAACCTTCGCAAGGGTTGGCAGCCCGGTCATATACTCGCACATAAATATGTTGTCATCCTCCATGACATTTCCCGGATGATAATTGTTAAATATTATTCCCTTCACTGGCAGGTCATGTGTCTTCATGTATTCAACCGTGAGCACAACGCTGTTTATTGTGCCAAGTCCGGCATCCGCAACAATTATGCAGGACAAGCCCAGCTCCTTTATGACATCCTCAAGCTGTATTTTTGCCTCGTCAAAGCATATAGGACAGAGTATTCCGCCGCTGCCCTCCATCGTGACATAGTCGTATTTTTCACAGACCTTTTTATATCCCTCTTTGACAACGGACAGCTCCACCGGATGCCCCTCTATGCGTGAAGCCAGATGCGGGGAATATGCATTTTCATACACATAAGGACACATCTCGTCAAGCGGCTGCTCTATCCCTGCCGTCTGCCTGACAAAAAGTGCATCCCCCGGTATAAGAGTGCCATCCTCCCTCCTGTCATTTCCGCTCATTGCTGCCTTATAATATGCCGCCGATTTCCCGGCATCCGCAATTTTCTTTACAATCAACCCCGCAACATACGTCTTCCCGATATCGGTCCCCGTACCGGTTATAAATATAGATTTAGCCATCTTAATTACCCTCTCTGTTGTTCATTCCTTAAATAAATACTACTTCCAATACTCCGGCGTCACATCGCGTCCCATGCTTTCAAGCAGCTCCCTGTCACTTCTGATTGTCGCACATGCTGCGGTTGTGAGCATGTTTCCGGTTATTGTTGCCGATGCACCTGACTTGAACGCAAGCTCTCCATCATTGGTGAGCAGTGCACGTCCAGCCGCAAGTCTGATGTCCGCCTTCGGATTTATGTATCTGAAAAAAGCGATTGTACGCAGTATTTCCGGCTCACTCAGTCTTTCAAGCCCCTCAAGCGGTGTGCCCGGTATCGGCATGAGTGCATTTATCGGTATAGAATCCACGCCGACCTCGGAAAGGCTCACTGCCATGTCAAGTCTGTCCTCCCATGTTTCGCCCATTCCGATTATTCCGCCTGAGCATGCATACATTCCCTCAGCCTTCACCTTTTTGAGTGTCTCAATCTTCATATCGTAGGTATGTGTCGTGCATATATTAGGGAAATTTCTTTTGGAAGTCTCGATGTTGTGATGATAGCTTGTAACTCCCGCCTCATGAAGCCTGTGAAGCTGCTCCGCCGTCAAAAAGCCCATCGAAGCACACAAATCTATCTTGCACTCCCTTTTCATCGTCTCATAAGCGTGTATAGCCTTTTCAAACTCCTCGCCGGTCAGTGCCTTTCCCGCAGTCACAATCGAAAATCTGTCCACACCCTCACTCTCATTCATCTTACACGCTTCAAGAATCTTCTCCTCAGGAAGGAAATCATAGACCTCACAATTCGTGTGATGATGAGCCGACTGTGCACAATATTTGCAGTCCTCCGGGCATCTTCCGCTTCGCCCATTTATGATTGAACAGAGGTCTACCTTGTCCCCGACAAACTTCTCCCTTATCATATCCGCACCCTTGCACAGCTCATCCAGATCACAGTTCAGGAAAAATGACAAATCATCCTCCCTCGTGATTCTCCTTCCTCCGATAATCTCCTCAGCTAATTTAATTGCATCCATGTCATGCCTCCCATTTTCATTATAGTAACAATATTCAACGGCTGTATTTCAGCCTCTTATGTGAAACCATCGCCTCAAGTCCCAGCACAGGCTTGATACGCTTTGCAAGCACTGCTGCTAATATGCTAAGTGCTATGTCGCCCGGCACTGCCAGAATAAAGCAGTACAAAAATAACGGCCACACAGCAATCGGCGTGTTAATCACAAAATTGCAGATTATGTAGTAATAAATCATTCCTATTGCATAGACGAAGAACAGCCCTGCAAAATTCGCCACAAGATAATTTCCCACATTCTTTTTCTTCATGTGCTCTGCTATGTACCCTGTTACAAATGTACCCACAATAAATCCTATAATGTACCCGAAGCTCGGCTTAAATATGTACCACAGACCGCCACCCTCCGCAAAAATTGGCAGTCCGATAAGCCCGAGCAGCATATAAAAAGTAACTGCCATCGCACCAAGCTTAGGTCCTAACAAAAGCCCCGCCATCATCGTGAATAAATACTGAAGCGTAAATGGCACAACAGGAATCGGTATCTTGATAAATGCCCCAACGGCAATAAGTGCCGTAAAAAGGCCGCAATATACCAGTGTTTTTGTTTTTGATGTCATAATTGTCAACCTCCGTTATCCTTATGGTTAACAATCATAATAAAAAAAAGAGCCCCTGTCAAGGGGCAAGCCACTAGGAACAAAAATTAATGACTGATGCCTCTTGAATTATCAGACATAAGATGATAATATCTAATTAAACATAAAGTACCCACTCCAAAGGTGGATGCTCCGAGTTTAGGCTAAAGAAATGTCCTTACGGACACCGCCTATCCTGTGGATCAAACAGGATAGGCATTTTTATTTTCGCCTGCTCTTCCTCGAAGAGCTTTTCTCTTTATCGAGAAAGGCAAGCAGCGCTACAATCAAGCTACCAAAGGACATCAACAATGCTAATATCCCAATGAAAATCGAAATGATTTCATAAGCCGTCATCGGCGCCACCGTCTACGCTCCGCTTCGGTCGGTGCTAAACAAGCGTCCCCCGGACGCTTAACGCCCTGTCATGGGTACTTTCCTTAAGTAGTATCCTAACATAAGCACTTATGTTTCTGCAAGGATAAATGTTATTTTCTGCCAATTATGATAACATGGTTACTTGCACCAAGCACTGACTGTTCACGACATACACTATAATGGTAATTGCACCAAATTTTGAACTGATTTTCATCCCATTGGTCTATCTTTTGCGATAGAAGAGGTGACAAACCATCTTGTGCAAAATGGTCTACAATTTCTAATCCATATCTTTGATAAATTGATTCCATTTCCTCTTTTGATGAATAATAAGTATCCGTCCAAAAACACTTCTCATCATCATGCTTTAATATGCCTGTTTCTATAAGCTGTTTTGCCAAATGTCCATCTAAATATTTCACATTATTTGTAGCAACATATTGAAATACATAATATCTTGGAATATACGCAGTAATTAAAAGCCCACCTTTCTTTAACACCCTTAAACATTCCTTCAAATTGCTGTGATTGCTGGTATTGCTGTACTTCCAATATGCTGTATATCAATAACATCATCACCTAATATTGCTTTAAGTATTTTAATTGTTTGAACAGCAATCTCGTCCCATTGCTTATCATGCGGTTCAAGTTGCACTGCCCCTCTTTTTAGTCCTAAGGACATAAAACACACCCCTCCTGGCTTATCTATTCTGCCCATCCCTTATAAATGGTTCCTTGATTTCTTTACTTAACAACTGACTATATGCTTCTACCTTACGAAATGTGTTTCCTAACATTTCCCGATTCCTGTATTCTCTAATAGCTTCCATATCAAACTCCGCATAAAAAATCCCCTCGGTTTTATCATCAGCCAGCAAAACTGTGTTATCAACACATTTTCCGTTTCTATCCCAGCAAATTGGACTATATGCACAGGAACATCCAGCATTATCTCCATTCGGATTTGCCATAGCGACTGCAACCATATTTTCATATGCCCTTGTGGAAAGTGCTCTGATTCTTGGTTGCATGGAACCACAATCATTTGGTACCAAAATAATTTCAGCTCCTTTTAACATCAGTATTCTTGCACTTTCCGGATACTCTCTGTCATAACAAATCATAATGCCTAATTTTATTCCTTCAAAATCACATACCTTAAATTCTTTCCCTGATTCAACATCTCTTTCATCTGCGAAATCACAGGTATGCACCTTAGAATATTTCATCAATATATTGCCCGATTTATTGATAACAAAGGCTGAGTTCTGCGGCTGCTTACTACCTTTTGTAAACGCAGTAAGTACTACGCCTATTTTATATTTTTTAGCATTCTCACATATTTTGGCAATTCTTATATCATTATCTGCAATGCTTTTTTCATATGACATAGGCAAATCATATCCTGTAATAAAACATTCTGGCAACAATAGAATATCTGCATGGTTTTCCGAAGCCTCTTTCATTGCCATAATGATAGTTTCAATATTCTTATCTATTTGTTCATTAATAGGACGTTTTTGTAGTATAGCAACCTTGAACATATTCACTTTCCCTCCTATAGATAATTCAAAATGTCAGATAAGTTATTAACTTCAATATCGGCTTTTTCACTCTCGTCCATTACAGTCCACAAACTTCCAAATCCCTGTTTTATCCATATCGTTTTCATTCCTAACTGTTTTGCTGGTACAATATCATTATCAATGCGGTCACCAATCATTACAGCATTTTCCGGCTTACAGCCACTTCTTTCCAAAGCAATTTCAAATATACGTCTGTCCGGTTTTGAAACACCTTCTTCTGCTGATGCAATGATTAAATCAATATATTTTCGCACTCCGAGATCTTCTAATCTTTCAGAAGTTCCTAATGGTTGGTTTGCGATTATACCAATTTCATAATTTCTGCTTAACCTTTTCAGGCAATCTTCTGAATCTGTATACAGCTTTTCATATTGTGATTCCCATTTAGGTAGTTCTATCCCCAATTGTTTTGCTATCTCTAAATCACCTTTTTTATTTCTCCTGTACAATGATATCGCATGTTCATAAATTTGTTGCGGAGTTAGACTAGATAATTCAGCTATTTTTTTCATCCTATCTTCATAAACTCTACTTTCATCAACCAGCGTCGAACCAACATCAAAAAACAACCATTTTATTTCATCCTTCTTAGGCAAAAATCCTCTTTGTCTCGCTTCTTCTAGCAGTCTTGGTTGAATTTCCGGATATGTCCAATTAAGCGGTAGTTCATTCATAATTGCTATTTTCTCTATCTCACTATGTAAATCTTTTTCAAACGTATGTATCTCCGCGAAAAATAACTTTCCAAAGGTTTCTTTCCCATCAAAGTTGTCTGGCGCCGTCACAGAATAAATACATATCGGATTTATCTCAAAATTAATGGCTCCTGTTTCCTCATACAATTCTCTCTTTGCTGTTTCAAGAATATCCTCACCTTGTTCTCTATGTCCTCCTGGCACTTCCCATGTACTTCTTTCTCTATGCTTACAGAATACCCATTTTCCATTATGTTTTGCAATAATAACTGCAAACTTTAGCATTGAATCATCAATGCTATCATAAAAATTCACTTTGGTCATATAATGCTTGTATGATAATTAGGAAGTTAATTATCACACGTTTCCTTTCTTTTAATATCGTGGTTCAATACAATTCAGATACTATGGACTTTTGATGTTTATTCTGTAGCTTGACTACTCAACT